>JANQQM010000164.1 GCA_028289365.1 Salaquimonas sp. | reverse complement strand
CAGGTGATAAGGAAATCCACGACTGGGACGGTATGGCGCCGTATCGACATTGTAAGCTTGCGTAAGCATGGCACCGAAACGGCTCGGAACCGGCGCAATCGCGTTCGTATCCGCGACGATGAACGGCAGGGCTGTAAAGAACGGAACCGAAAGCGTGGAACAAATGCCTCCGCTTTCGCCACGCAACACCGTATCGGCTTGTAGATTTTCCTGGGTCGGATAGGAGAATTCCACCTGTGGAACCCCGGCAATATCTTCTGGTTCGAGGGCGTCGCGCTCCGAAAGCAGTTCCAATAAGGGATGTCCTTTTCGCATAACCACTGCGTAGCTCTCATCGAACAGCTTCTGGACAATGAAATCGCCCTTCACACTCAGCGTCGCGTAGAGCACAAAATCAATTTCACCGTTATCCAACATCGTGAAGCTCTCGGGCACTAGTGGCAGCACCTCCACCGAAATTGTCGGCGCCTCGTTTGCCAGGTTCCGCATCAGCGGACCGACAACGCAGGCCAGGGCATAGTCGGTACATGCGACACGAAATGTCCGGTCGGATTCAATGGGATTGAACTCAGGCTTCGAGAAGACAGCCTGCAGGGAAGAAATCGCCTCCAGAACCGGCTCTCGCAGAGACCGTGCGTAATCGGTCAGCTGATAGCCCTTCTGGGTTCTGATAAGGAGTGGGTCGCCGGTCAGGCGTCGTGTGCGGGCAAGCAGTCGACTAGCGGAAGGTTGGCTGATTCCGATGATTTCGCCGGTGCGTGTCACGCTTCCAGTCTGAAGCAGGATATCGAGAAAACTCAGTACGCGTATGTCCAGCATGGCAATTTCTGTATTCATTTTTTGCATGCTGAATATCCATTCTTAGTCATTTTCAGAATGAATTAGTAGCAGTATCTGACGGAATGACGCAACCACGAGGCCGGATATCCGGCCGCCGTCGAGCCGTTGGTTTCAAGGGAGAATCTCGCCATGATCACGTTGACCATCAACGATATCCGCCATGATCTCGATCTTCCGGCGGACATGCCTTTGCTTTGGGTTGTTCGCGATATTGTCGGCCTGACCGGAACCAAGTTCGGTTGCGGCTTGGGCTTGTGCGGTGCCTGTACCGTCCACCTTAACGGAGAGGCAGTCCGTTCGTGCCAGACCAGCTTGGATGAAGCAGCCAATGGCGAAGTGACCACCATTGAGCACATTGGAACGACCCAGGTCGGAGCCAATGTCCAAGCTGCATGGCGGGAGATTGATGTCCCACAATGCGGATACTGCCAGTCAGGTCAGATAATGTCGGCCACGGCCCTGCTGGCGACCAATCCATCACCGACCAAAACTGCGATCGAAGACGCGATGGCAGGAAATATTTGCCGGTGCGGGACATATGCGCGCATTCGCGCCGCCATTCAGTTCGCGGCCGAGGCAGAGTAACTATGATGTATCAAGCACCAACGCTCAGCCGTCGCCAATTCTTGATCTCTGGAGCAGCGCTTGGCGGTGGATTGATTGTGGCCCTGTCAGCGCCTCGACCGTCGCATGCAAGCTCCGATCATCGCAGCGATACCAACCCCAATGCGAATGGTTTCAGGGCAAGTGCATATGTTGAAATCGTGTCAGATGGGCGTGTAATTTTGACCGTTGGCAAGTCCGAGATGGGACAAGGTACGCTGACCGGCATTGCTCAACTGATTGCAGACGAGTTGGGATGCGATTGGGAAACAATTGAAGTGGTACAGGCGAATTCTGCTCCGGCATTCGGGTTTCCATTCAATGGCTTTATGATCACCGGAGGGTCGAGTGGTCTGCGCAGTGAATGGACGCGAATGCGATCAATGGGGGCTGCGGCCCGCATGATGCTGGAGCAAGCTGCCGCTGACAGGTGGAACATCGATGCTGCCACTCTGTCCGTCAACGATGGTATCGTTTCCGCTCCCGACGGTCGACGGGCAACATTTGCCGATCTGGCTGCCGACGCCTCAGAGCTGCCTGTGCCAGAAAACCCGCTGTTGAAATCCGCTGACAAACGCTCGGTCATCGGCAGATCGGTCAGACGGTTGGACACGATACAGAAAATCACCGGGCGGGCGGTGTTTGGCATCGATGTCCGGGTTCCGGACATGGTCACTGCGGTGGTTATCTCCCCGCCGCAGCTCATGGCAGCGGTTCGGTCGTATCACGCCGACAGAGCACTTCAGCGCCCCGAGGTTCACGATGTCGTAGCCATTTCGACCGGTGTGGCGATTGTCGCCGATCATTATTGGGCGGCGCACTCTGCCCGCGATGACGTTGATATCGATTGGGAGCCCGGTCCGTTTGCGGGGATGGGAATGGATGACCTTCGCGAAGGATATCGTAAGTCTCTCGACAGATCGGGTATCATCGCCGAAACCGCCGGTGACTTTGCGACGTTTTCCAATGGCAGATCGATCACGCGCGAATTCGAACAGCCCTATCTTGCCCATGCCTGCATGGAACCAATGAACTTTACCGTCTCCGTAGGCAATGGATTCGCGGAAGTCTGGGGACCGACACAGGCGCAAAGCCTTGTACAAAACACCGTTGGAGAGATAGCCGGAATCGATCCAAAGAACGTCACCGTCCACACGACTTTCCTGGGCGGCGGGTTCGGTCGCCGGTCAGCTCAGGACTTTGTCGCTGCTGCGACAGAAATCGCTTTGGCGATCGGTCGTCCGGTCCAACTGGTCTATTCAAGGGAAGACGATATGCGCGCCGGTCGATATCGTTCATTCAACCTCACGCGCGCGACCGGGATTCTGGATGACACTGGCGATCTCGCTGCACTTGACATCAAGGTGGCAAAGCCATCGGTCTCCAAATGGTCCCGCTTGCCCTTCCTGATCCGGGATGATGGCGTCGATGAACAGGCGGTCGAGGGTTTGGTCAATTTGCCTTATGACATTCCGAATATCCGTATTGAATGGGTCGATCATGATCCGGGACTGCCTGTCCATTTCTGGCGAGCGGTTGGTTCGTCGCACAACCCATTTGTCGTCGAGAGTTTAATCGATGATCTTGCCGATGCCGCTGGTCAAGACCCGATAGTGTTTCGCCGTAGGTTGCTGCGAAACCAACCCCGGCACCTCGCTGTTCTGGACAGGCTGGCAACAGAGGCAGGGTGGTCGAAGCCGGTCGAAGCAAATGTAGGACGCGGTGTCGCGCTGGTTGCGTCCTTTGAGAGCATTGTCGGAGAGGTCGCCGAGGTGCGGATCGTCGAAGGTGAGCTTCGCGTCGACAAGGTGACCTGTGTCGTGGACTGCGGTGTCGCGATCAATCCCGGACAAGTGGAAGCCCAAATGCACTCCAGTATTGTATTCGGGTTGAGTGCGTTTCTTCGCGGCGAAATTACGATCACGGACGGTGAAGTCGAGCAGTCCAATTTCCATGACTATGAGCCGCTCCGTTTGCCGGAAATGCCAGAAATCGACGTGAGCATCATGGAAGGGGCAGACGAACCGGGTGGTGTTGGCGAACCAGGCCTTCCGCCGCTCCTTCCCGCCGTCGCAAACGCGGTCTTTGACCTCACCGGAGAACGAATAACGCGATTGCCATTCGGTTCATAGCAACAGGTGTGTCTGGCGAAAGCGCACGAACCGCAATAGTTGCAAGAACATCGGCCCTGGGATCCGAGCTGAACTACGCTGCTCCGCACCAGTGTTATAGGCTTAGTATGAGTTTCGCCCAAAGAAGACATCGGCAAAAAACTTAGCAATCAATTCTCGGATTTGTTCCAGCCCGCATCGTTCAGTGCCGTCAATATACCGTCAACGAGTTCTGGTTTTGTGTAGAAGGCATAAAGCAATTCCGGCCGGAAGTTTGGCCAATTTTCCTGTAACTGCCGGATCAAGCGCCTCGCTTCCTGCTCCCTACGCAGCCCATGATACGACGCGGCGAGGTAAGCGAGAGTCAGTGCGCTAACAGGGTCACCCAACTCAGTGGCGGCATTCAGAGATGCGATCGCTGTATCATAATTGCCCAAATGATAATTGGCGACTGCGTGTATATTGCGATTGGCGAAGCGGAAACTCCCGGTTTCGCGCGAAATTTTCGGATCGGAAATTTCCATCGCAGTCTTGAAATCGCCTGTCAGCAAGAGAATGAGCGCACGAAAATCCAGGACGTTTCCGTCGGCCGGGGAAAGATTTGCAGCTAATGCCGAATGTTCCAAGGCCAAATCGAATTGTCGATTTACAAAGGCGCTCCATGCGATGGCGGACTGGCTCCATCCATCCTTGGGTGCAACGTTCAAGGATTTTTCCGCCATCATGCCTGCGTCAGCCGCCAATCTTTTACGTTCACTTTCATCGAGTGTAAGGAGAGCCATCGTACTAAGGCTGTGTGCAGCACCCGAATAGCCACAGGAATAGCCAGGGTCAGCTATTATCGCCTGTTTGAAAATGTCAGTTGCAATGGATTGATTGGGCCGATCGACAATCGGAAACAGCATGCCACGCGCCTGCACACAAAGATTGTCTGCCTGAACTGTAGCCTTTGATTTGCTTGCCAACGCCTGTCGTTCCACCAGGCGAGCATCGTTTTGTTTCGGCGGATCATCACTATCCGTTGTGATCCAGAAAACACTCCCGGCAAGCAACATAATTGCGACGATGATAGTCCCGACCATAGTCAATTTGCCGGATCGCCCGAAATTTCCTTCGCCAGCGACAGATACATTAAGTGCGGCCGGAGAATTCGGGTCATGGTCTATGAAAGTCGGGGCATAGCCAACGCTTTCGAGCTGGATTCTGACAGCATCCTTTGCACCTTCAGTTTCATAGTAGGAGGTCAATTTGCGGCGCAGCCGCCCGGCATCGACGCGGACGATACTTGTGCTGCCTTCGTCGGCTATGTTCCGTTGATAAACGTCCTCGGCAATCTTCTTACCCAGGATCTCGTTGGCGCGGCCAGCGATTGCCTCTTCAACGACATAAGATAGAAAGTCCTTCAATCTTTCCGAATGTGCAAATAAATCGCTGTTTAGAACACGGCCAAGGGCGGTCCGAATTTCTTCAGAGTCATGCACCGGGTCTATGTAACGTTTGTCCTTTGCGCCAAGCGCCATTCGCCTTATTTTTCCTATTATTACAGCCGCTTATACAGCCATATTTGTGTCGGCGTTACGTGAGTTTAACTGTAACAGAATTCATTTGATGTGCAATCGCGTGATAGTTTTGTCACATGAAACAACGCGGACGAAACAGATCAAGTAAAGTCCTGTCCCTGGATGATCGCTTCCCGGGAGCTGAAGATAGCATCCGGAAACTCCGTCGCAAAAATGCCGAGTTCGACTCCATCTGCCGTGATTTTGAAATCATTCTGAACGAACTCGATTTCCTGAGCGAAGACCAGCAGGAAAGCCAGCGATCCCACAAGCAGCAATTGCTCGAAAGTATCGGCGGCCTGCAAAAAGAAATTGCTGCATTCCTGCGTTCTGCCGGCAACGGATTGCCGGACAAAAACTTCCGTAATGAAGACGACCCGATCTCGCATTCCAAGTCATGAGGAGACCAAGAAAATGAATCAACCAAGAAATCCATATGGCGTTCGCCCGGGTGGAGGCATCACTTTACCGGATTATTTTCGTCCAACGCCTTCCTGCACCAGCAACAATTTTTTCCCGCCAAATGAACCGCTCGCCGAAGGCGAAATGCGCATCTGTTTCCCGGGAAGCACGCCTTGGCCCCCAACATTGGTGCAGTCCGGTACTTCA
Source organism: Salaquimonas sp. (assembly GCA_028289365.1). Classification (GTDB taxonomy): domain Bacteria; phylum Pseudomonadota; class Alphaproteobacteria; order Rhizobiales; family Rhizobiaceae; genus BOKV01. The sequence continues at coordinate 10,091 of JANQQM010000164.1, read as the reverse complement.
ATTGTACTGGAACTTGGGAACGGAACCCCGTTTCCTCGTCGCCTTTTCTTCGATTTTGGCAATGGATGCGTGAAGAATATTCTTCAGATGGGCATCCTCCCGCCAATGGTGCGAGACATTTTCATAAGCCATCTTCATGTAGATCATTATGCCGATCTTCCTTATTTCATGCCATTCCGGGCATGGTCGGGCGGATGGCGAGACGGTCTGCGGATATTTGGGCCGTCTGGCGACCGGCCTGAGACCGGCACCCAATTCATGGTCGACAAGATGCACGAAATGATGACTTGGCATCTTGAGAACTTCGACCATTGTCCAATAGGTGCGGGCTATGACACGGAAGTCGTCGAGTTTGACTATAAAGATGAGGGCGGCGTCTGCCTCGAAGAGCCGGGATTGAAGGTCACCCACTGGGCGCGCAGCCACGTAAAAAATGGAGCCTCCGCTTTCCGGGTGGACTGGGAAGAAGCCGGTTTGTCCTTTGTTTGGACCGGTGACGGGCGTCCTGATGAATCTACCATCAAGTTTGCAAAAGGTGTGGACGTTTTTGTAACGGAAGGTCAGGCTGACCTGCCACAGCTTCTCAATTACAAATATGGTACGCCAAAAGAGGTGCTTGAGTTCACGCTCGACACCTACCACACACCGTATTACGCGGCGGGCTACTTGATGAACGAAATCCAACCGCGTGTGGGTGTGATCTGCCACTATACAGAGGAGTCCGCGGGCGAGGCTATCGCCGAGATTCGAAGCCATTGGGACGGTCTTTTCCTTTTCGGCGGCCCAGATACCAAGGTCATCAATGTTACCAAGGACCGTGTCTGGGAGCGGATGGCGCTGCGCCCCGAAGCCGCCGCGATGCAGCCACCCGATCCGAGAACTCTCTTCCCGGAAGGCGAAATGCCGGAATATATCCAGATCCCAAAACCGCGCCTGCCGCGTGAAGAACAGCAGGATGCGTTCCTCCGCGAGCGGGAATTGGATCCAAATGTCTATATGCCGGAGGACGTCATTCGTCCCCTCACCCAGCACTATGACGAAAAAGCCTTCCGTTTCGATCTCAAGGCGCTGATTGCTGCTCGTGAGCATACCGATTGATCCGAACCGCAACAGCTGCGCGCCGGGTAGTTTTCACCCGGCGCGTGAAACAGCGTGAGTAGAGGAAAAAGCATGAATTATGCCAATAAAGAAGCAATCCCGTTGACTATTCTGACCGGCTTTTTGGGAGCCGGGAAAACAACGCTGCTCAACCACATTCTAAATGGCGATCACGGATTGAAAGTCGGAATTCTGGTCAATGATTTTGGCTCCATCAATATTGATGCCGAACTGGTAGTCGATGTCGAGGACGGTATGATCAGCCTCGCCAATGGCTGTGTGTGCTGCCAGATCCGCGATGACCTGATTGAATCGGTTGCAGAATTGATCGATCGGGATGAACCGGTGGAATACATCATCCTGGAAGCAAGCGGCGTCGCCGATCCATCCGGCATCTATATGACATTCGTCGATTCAAGCTATCGCGACATGATCCGCCTCGACAGCGTGACCTGTGTTGTCGATACCGATCAGGTGTTCACCTATGACGATCCGGATTTGGTAAAACTGAAACTCCAGCAAATCGGATTTTCCGACCTGGTGATCATGAACAAGATTGACCTGGCAGGCGTCGAAGGTGCAACCAAGGTTAAACGCTGGATCGACAGCCACTTTTCAAGGGTTCGTTTAGTACCGGCAATCAATTGCGATGTTCCGCTGGAAATTCTGTTGTCAGTAGGCCGCTTCGACCACGCTGCGAAAATGGTCGGAAATAGCAAGCCCGATCATGATGATCACGCCCATCATAACCATGGCAGTTCATTCAGCACATGGAGCTTTGAAACGGACATCCCGTTTTCCATCGACGCACTGAAGAAGATGATCAAACAGAAACTGCCGTCGAATATCTATCGTTGCAAGGGGATTGTGCAGTCCGTCGCTGATCCAGACCGTCGACACATCCTTCAAGTGGTCGGTAGGCGGATCGATATCATGGCCGAAGGCGATTGGAGTTGTGGCAAACCAAGATCACAAATCGTCGCCATAGCCCACAAATCGACGCTGGATGAAAATGCATTGGAGAGGCTGTTCACAAATTGTCTTGCAGAACAAAAGACTCTTCAGACTGCCTGACGCCAACCCAATCTGGCATTGCTGGTTCGAGGAAATCAGATGGAACAGCTTGCACATTTCGTTGAACTGTCCGCTACCGGAATGAAGCTGATATTTGAAATCGGCAGTATTCTGGTGGTAGCCGTCGGCGGAATTGTAATCCTTCTCAATCTTGTGACTTCCAGGCCGAAGTCGCGATGGCTCGATACCATGCGGCAAACATTTGCGCGCTATTTGCTGGTTGCTCTGGAGTTGCAATTGGCAGCCGACATTATTGGTACGGCAGTTGCTCCATCCTGGGAACAATTGGGAAAGCTGGCGGCTATCGCGGTCATTCGGACATTCCTCAATTACTTCCTGGTCGAAGAATCACAGGTCGGCCCATCCGCAATTCCCAAACAAGATGAAACAAGGCAGGAGGCACGCTCATGACCGAACCTGTTAGCGATCACTCTCCTACAAGTACGGAACTTGCCCAGGATCGAACCGGACTGGCCTTTGAACGCTCCCGTCTTGCATCAGATCGTACGACAATGGCTTACATGCGGACCTCGGTTTCGTTGATCGGCTTTGGATTTACGATCTACAAGTTCTTCCAATATCTGACCGAGACGCCAGGATTTGAAAAACTGCCCGCTATTGGTGCCCGTAACCTCGGATTGGCACTGCTCTGTCTTGGCGCGCTGATGCTGATCATGGCAGTCATTCAGCAAGTTGTTTTCCTGCGCCGCCTGGCCGAGATATCTGGGCGCAGGTTCCCTTATTCGATCGCATTGATCTCAAGCATCATCATGCTGGCGATCGGCATGTTGGCGATCACAAACATCATTTTTCATGTCGGGCCATTTTGATCATGCCCTTTGATACGATCGTAAACGCACTCATCTATTCGTTCATCACACTGGCAATGTTCTGTGTCGGGCTGGCAGTGCAATGGGCTGACATTCTTACAGCGGTTTCCGATCGATCAAAAACTGCCCGAGCATTACTCGCAAATATCGTTATGGCACCGCTGGTCGCGTTGATATTGGTAGCGGTTCTCCCACTTCCTCCTGCGACCGCCATAGTATTGCTGCTATTGGGTTTCGCGCCAGGCGGGATCAATGCCATACAGTTTTCGACCAAGTCAAAAGGCTATCTTGCTTCCGCCGCGGGGCTGCTGTTCCTGTTGTCGCTGATCTCGGTGGTTACGGCGCCAGTCGCCGCTAACTTCATAATCGGCAATGAGAACGCCCTCGCGCTGCCTTATGCACAGATTGCGCTGAGAACGCTGGTTCTGATCCTCCTCCCGCTTATTGCAGGCATGGCGATAAGGCGGGCAACGCCTGATCTCGCAGAGCGGCTCTACAAACCCGCCATGCTCATCTCGACACTTTCGTTTATCGCATCGGTAATGTTGAGCATGGGCGTTCGGCAAGATGCGCTCGGAGAGCTTGGCAACGTGACGTTTGTTGCCATGTTGACGTTTATCCTGGTCCTGATGGCCGCTGGTTGGATTCTGGGCGGCCCGGAGCCAGGACACCGGCAAGTCCTGGCGGTGTGCACTAATTTGCGCAATGTTGGGCTGGTCTATGTGATTGTCGACGGCTGTTGTGCCGACCCGCAGCTCACGACGGCTGTTTTTGCATTCATGGCACTTATGGTTCCACCCAATCTGGTTCTGACATTGTTCATGGCCTATCGCCGGAAAAAGCACCTTGCTTGAATTACCAAACTCAAAAGGGGCTTGTAATGGGCAGCACTACGAAAAACACCAATGCCCTGGATGAAATTCCAGAAATCAGGTTTTTCCAGTTGGGATTACTGGACTGGATCCTTCAACGCATTGGTCTTTTGAATAAACCCAATCACGGCTATTTAAGACGGGTATTCTTTGTCGTTTTGATCTGCTGGATACCGTTGTTCGTTTTGTGCCTGGTCGAAGAGACCGCTTTGGGCGGAGAAGTCTCTGTTTCATTTCTTCAAGATTGGACTACGCAGATCCGATTGTTGATTGTCATCCCCCTTTTTCTGCTGGCCGATATTTTTACCGGGCCACAATTGAATCGCACAATTCGGCAATTTCAGACATCCGGATTGGTCGACGGAGGCGACGATCCCCAAGTTAGGAAAACCATAAGACAACTGGATCGTGCCACGCGTTCGCGCGTGCCGGAATTGCTGTTTCTCACAATTGTGGTTCTCTTTATAATTCTTGGCATCCGCAAGGAACAGGCACTTGGCACTTCCAGCTGGATGCTGGCAATCAATGGTTCAGATATATCTCCGAGTGCTGCCGGCACTTGGTTTAGCTATGTGTGCATTCCGGTTTACCAGTTCATATTGTTCAACTGGATTTGGGGTTATCTGGTTTGGAGCTACTATTTGTGGCGTACCTCAAGACTGAACCTGCATTTGTCGGCCATGCATCCCGACCGCGCCGGTGGCTTGGGTTTTTTGGGAATCGCACAAGCATCATTTGCTCCCTTTATCCTGGGATTTTCAGTCGTTTATGCCAGCCTGATTGCCAAGGAAATCATCCTCGAAGGCAGCACGCTTTTGACATTCACATTCGAGGTCATTGTCCTGGTCGCCTTTATACTGCTTGTCTTCCTGCTCCCGCTGACCGTGTTTTCTTCGAAACTTGCAAGACTGCGTGTTGAAAATGTCCGCAAACACAGCGCCATGGCGAGCAGTGCAGCAAGAACATTCGAAAGCAAATGGTTGGAAAAATCAGATGACAATCAGGAGGCTCTTCTGGGTTCATCCAATATCGATGCAATGGCAAATTTGTCGGTCACCTTCGCCAACATCAAGCGCATAAAGTTGGTACCGGTCGATGTGACCACGATGACATCCATTGCGGGCACCTCCATAGGTCCGATGTTGCCGCTCTTTCTTACTGTCTACACCCCAGCCGAGATTTTTGATCATCTGAAATCGATCTTGCTGTGACGTTGGAAACAAGGATCGAATTTTGGGAGGAGATATTGAAATGCAGAAGAAACCAAATGTGGTCTATATCCTTGTAGATAATTGGGGTTGGGCTGATATCAGCATTCAGGGCGGTTCGATACCGACGCCGCATATTGATGAAATTGCAAATCAGGGCCTGCGGCTGACCAACTTCAATGTCGAGGCGCAATGCACACCCACCCGGTCAGCGATCATGACCGGCCGGTTGCCGATAAGATCGGGCACGCACAAGGTTACATATGGCCTGCCCTATGGTTTGGCGCCTTGGGAATATACGCTCGCGCAATTGTTGTCGGATTCAGGCTATGCCACATCATTATTTGGCAAGTGGCATCTGGGTGATGTCGAAGGCAGGCTGCCGACCGATCAGGGCTTTGATCAATGGTTCGGGATCAAGAATACTTCTGATGAAGCCGGATATTCCTCGACGCCGCAATTTGATCCCGAAATCGTTCCCCAACCAAACATATGGCAAGGACGAAAGGGGCAAAGCTCGCATGCGGTAAAGCCTTTTGACCTTGAGAGCCGCAAGACGATAGATCGCGAAATTGTCGAGCGTTCCGAGGATTACATTCAAGCACAAGCGTCGGCAGACAATCCCTTTTTCCTCTATATCGGATTGACACAAATTCACCCGCCGCTGGGACATCATCCCGATTTTGACAATATCACCAAGACCGGCATTTACGGCGACATCATTTCAGAACTCGATTACAATATCGGTCGAATAGCAGACGCCCTGGAAAAAACCGGAATTGCCGAAGACACAATCCTAATAATCACCGGCGACAATGGCGCGGTAACGGAAGGCATCGGTGGTGGCTCGAATGGTCCCTGGCGCGGGGGCTTTACTGGATATGAGGCGGGGTTACGCACCGTTGGCATGATCCGCTGGCCAGCCAAAATCGATGCCGGTCGAACAACAGATGATATCTTCGCTTCGCTCGACTGGATGCCGACTATCGCAGGCCTGATCGGCGAGAGCGATCGATTGCCTCAAGACCGGCCAATTGACGGCATTGATCAATCCGCCTTCGTTCTCGGCAAGCGCGAAAAGTCAGACCGTGATCATGTTCTCTATTTCGTTGGGGAGGAGTTGTTTTCCGTCAAATGGCGGTCGTTTAAAATACATCTGAAGACGGCGGAGTCCCTCTGGTCCCCCTTGCAAACCCACATGTTTCCACCGGTTTACGATGTGAGAAACGACCCCGGTGAAGACAATGATCTTATGAAGCATTCCCTGTTTGCCTATTCCTGGGTCTATACACCCATGAACCAGATCCTGGGCGAGTTGGGAAAATCCGTACAAAAATACCCAAATATCAAGCCAGGTGAGGAGTTTGAAGGTTACGGAACAGGAAATCACTAACCAGGAGTGGATTGCCAATGTCTGCTTTTGGCACATAATGGACCAATGACGGTCGCAGATGAAGTCGCTTTCTGTAATTTTGTCAGTATTGCTTCACATCCGCAGCGAATGACCGCTTTCCCCCAACATCAGGCGATCTCTAAGAACCAAAAAGCTCGTAGTTAAGAAAATTTTCTGAAATTTGCGGCCAAAATAAAGTCGATACTTGACCGGTCCAATGTCGAGCGGCTCGTTATGATATACTGCATCGGCGCCGATCAGCCGTTGAGATGGGCTTTTGCGAACGCATTCAGGGTGGAATGAAACCACAATGCGGCTGATTGAACCGGCCGGAACAAATTTGCCAGATTCTTGGTCTAGTGTGCGCGTGAGTGAAGGACTTGTCCGTGTATAATGCAAAAGATCCGCGCAATGTCGCCAAAGTGACCTGGCATGGGGGTTTGCGACGTATGACCAGAAAATTGCTTCTTGCAGGTGTATTTGCAATTGGCTACCTCCTGCTTGGCGATCTGTCGACCGCCAGCGCGCAATCATCAGATATTCCCGAATTTCACCGCTCCTTGCGGTCCGGCGGGGAAACCAGCATCATGCTTCCGCCAAATCAGGATGTTTTGCTGACACTGCCACTTGCAACCAGCCGCTTCGACACGCAGAACCCCGTTTGTCGTTTCAGGTTTGAGCAGCAGCGGCAAGGCCCTCCTTCATCGGGCGTCTGTAACCCACCCGGAAGGGTATATCCCGTGCCGGAGTACCTGTATTACGGCGATCTCAGGGTAGACGTAGTCGCACAGTGCCAGAGGCTAGAAATTTGCCTCCTTGATATCACGCAGGGTGAATCCATATCCGGGCAGAAATGCAACGAGGAGTTCCGCACAAGCTTGCAAACGCAATGCCAAAGCGCTTTTTCAGACTGCGAAAACGTCGAACTGCACTGCCTGCAATTGGTATCCGAAATTGCCGACGACGTTGCCGTGGCAAGCGAGATACCGGTATCACCAGCTTCCACCGAACCTTCAGCCCAAGCTGAAAGCTCTGGCGGGCAAAGGTGGGTCTATGTTGGGGAATTTCGAGAAGCCTGGGTGTCGAGCAATTTCGAGGTTAATGCAATGATCGCACCAGGCGATACAATTACGGCGAGCAAGTATGTAAATGTGAGGAGCGATCACTTGCGTCTTAACCCTAATAGCGGACGGTGGGAGAACGCACCCAAGCTGGGGGTGGTCCGGCCTGGCGAAACCGTGAGGATTTCCGATGTGGAGGATCTGGGCAAGAAGGGTAATTCTGCCCACATCTGGGCACGAATTGAGTGAAAGGCTCGAGTCAGTGCTCTGATTCAGGTCCGAATTAGTGTCTGTCTGCCTGTGGGCAAACTGGCTCTGCATCATCTCAGTTAGGCGTCAATCCGGGTCCAATGCTTGTGTTTTGGGCTCGGATCCTCATGACCTGGGGAAGATCACAGAGTATGGATTTGGATCGTAAAAAGCCATCTATTGCAGCCACATAGACATGCTTTGAGGTTCAAACAGGTGTTTGCAGGTCTACGATCTCAAAGTGGAACTGAATCAGAAATTCCGGTTTCGTCGCCTGTTTGTGCCCTAAGAAACCGCGCGTGCCAACAGGCCCTTAAGCGTCTGTTTCTCATCGCTTGAAATCGGTTCCAATATTTCTGCGACGACCTCCGCGACGGCTTGCATCAGCTCGTCGACGACCATGACACCCTCGGGAGTCAGCGAGACCAAGTTAACGCGGCCATCATCGGCGGAAGACTCTCGCGTCACAAGCCCTTTGGATTCCAGGGATCGTATCGTACGTGTCATTTGGGATTTGTCCCGGGCAACCCTTTTGGTGAGCTCGTTCAAAGCGACACAGCCCATTTCTGCCAGTGTCATAAGCACTATCCCACCCCCAGGTCCAATTGCTTTTCTGTCAAATTTCGGGGCTCGTTCCTGCAATCCGAAGTGAATCCGCCGCATAAATCGGTCGATGAGAAGTGCGAGGTCAGTATCTTGCATCTTGTTCAATTCGTTGACTAAGTCCATTTATTCAATTAGTAGACAAAATCAACTTAACTGGCAGCTGGAGCGGTTGCAAGTGCACGGCAAGGAGACATGGAATGGGAGATGCCTACAATAACGTCCTGAGAATCGTCGCTGTTTTATGGGTAATTTGGGGCCTTGTTCATGCCTTTGCCGGCGTGATGGTCATGACTTCGGATGCATCCGGCGGTTTTGCCGCCATCGCTGACGCAGTCGATTCGGTACTTCTAACTGCCGACTATCACGCAGCGATTGGTGGCATCCTCAATCAGCACGCCTGGAACCTGTTGTGGTTCGGCGTCGTCACGGTTATCGGCGGCGTGATGATCTGGCGTGGCAACATGACGGCGATCTGGGTTACAGGCATGATCGGGGGGCTGGCTGATCTGGGTTATCTGCTCTTTGTCGACTTGCCCGGCTATGTGAACTTCTTCCCAGGTACTGTCATGACCATCATCTCAGGTTCGGCGATTGCTCTAAGCTGCTGGTTATGGCTATCGAACCGTCGTGGCCATATCGCCGGTTAAATTATGAGATTTTTTCAGAGTGAATTCCTTACCCTAAGTTCTGCCGCATGACCGAAACGGGTTAAGAGCGGACAAGGCTCATTCGAACAGGGTTTTTGAACTGCTTATGCATTTTTGGAGGTATGTTTCCTGCGATTTTAACGCCGGTTACTTGCCAGAAATGCCGACATCAGGAAATTCGCCTGTTCACCGGAATACACGTAATCACGGCCAAAAGGGCAGGCGTGTCGTGCAAGGCAGCCACCGCTCATACATTTGCTGCCATCCGGCTTGCCAAGATGGTGGACGCATGCACCGACATCGTAGGAATCATCCTGGAATGCATTGACCGGACATGCGCTCAGACACGGTTTATCTAGGCAGGAAAGACATGGGCTTTCACGCGGTTCTGGACGCGGCACGTCAATGCGTTCTCCGAGCGCGAGCGCGCCGCGATAGGCATGCCAGAGCCCGTAATCGGGATGAATGGCGATCCCTATTGGCGAAATATGGCAGTCTTCGGCTTTTTGGGCCCAACGCTGGAACGGGTGATAGGGTTGCGTAAAGGGATATAGCGCCTTTGCGCCAATTTCTTCCGCGATATCGTCAAGTTTCTCTTTTGTCCAATCATCCAGCAGATCTGAACCAGGATCGCGTTCCTTGGCGAACGATTTCCACATCGAGGCGCCGGCATTGCCGACCAATATCAGCGTTTGCACCGGTACACCTTCAGCGATATCCGGCACGAGATCAGCTGGGCCGGGTTTAAAGCCACCGCGTGCAACAAAACCTGCCTTTTCGATCCGTGTAATGATGGTCTGAAGCTGCATGGGGTCAAACCGTCACATATCGTTTAGGGACACTGTCCAACCTAGCATATGCCAAGCCGGTACCCGGCAGGTTATTATCCGCACCCGGATGGCAAATTGCTATTTGCCATCCAGGTTGATCGTTTCGATGTCTGGCTCGCGGGAAGCGTCAAGCGGAACCCTGATAATCCCGGCATCGGTGTTTGAAAAGTCAATGGCGTTGACGTCGATCATCCGAACGTTGCGGTTCCACTGGGTGTGATAA
>JANQQM010000151.1 GCA_028289365.1 Salaquimonas sp. | reverse complement strand
ATATGCCAAGATCCGCAAGACTGCCGATGGCACGTGGCGGCTGACCCATCCGAGATTCGCGCAGCAATACCGGCTCAATGCCGGGACCATCATCGAATTGCCCATGCTCGACGTCAGATTGACCCGCTCGAGGGGCAAGGGCGCCAATGTGCGCGGCGGACCGGTCCTGGGAAAAATCGAGGAGGGCTTTCTGGAGTCCATGATCCAGGGTGACACGTTCCTGTTTGCCGGCAAGACGCTTCGTTTTGAAGGCATCAGGGAAAATGTCTGCTATGCCTCCAATGCCGCCGATAGCGAGGCGAAAATCCCGTATTATGCCGGTGGAAAATTCCCGTTGTCGACCTATCTGGCCGATACCGTTCGCGGCATGCTTGCCGATCCAGCAAGCTGGGACCGGCTACCGGCGCAGGTTAGCGAGTGGTTGGCAATCCAGAAATCAAAGTCTGCTCTGCCCAATCGCGGCCAGCTCCTGCTGGAAACCTTTCCCCGTGCGGACAAATCCTACATGGTCTGTTACCCGTTTGAGGGCCGGCTGGCCCATCAGACATTGGGCATGTTGTTGACAAAGCGTTTGGAACGTGACCGTGCAAGACCGGTCGGATTCGTTGCGACCGATTATGCGCTCGCCGTCTGGGCCTTGCGCGATCTCGGTCAATTGTTCCAGTCCGGCGAACTGCCGACGAGCCGCCTGTTCGATGAGGACATGCTGGGAGATGACCTGGAGGCCTGGCTGGAGGAATCCTTTTTATTGAAACGAACCTTTCGCCAATGCGCGCAGATTTCAGGCCTGATCGAAAAACGCCATCCCGGCAAGGAAAAGAGCGGACGGCAGATGACCGTGTCATCCGACCTGATTTACGATGTCTTGCGCAGCCATGAACCCGATCATCTCCTGATGAAGGCAACCCGCATCGATGCAGCTCATGGCCTTCTCGATATTCGACGGCTTGGCGATATGTTGTCGCGCATCAAGGGGCGAATCATGCATAAAAGACTGGATCGCATCTCACCCCTTGCCGTTCCGATCATGCTCGAGATCGGCAAGGAGAGCGTGGCAGGCGAGGCGCAGGAGGATCTTCTGGCCGAAGCCGCCGAGGAATTATTGAAGGAAAGCGTGGCCGATAAACCATGACAGCCTTGGCAAGATCAGCATCCCAGAACCTGGAAAGCGGCGAATGCGAGATCGTCGTCGCCGATGAGGTCTTCATCGGCGACAGTTCAGGCTGCCTGTACTGGCCGGCTGAAAACTGCCTCATACTTGCCGATCTGCACCTCGAAAAAGCATCATCCTATGCGTTGCGCGGCCAACTGCTTCCCCCGCATGAAACCGGCATGACCCTTCGCCTGCTCGCCGATCGTCTGGCCTATTGGGAGCCGGAAAATGTCATCGCGCTCGGAGATAGTTTTCATGATCGCGATGCCAGCCATCGGCTCGGGTTGAGCGATCGGGCCTTGCTGTCCTCGCTTGTCGCCGGCCGTCAATGGACCTGGATCAGCGGCAATCATGATCCGGAACCGCCAGCCGATATCGGCGGAAAATCAGCAGATGAACTGGTCGCCGGCGGTATTGTCTTCCGTCATGAGCCCTCGCATTTTGTCAACTGCAATGAGATTTCCGGACACCTTCATCCGCAGGCGAGAATAATCCGACGGGGCAAATCGGTCAGGCGGCGCTGTTTTGCAACCGATGGCGACCGTCTGGTCATGCCCGCATTTGGAACCTTGACCGGTGGACTGAATATCCGAAACCGGGCATTTCACGGCTTGTTTAATCCGGACAAACTGCATGCCCACGTTATTGGACGCTCAGATATTTACCGGATTTCCGCCGAGCAACTCGTCTGAAGTTGGTCCTATTTCAGTGCCAGCAACGCTACCACATGGGCCCCTGCGACGAGCAGGGTCAAAACAATTCGCAACCGTGCAAACCAGATCGGCCCCTTGCCTGCATGAAACGCCGTACTGTCCCAGGCACCTTGCGCGCAAAAAGACAGCAGCAACACCCCGACGGAAAAAACCGGTGGAATGAAAATTGCCAGCCAGCCGATAATTGCAGGAACTACAGAAATCGCGATTGTTCTGGGACTGGCCGGCTCAGTGTTTAGCGCCAACCCCCAGCGAATGCCGCCCAGAAAAGACAGGATAACAGCGCCATAAAGCCTGAATGCATCGCTAAGCACGTCAAAAAGCGGGTGCTGAGGGCCCAATACCAGCATGGCAATGCTCAAAGCGGCAAAGGGTAGAAATCCAAGGAGTGCGAGATTCCACGCAGTTTTCTTCAGCGGTTCCGGCTTCATGGATTGTTGATTTCTCTATCTCGATTGGAGTCGTTGGCCGCTGATGTGCCGGAATAGCTGTCTCTTTGCTGATTGCTTATCGTCTGCCGAAGACCACGCTTGCCAGCCAGCCGGTGATAAGCGCGATGATGACGGCAATTACGCCATACCAAAATCCATGTTGGTGCGCCAGATTATATAGCGCGTCCTCGAAACCGACCTTTCTGACCTGAAAACTGTCCTGCCGTGACGATAGCAATTCACCATCCCTGAATAGATAGGCTGTGACCGTGTGCCTTCCAATCGGGACGCTTGAGGGTAGTTCAAGCGTTGCCCGAAACAGGTTCGAACCAAGAAAATCGACGCCTTCAGGGTTTTCCGAATACAATCCATCGTTTTCCCGAATGCGCAGAAGGGACTCGGCAAATTCAGGCTCAGGAATAACAAAAGGGCTGCCTCCGCCCGCATAGTTTGACAGGGTCAGGTTATCAATACCGAGTTGCACGTCGCGCAGAACCTGCTTGCTGGCGATATCGGCCAATTCGCGGTTGGATGCCAATGCGTAGAAGGATGGCACATCGCCATAGGCTCGTGCTTTCCGATTGACCCAAATGCCCAGAATTCGTTCTTTGCGTCGTACGACAACCTCCTGGTTGGGTCCTCGCACGACAACCACGATCGCGTAGGAATTAAGCAGCCTCGCGAACGGGTCGGCATTATCAACGGTTCCGAATACCGCGATGCTACGCCCGGAAAAGTCCGAGGAAATCGGCACGGTATCCACGGAGATCCCGATGAAGATTTCTTCGGGGTTTTCTTCCTCTACTGCCGCGGCTTCTTCTTCCTCCTCGAGATCGGTCTGCTCGCTTGGCGCTTCATCGTTTTCTTCTGCCTGCTTGGCGACCGGTTCGTTATCCTCGGTATTATCTTCCGACTGGACAATTGCTGGCGTACTATTGTCAGTGTCGTTTGCTGCCGGTGTCTGGGCAACAAGCTGTGACGGGCTGGCGCAAATCATCATGACAGCAAAAACTGCGGCCACACCGGAACTGCAAAAATGCTGCTTGATCGGACCGCATGGACGGGTTTCGGTGAACATGATCATTCCCCGGAACCGATTGGCGTCAGTGAAAATACATCGGCCGGTTCAACAACCAGGTCGAAGGCAAGTCGCAAACAAACCGCGAGGACAAGCAGGCCCAGCAGGGCGCGTAACTGTTCGCCGCGGAGCTTTTGCCCGGCAGCAGCACCAAACTGTGCGCCAAGCACGCCACCGATCATCAGGATCAGCGCCAGGACGATATCGACGGTCTGGTTGGTCGCAGATTGCAGGATCGTGGTGAATGCGGTGACAA
>JANQQM010000123.1 GCA_028289365.1 Salaquimonas sp. | reverse complement strand
TTGTCATCTTCACCGTCATCGAGGTCTGTGCTTTGGCTGCCTTGTGAAGCTTTCAAATCATCATCGGTGGCGTCAGTTCCTTCTGCCGCAACGTTGTTTCCTTCGGCGTCTTCGCGGCGACCGCGCCTACGACGCCTGCGTTTGCGTTTTGATCCTTCTTCGGGATCATCACTGGCGTCATCATCGATCTGCTGTGCGTATTTGGCCTCGATGTCAGCATCCTTGTGGCTTGCAATCTGTTGCGGTTTCGAACGCGATGCTTGTTCACCCCGTTCAATGGTAAAGCTCTGACCCGGCAGATGCTCATCCGCTTCGATTGAAATTCGCACACCGAACCGCTGCTCAAGTTCCACAAGTTCCGATCGCTTGTTGTTCAGAATATTGACAGATATCAAAATCGGACAACGCACGATGACATCATGCCGCGAATGGCGGGTCAGATGATCTTCAATGGAACGGAAGACATGAAGCGCTATGGAAGAAGATGATCGGATGTGGCCTGCGCCATCGCAATGCGGACAAACATCCATCGTGCTTTCCATGACGCTGGCGCGAATGCGTTGTCTGGACATCTCCAACAAGCCGAAATGCGAAATCCGGCCAACCTGGATTCTGGCCCGGTCATTCTTGAGCGCTTCTTTGATCCGCTTCTCAACCGCCCGGTTGTTGCGTTTTTCCTCCATATCGATGAAGTCAATCACGATCAGGCCTGCCAGATCTCGAAGACGCAACTGGCGCGCAATTTCGTCTGCCGCCTCGAGATTGGTTTGGAGCGCCGTGTCCTCAATGGAGTGCTCGCGCGTTGAACGGCCGGAATTGACGTCAATCGAAACCAGCGCCTCGGTCTGGTTGATTACCAGATAACCGCCGGATTTCAGCGTGACCTGTGGCGTTACAAGCCGGTCAAGTTGCTGCTCGACGTTGAACCGGGAAAATATGGACAGGTCTTCCACATATTCTTTGACGTTCTTGGCATGGCTCGGCATAAGCATGCGCATGAATTCCTTGGCCTCGCGATACCCGTCATCGCCGGAGACCAGCACTTCTTCGATATTCTTGTCATACAGGTCCCGGATGGACCGTTTAATCAAGCTACCTTCCTCATAGACCAGGCATGGTGCCGTTGAGGACAGGGTCAATTCCCGCACATTCTCCCAAAGCCGCATCAGATATTCGAAATCGCGTTTTATTTCGGCTTTCGTCCGGCTTGCACCGGCAGTTCGCAAAATTACGCCCATGCCCTTCTGGACGTCCAGTTCTGCCGCAATCGCCTTTAAACGCTTTCTGTCGGCAACATTGGTGATCTTGCGTGAGATTCCACCACCGCGCGCCGTGTTGGGCATCAGCACGGAATAGCGCCCGGCCAGTGAAAGATAGGTGGTCAGTGCCGCGCCCTTGTTGCCGCGTTCCTCTTTTACCACCTGGACAAGCATCACCTGACGACGCTTGATGACTTCCTGGATCTTGTATTGCCGCCGGGGCTTTCTCCGATGAGGAACTTCCTCCATCGCATCTTCCTGGCCCACGGATTCGACATCTTCATCATCGCTGTCTTCTGCAGCGGCCACATCGCCCTGAGCATCATCGCCGGTCTCGTCTTCCTGCTTTTTGCCGCGGCGTTTCCTGGTTGTTGGCTTCTTCCCGCGCGCTGATGTCTTGCGTTTGGGTTTTTCCTTTTCGCCTTCAGCAGCTTCGGACACAGGTGCATCTTCCGCGGTTGGTTGCGCTTGCGCAGTATCGGCTTCCGCTTCGGTCTCGGAAACCTCCTCTTTTGCTTCAACGGCTTTTTCTGCAGTTTCGGAAACAACTTCCTGTTCGGCTGTCTCAGCTACTGCGCTGTCCGCGTCATCAGACTTCTTTCTGCTTCTTCTTTTGGGCTTCTCTTCGGTCTCAGCCTTCGGTTTGCGGCGTGTACGGCGCTTTGGCTTTGCCTCGGCAGCTGGCGCCTCTTCACCGGCTGCCGCAGCGTCGCTTTTTTCATCGTCGCCGTCGGCGTCCTGGTTTTCTTTCTCCTCATCCTCTGCATCAGGTGCAGGTTCGGAGATGCTGTCCGTCTCATAGGTCGCCGCTATCGTTTTTTCCTGAGCGTCCTCGTCACCGCCATTGTCGTCGTCGCGATTTTCATCGTCGGCATTGTCGTCGTCGTCGTCGGCAGGTTCGGGGGCGGCCTCCGCAGACGCGGTTTCTTCTTCGATGGCCGTATCGTCTTCTGCCGCATTTGCCTCATCGGCATCTGCTTCAGTATCTTCCGCGGCACCGGCATCTTCTGCCGGAGCCTGATCATCATCTGTGGCCTTAACCTCGGCGTCTTCAGACACTTCCGATTGCTCAGCGGCTTCGTCTTGCTCTTCCGCCTTGGTTTTTTCTTCGTCCGCTGCAGTTTCAGCAGCATTCTTGTCTTCGCTGGCGGGTGATTTCCGCGAGCGGCGCTTGCGAGCCGGCTTAGGTTCCGGTTCTTCTTGTTCTTCAGCCTCGCGCGCTTCTTCTTCAAGCAGCGCTTGGCGATCTGCCATCGGGATTTGATAATAATCGGGATGAATTTCGCTAAACGCCAAGAAGCCATGGCGATTGCCGCCATAGTCTATAAAGGCCGCCTGAAGCGATGGTTCTACTCTTGTTACCTTTGCCAGGTATATATTGCCGCGAAGTTGTTTCTTCGCCTGTGATTCGAAATCAAACTCCTCGATTCGATTTCCTCGAACGACCGCTACCCGTGTCTCCTCCGGGTGCGATGCGTCTATCAGCATCTTGTTGCTTGCCATTAGGTCGGTTCTCCGCAAACGCGGGTCCGGACACGTTTCCTCGTGAATTGGTTTTTGAATTTTCCAGTAATCTCGTAAGGAACAATACTTTGCGCTGTTTTAGGCGAACGCCACTTGGTCGCACCGGTGTCCGGAGAGCGTTTGATACTAAGATTAAATCCGGCGATGGTTCGCGAATGCCCGAATGCACGCTTACAGTCCCGCGGCCCAATGGGAAATGGGCGTCGGTCACATCCTGTATTCCGTGATCTAGATGGTTATTCACAAAATTTACATCCAGCCGATTTGGTTGCACTTGGCCAGAAATTTCCAGCCGGTGAGTTGCGCGATCATTCCAGATTTGGGGAGCGTGATCTGCGCGTTATCGAAGCGGCTTCCATTTCTCTGGACCACCGCGCGAATTATACGGGCTTGCATTCGGGGAAATTGTGCCAGACCGGTAAAATCTACCCGCTGGCTTAAGTCAGATGGGCATAATGTTACAATTGGTCTTGCCGGCATCCTTTATCGTGCAGGCATTTGGCAAGTTTCAAGAATCCCTGAACCAAGCACTAAAACTAATAGGCATTACTCTTGTCGAACACAAGCAAAATCAGTTAGGTGCCTGGTTTACGAACAGTGATTCAGTTCCATTTTCCGTTGATAAATCCCGATATCAGAAGACTTAACGAATAATTAACCGCAATATTCGCTAAATTTCGAAGGAAGGCCCTGCAAAACATGGAGAATACGGAAATCTCCATATCAATTGTTGCGATAAACAAAGCGATCCTGGCTAAGCTGCGATATGTCTCTCGCCAGCTGCTGAGACCTATTTGCTTGATCATTACGGTAGCGATGCTGATGGCAGCACATTCCGATGCGCAGGCGATTTTTGGCCTTATTGGTTCCGGGGATGAGGCTTCCGAAACTGTCAGCACGGAAACACAGGCCCCGGCACTTGTTTCGGCCGGGCGCGTCGCTGGAGATGAAAATTCGACCAGACTCTATTTCGATTTTGATCGCAAGGTGGAATTCAAGAGCTTCCTGATGGATGAACCGGGCAGGGTGGTCCTTGACGGCCCTTCCATGCTGTTTCGATTTGCAAATCCCGATGACCTGGAGCCGCGCGGACTGGTCTCGTTTCTGCGATATGGCGCAATCGGTCAGGACCGCTCACGGATTGTCATATCGCTAGCCGATCCCGCCGAAATCAGTGAAGTGAAGCTGCTTGAGATCGAATCTGGCAAGAAATTTCGGCTCGTCATTGATTTGAACCGGATAAGCGAGGAGGAATTCAGGCAATCGATCGCCGACCAGCAGGAATTGCTGGGTAAATCCGGCGAAACGGCAATAAAAGGGGACCGGCTGCGCCCGGCCCAAAAGAAGGAAGGCCACTTTGTAATTGTGCTGGACCCCGGCCATGGCGGCATTGATGGTGGTGCAATTGGCGCAAGCGGCATACGTGAGAAAGATCTGACGCTCAAGATCGCCAAATTACTCGCAGATAAAATCTCTTCAAAAGGCCCCTTTGACGTCAAGCTGACCCGCGACAGCGATGTTTTTCTCTCCTTGCGCGAAAGGGTGAATTTTGCCCGCCGGAACAAGGCTGATCTGGTCATCTCGATCCATGCGGATTCGCTCAAGCAGAAATGGGTACGCGGTGCCTCCATCTATACCCTGTCCAACAAGGCTTCAGATGCGTTGGCCGAACAACTGGCCGAATCGGAAAACATGGCAGACATCGCCGCCGGCCTCGATAATCCCGTGGAGGAAGAGGTTGTAAGCGGAATTCTGGCAGATCTGACAGCACGCGAGACCAAGGTCTTCTCATTAGCCTTCTCGTCCACGCTTACCGGCAATCTGTCATCCGGCATCAAAATGATCAAAAATCCACAGCGCTCTGCCGGTTTCATGGTCCTCAAAGCGCCGGAAGTGCCCGGGGTTCTGTTGGAATTGGGTTATTTGTCCAATGCCGAGGATGAAAAACTGCTGACCGATCCCGAATGGCAGGAAAACATCGTCCGATTGATCGCCAATTCAGTATTCTCGTTCTTCGAACCGAGGATGTGATGCCTTATGCCGGAATAATTCTATAACCACACGTCGATTAATTGGCAAATGACATAAATTCTCCGTATTTGAGAATATTCAACACGTTGTGTGTGTCCTTTCGGTCGATGATTTCGTAAAATGTTGGATCACACGCATTAAATTCTTGAGAATCATGATATCGCCCGATTGCAGGCGATATTGCTAACATACGCACGGGAAACGAGTTTTGGTTTTCCCGAACTTGGCTCTAAGGTTCTGATTAGTTGTGGCCATTGCGTTGATTAATGGATCGGCGAAAGCCATTTGTAGGTAAGTAGGCGTGATCAGGTTAAGGCCTGCTTTGTGCTGAACTCATTCATCGGGCTGAAATTGGGATAATCACATGATTTTGCGACTGATCGGATATTTGATTGGCATGGGCATGCTGTTCGGTATCCTCGCCTTCATCGGAGTGATGTGGTACGTCAATGATCTTTCAAAAGACCTGCCCGATCACGAGGTATTGGTCGCGTACGAGCCTCCGGTAACAACCCGAATTCATGCTGATGACGGCGCCCTGATGGCGGAATACGCCCGCGAACGTCGGCTATATCTGCCCATTCAGGCTGTTCCGGACCTGGTAAAGGCCGCATTCATTTCCGCCGAAGACAAGAATTTCTACAATCATCCTGGTATCGATTTTCTTGCTCTGAGCCGGGCTATCGTCACCAATGTCAGAAATATGGGCAGCAACCGCCGCCAGGTTGGTGCTTCGACGATTACCCAGCAGGTGGCAAAAAACTTCCTGCTTACCAACGAACGGACAATTGACCGCAAGATCAAGGAAGCGGTGCTGGCGCTTCGGATTGAGCAAGCCTATTCGAAAAACCGGATCTTGGAGCTCTATCTCAACGAGATTTTCTTCGGACTGGGTTCCTACGGTATCGCGGGTGCTTCGCTTGTCTATTTCGACAAATCGGTTCAGGAGCTGACCCTCGAGGAGGCGGCCTATCTTGCGGCGCTGCCAAAGGCGCCAAACAACTATCATCCGTTCCGGCACAAGGAAGCGGCTATCGAGCGGCGTAATTGGGTAATCGATCGAATGGTCGATAATGGCTATGTTTCCGTCGAAGATGCCGAGAAGGCGAGGAATTCGGACCTGGTTGTCAACCCTCGCCAACGTTCAAGCTACCTGTTTGCTTCCAATTATTTTGCAGAGGAAGTCCGGCGTGAAATCATTGATCGATACGGCGAGGACGCCCTGTATGAAGGCGGACTTTCCATTCGCACAACACTCGATCCTAAATTGCAGGTCATGGCGCGCTCGGCATTGCAAACGGGTCTGGTTGAATTCGATCAAAAACAGGGTTGGCGCGGACCAGTCGATACAATCGATGTGACCGGTGATTGGGGCAAGGCGCTCGGCGAAGTCGAGACGCTTTCCGATGTTCCCGAGTGGATCCCTGCTGTTGTTCTTGAAGCAGGTACCGAAGAGGTCACGATCGGCCTTCAGCCTGAAACGAACGCTGCCGGAGAACAGCTTCCCGAACGCAAGACCGGGCGGATCACATTTGAGAATATGAAATGGGCGACCAAGGTCCGCATCAAGGGCCAGGATGGCCGTACCGCCAAATCAGCAGATGGCATCCTGGAGCCGGGCAGTGTTGTGTACGTCGAAGCACTGGACGAGGCCGGTGAGTTCAATCTGCGTCAGCGCCCGCAGGTGCAAGGTGCTATCATTGTGCTGGACCCGCATACCGGACGGATATTGGCCATGTCCGGCGGCTTTTCATTTGCCGAATCCCAATTCAATCGGGCAACGCAGGCCTATCGTCAGCCAGGCTCGTCATTCAAGCCATTCGTCTATGCGGCGGCGCTTGATAATGGGTACACACCGTCTTCGGTGGTCCTTGATGCGCCAATCAAGATCGATCAGGGCGGTTCACTCGGTTTCTGGGAACCCAAGAACTATGGAGGCGGCTATGCCGGCCCTTCGACACTGCGCATAGGCATCGAGAAATCTAGGAACCTTATGACGGTACGATTGGCCAAGGATATGGGCATGCCCCTGGTTTCCGAATATGCCAAGCGGTTTGGAATTTACGACAATCTTTCGCCATTGCTTTCGATGTCGCTTGGTTCAGGCGAGACGACAGTTCTTCGTATGGTTGGCGCTTACGCCGTGCTGGCGAATGGTGGCCGCAAGATAACACCATCTTTCATCGACCGGATTCAGGACCGCTACGGCAAGACTATCTATCGTCATGAAGACCGGATTTGCGATGCTTGCGCAGCTACAGAATGGGCAGGTCAAGAAGAGCCTGAATTGATCGATAATCGCGAGCAGGTCCTTGATCCGATGACTGCCTATCAGACAACTTCAATGCTGGAAGGCGTCGTGCTGAATGGTACTGCACGCAAAGTGGCAGCGCTCGGAGTGCCGGTTGCAGGAAAAACTGGAACCACCAATGACGAGAAGGATGCCTGGTTCATAGGCTACACGCCCGATCTGGTCGCGGGCGTTTATGTCGGCTACGACAATCCGAAACCCATGGGCAGAGGCAGCACGGGTGGTGGCCTGGCAGCGCCGATCTTCCTCGATTTCATGCAGGAAGCGCTCAAGGGCAAGAACCAGGTTGATTTCCGCGTTCCTCGTGGCTTGAAACTGATACCGATCGACCGGAAAACTGGCTTGCAGGCCAATGCGGGCGATAATGGGGTGATCCTGGAAGCATTCAAGCCCGGAACCGCACCGCCGAGCGTCTACTCCGTCATCGGTTTTGCAGACGACATGATCCGCGATCGGCTGACCGTTTCACCGGATGCCAACCGCGCGGTGCTCTCCGGTACCGGTGGTCTTTACTAGAAGTCTGGGGCTGAAGCAGGATTCCAAGATCGATTGTTTGCACCAATGGGCACATTGTCGACGAAAATCATCGTTGATTGTGCCCCTTGGCGGCAAGATCAATGTTTACATTTGTTTCAGCCGAATTTAATTCTTGCCCACCGCAGCCTGATCAGGCGACCAGATTGTTTTGACCATATTCATGAAGGTAGAATTTGATGCGTGCAGAAATGCAAGCCATTGTCAGTGAAATCCAGCAGGCAGTCAGCCTGCTGAGGAGGCATCTTTGACTGGGATGCCGCCAATCAGAAGCTGGTAGAACTGAACCAGAAGGCCGAAGATCCCGACATCTGGAATGATCCCGATAAGGCGCAGAAGCTCATGCGGGAGCGCCAGCATCTTGAAAAGAGCATCTCCGCAATCCGGTCCATCGAAAGCGAACTGGAAGACCATGTCGGCCTGATCGAGCTCGGCGAAGAGGAAAATGACGAGGCGATCGTCACCGAAGCCGAAGAAGCATTAAAGGAACTGCATGCCGATCTTGGTCGCAGGCAGGTTGCCGCGCTTCTTTCCGGCGAGGCCGATTCCAGCGATTGTTATGTCGAAGTTCATGCCGGCGCGGGTGGAACCGAGAGCCAGGATTGGGCACAGATGCTTTTGCGCATGTACATCCGCTGGGCTGAGCAGAACGGCTACAAAGTTGAGACCCAATATACCAACCCCGGCGAAGAAGCCGGAATCAAGGGCGCATCTATCCTGGTGAAAGGTGAAAATGCATTCGGATGGCTGAAGACCGAGTCAGGCGTTCACCGTCTCGTACGAATTTCGCCCTACGACAGCAATGCCCGCCGCCATACTTCCTTCTCGTCGGTATGGGTTTATCCCGTCATCGACGACAATGTGGATATCGATATTCAGGACAAGGACATCCGTATCGACACCTACCGTTCCTCCGGAGCAGGCGGGCAGCATGTCAACACCACCGATTCAGCGGTTCGCATTACCCACTTGCCA
Source organism: Salaquimonas sp. (assembly GCA_028289365.1). Classification (GTDB taxonomy): domain Bacteria; phylum Pseudomonadota; class Alphaproteobacteria; order Rhizobiales; family Rhizobiaceae; genus BOKV01. The sequence goes on along the minus strand of JANQQM010000123.1, from coordinate 12,075 downwards.
ACCGGAATCGTTGTGACTTCCTCGGAAAAGTCCCAGCACCAGAACCGGGCAAATGCCATGAGCGCGCTTCGTTCAAGACTGTATGACATGGAGATGAAAAAACGCCAGGAATCGATCCAGGCCGAACACGATTCAAAATCGGAAATTGGGTGGGGGCACCAGATCAGGTCCTATGTCCTGCAACCCTACCAGATGGTCAAGGATTTGCGCACAGGCGTGGAAAATTCCTCTCCGGACAACGTGCTCGACGGTGATCTGAACGGATTTATGGAGGCGGCACTCGCCCACCAGGTTGATGGTTCGGACGGCAAGGAAGTGACCGACATCGACTGACAGTTGACGCCGTAAACTTCCGTAACGGTCAAGGCCGTCCTATGCCGAAGCGCCCTTATAGGGGTTCATCTTCACGCCGGTAATCCGCCAGCTCCCGTCTTCCTGGCGCTGCAACGAGGAGACCGCCTGCCATTGCTTTCCTGCGTCATCGGTGATGATAACTTCATGAAAAATGTCGCCAGCTTCCTGCCGGTTGCGCCCGAACACATAGGATTCATGCCGGAAGATCGCGCCATATCCGCGCTCGACCATGCTTGAAAACTGTTCTACCGACGGAAACATCGCTCTAATACCAGGCGCTGCATGGGAATAGGCCCGCTCGAGATCACGGGTCTTGAAGGCATCCAGCTGATCTTCGATCACGCTCCTGCTTGCCTCTGCATCGGCCTGGTTCTCGATATCCTGAGCCATCGCGTCGCCAATCGCAATCAGTCCTGCCAACAACACCGCAACGAAAGTAACCTGGATAAGTTGAGCTGGAATCCTGATCATGTGAACCTCCCATCCTTCATCTTACTGCACATTACTACGCAATGAATACCCTGTTGGTTTCACATCCACCTGCAAACATTTGTGAACACGTCACCATATTAGGCGCCAAAGTAATGGCTTTCTGGCTCTGATATGATCGCTACCGCCATCTGGCCAAGCAAGGGCACAGCAGATCCGTAGTTCGCAGCGAGTTCCGGATTGGAGGCATTGCCATCCAGCGACCGCTTGTAGACGCCCTGCAATATTGCGGCGAGACGGAAAAACGAAAACGCCAGATAGAATTCCCAGTTTTCGATTGTTTCCAGACCGCGCCGCTTGCAGTAGGCGTCGACATAGTATTGTTCCTCGGGCAATCCCAATGCCTTGCGGTCTATGCCACCGAGTCCGCGAAACACACCCTGATGCGGCAAGCGCCATTGCATGCATTGATAAGCAAGATCAGCCAATGGATGGCCAAGCGTTGCCAATTCCCAATCGATGATTCCAGAAATCTGCGCGCTGTCTTTGGAAAATATGACATTGTCCAACCGGAAATCACCGTGAACCAGCGAGACTTTTCCATCATCGGCAGGCATGTTTATGGCAAGCCAATTGACCAAGGTGTGGATATCCTCAATTCGTTCGACTTCGCTTGATGCATATTGCTTGGTCCAGCGCCCTAATTGGCGTTCGTAATAATGTCCCGGCACGCCAAAGTCCGAAAGTCCGACCGCATTCACATCGACATCATGCAGCCCGGCCAGAGCAGCATTCATGGAATCATAGATATCGCCTCGGATCTGATTTGCTTCCTCACCAACCAATTCATGCAGGGCGGGATCCCAGAAGATACGACCGTCGAGATAATCCATGACGAAGAACATACGGCCAAACGGCGATTCTTCCGCTTCACACAATGCAATTACATTCGGAACCGGAACGGGCGTTGACGAAAGCGCATTCATCACCCGGAATTCGCGATCGACTTGATGGGCGGATTTCAGTAATTCCCCGGGCGGTTTGGCCCGCAAGACATATTTACCGCTTTCGGCGACAATCAGATAGGTTGGATTGGATTGGCCAGTGTCGAATTTTTTGATCTCATGTAATTCGTCAAAACCGGGAATATTCTCTTCAAGCCACGGCGCAAGCAGGCCGTCATCCAGGACGTTTGGCCCCTCGGTCATGATTCATCCTCCCCGAAATGCAATCTGGAATGTCAAAGAGTGCTACCGGCACGGATTGCCGTCAAGTTTGAGGTGGGATTTATCGAAATATGTCGGACGTGATGCATCGACGACATTGCGCCGAAGGTCTGTCATTGCTAGGGAAGCCTGCGTTCCGCATCCCGTCTGCCGGTCGTCGCCGGGGTAGCCGGATTTCGGGCGCTTCGAATAACATCATCTGGAATATCGATGTCCAACCGGTTGATTAGCGCGCTCCGTCAAATGGGCCCGAAGCTTCTGATCAGAGGCGTGATTATGGTTGCGCTATTGATCAGCGCCGGCTTGTTGATAAATCATTACAGCTTCGAGGACATTATCAAGAATTTCGAGTTTACCGGTGGTGCCAATGCCAGCTGGTTCAATGGACGGGTCGCCTTTTTCTGCCTGGCTGCCCTATTTACCGCAGCCGGCGGGCCGCGCCAGGTCATCAGCTTCTTCTCGGCCTATTTCTTCGGATTATTACCGGGATTCCTGCTGGCGCTCGGTGCCACTGTAACCGGATGCGCAATCACGCTCACGCTTGCCGTTGTCTTTGGGGGCATGGCGCGCGAATTTGTTCGTGGCCGTGTCGATGTGGCCTTGCAGATATGGGCGAAGAATGCACTCGAAGTCACACTACTCATCCGCTTATTACCGGTTGGTTCCAACCTGGTCACGAACCTGACCGCAGGCGTCGCGAGAATACCGGTGGGCGGATTCCTTTTGGGCAGCGCTATCGGATATATCCCACAGACAATGGTGTTCTCATTGATGGGCTCCGGCGTGAATGTCGGATCCGGAACCCAGATCGTGCTATCCATCATCCTGTTTGCAGTTTCAGCACTACTGGGCGTTTGGATATATGCCCGCTACCGGAAGGGCATGCGTGGCACCAGCCAGGAAAGCATCTAGATCTCTTTCCAATCCGGCGACTTTGTCCTGCGCCGCAGCCATGTCACGCCAAACAGATCGTAAAGTCCGATCAGCGCCCGGTTGAAATTGTTGTATTTGGAAACGCCTGCAATCCGCGGGCGGTCATTGACCGGCACATAGGCCGTCTTCAGGCCATAGGCCTGGAACAGGGCCGGCATGTAGCGGTGAATGCTGGTAAAAAACGGCAGACGAAGATAGGCCTCCCGCCAGAACACCTTGATGCCGCAGCCCGTATCTGGGCAATCATCTTTCAGGACACGGTCGCGGATCCAGTTGGCGGCCTTCGAGGCCAGCCGTTTCGACCCGGTATCCTTGCGTTTGGTACGAATGCCGCCAACAAGCGCGGTGCCGTCTTTCTCGCCCGGTTCAGACAGTTTGCGCAGCATCGCCGGCAGATCATGTGGATCATTCTGACCGTCACCGTCCATCGTCGCGATTATCGGGAACCGTGCTGCCAGAATTCCCGTCCGCAACGAGGCGGACTGCCCGGCATTGGTCGTATGCTGGAGTAGCCTCAGTTTGTCGAGATTTTTTTTCAGTTTGGTGATTTCACGTTTTGTATTATCGGCCGAACAATCATCAACCACAATCACTTCGCCCAGCACGTCTTCTGTCAGGGCATCAAACGTCTCCAGAACCAGCCTGCCGATATTGCCTTCCTCATCAAAGGCGGGAATTACTACTGAAACTGCCATTGTTTGCTTATATTTTCGCTCGATGGCCCAAATTGGACCCTATGTTGCCGAATAGAAACTATTGGGATCAATTCGGACCTGTTGTCGCTTGTGTGCGGTGCATCAGCTTGACTTGGGGAAGCGTAAATCCCATACACGCGCCGAATTTACAAGAGCAATCTCGGGAGCTTTAACGCGTGCTTGCGGCGACTGAAAATAAGCAAGGGCACCAGGAGCCGGATTCGGTTTGGTGGCGTCGCACGCTTCAGGTTGTGGGCTTGATATTGTTGCTCCGGCTGATTTCGCTCTGGTTCAATTCCACCGAACTTTTCTTCGATGAGGCTCAATATTGGGATTGGGGCAAGGAACCGGCATTCGGTTATTTCTCCAAGCCGCCAATGCTGGGCTGGATCATCGGGTTGTTTACCAGCGTTTGCGGTGACGGCGAATTTTGCGTCCGCCTGGCATCCCCCATTCTGCACACATGTACGGCACTGCTGCTTTACAAGATCGCCGAACGCATGTTCGACCCGCGCACCGCGTTCTGGTCCGCGCTTCTTTATATCACCCTGCCGGCGGTGACGCTGTCTTCCACGCTGATCTCGACCGATGTCCCGCTACTGTTTTTCTGGTCGCTGGCTCTGCTGGCCTTGCTGAGACTCGAATCGGATGATCAGCTTTCCGATGCGATCCTGCTGGGTGTCGCCCTTGGCGCCGGGCTTATGTCGAAGTATGCCATGATATATTTCGTCCCCTGCACAATTCTCTATTGCCTGTTGGTGCCGGAACGACCGCACCTGCTGAAACGCCGCAACTTCTGGATCGCCATGCTGGTCGCCTTCATCTGCGTCCTGCCAAACATCATCTGGAACATGCAGAACCAGTTTATTACTGCCTCCCATACCGGTGAGAATATCGGCTGGGGTTCGGGCTTCCCCCATTTCAGGGCGTTTGCCGAATTCTTCTTCTCCCAGTTTGGCGTGTTCGGCCCGATCACTTTCGGCATTTTCCTGGCCGCTGCCGTCAGATTGCCGGTCGAAGGGATGACTCGCGCCCAGCGCTTTCTGCTCTGTTTCTCCATACCCGTCATTGCCATCATTTGCTTTCAGGCATTGATGAGCAAGGCCTACGCCAACTGGGCCGCCGTTACCTACATCGCCGCAACGGTTCTGGTCGCCGATCTCATGGTCAACACCATTCCCGAATTCTGGCGCCGGCTCACACTTCCAATCCATCTCGGCGTCTTTGCGGTCATCGCGACAGCCGTCATGTTCAGCCGTCCCGGCCAGATCCCGCTGCCTGAAGACATCAAGCCGTTTGAACGCATGCAGGGCGCCCGCGAGATTTCGGAAGCCGCAGCCGATCAGATTTCCGCCGGCGATTATGCCGTCATTCTCACCGATGATCGTCGCCTTTCTGCGTTGATGAACTACTATCTGCGCGACTTCGACATTCCCAAACGCGCCTGGCAGTCCCGCGACGTGCCAAGGGATCATTTCCAACTCGTAAAGTCTTACAAGGCCGATCCGATTGCTCCTGTATTCTTCATCACCGACAACCATAATCCGGCGCGGATCATCGGTAATTTTGCCGATGCGGAACTGTTGGGCCAGGTCGAGCCTAGCGCCGGCGAGACTGATTCAGTCTGGTTTTATGCCCTCAAGGGTTACGGCAGCATTGCGGCAGATGATAATACGAATTCACAATGAACAAGCCGGCACGATCAACCATGGCTGACGGCGCGGAGACTGCCCGCGTCGCGATCATCGCGGTCTGGATCGGTCTCATAGCCACGATCGTCTTTACCACGCTGCCGTCAATTGACATTGCAGTCTCGCAGCTCTTCCTCAATGAGGACGGCAAGTTCATCATGGCCAAATCCGATTTTTGGCGCACCCTGCGCACAATCACGTTGCGAGCCTTCGCGGTTTGGTATGTTGCAATCATCGTCTGCGGAATCTGGGCCCGGAAAGCCAATGCGCCAATTCTGCGCTTGACCTGGCCCAAATGGCTCTATCTCGCAATCTGTTCGATTGTCGGCCCGCTGCTGCTGACCAATGTCATCCTGAAGGAGTTCTGGGGCCGCTGGCGCCCGCGCGAAGTCGAAGGCCTCGGCGGTGAGGAGCAATTTACGTCACCGCTGGACATCTCCGGCACCTGTGCCGACAATTGCTCATTTGTTTCCGGTGAAGTTTCCTCCATGGTGATGATCTTCATCTCGCTTGCTTTCGTCACCACCGCCATGCGCCCGCTTTTTTATGGGCTGACCATTGGCATGGGCTTGTTTTCCGCGCTCATTCGCGTGGGGCAGGGCGGCCACTTCTTCTCCGACACGCTGTTCGCTGCGTGCCTGATGACGCTGGTCGCAGCCGGCATTTACTGGCTGATGTTCCTCGGCAAACACCCCGCCGCCGCGGAGAACGACGTCAACTGGAAACGACTGTTTTCAAGGGGGTAGGAGAGCGGCGCACACGGACCCCCGTCTCCCCGTTGAGGGCCGAACGCCTTGAGCCACAGCGAAAGGCCAATGAAAATCAATAACCTTGAAAGGCATTAATGGCGAAATGAACGAGGAAACTTGCAAATAGTACGATATCGAACTATATAGAACGAAATCGTACTAAATTGGAGGCCAGACATGTCCCTAACGCGAAGGCAAGCCCTTGCCCTGGTAGGAGGCGGTACAATTGTTGCTGCAACAGCCGGTATCGGTTGGGAAATCACACGCCCGTTGAAGACAGCTCTGACACCTTGGGATCAGGCAGGCAAATATGACGACCCACGCATGCGAGCGCTCAGCTGGGCGATCCTGGCGCCCAACTCGCACAACATGCAACCATGGAAGGCCGACCTGTCGACCCTCGATCAAGTCGTGGTTTACGCCGACCTTGATCGAATGCTTCCGGAGACCGATCCATATAACCGCCAGATCACGATTTCGCTCGGCTGTTTCCTGGAACTGATGCGCCTCGCGGCATTGGAAGACGGATTGGGTGTTGAGACGGTGTTGTTTCCCGAAGGCTCCGACCCAGCAGCACTTGATGGTCGGCCAGTCGCTGTCTGTCGTTTTGCGCCCACAACCGAACAGGCCGACCCGCTATTTGCCTATGCCGCAATGCGTCGCAGCAACAAGGAGCCATACGATTTGCAAAGACCGGTTGCGACCGAGGTGTTGGAGCGAATCGCGGCAGCCGCCAACAATACAGAGATGTCAGTCACCGGCGAGCCCGAAAAAGTAGCGGATTTGAGAGCCCTGACGGTCCGGGCAATGGAGATCGAGATCGACACGCCGCATACCTTCGGCGAAAGCGTCGATTTGTTTCGCATCGGGCGCCGCGAGGTGGAAGCAAACCCGGATGGTTTGGAGTTCCATGGCCCCGCATTTGAGACGATGCGACTTTTGGGATTATTCACACGCGAGGCAGCGCGAGACCCTGACAGCACGGCCTTCGCACAAGGACGCACCGCGACTACCGCGCCGATCGCTACCGCAATGGCCCACATTTGGCAGGTAACCCCGGACAATAGCCGCCAATCCCAGATTGCTTCCGGGCGCGACTGGCTGAGGGCGCAACTGGCGGCCGTACGAGAGGGCATCGGATTTCATCCATTGAGCCAGGGCCTCCAGGAATATCCGGAGATGGCCGAGATCTATTCGGATCTTCACGCGCGACTTGCGCCGGACGGCGGTACAGTTCAAATGTTGTCTCGATTGGGCTACGGCCCCGAAATCGGACCCACACCACGTTGGCCGCTGGAGGCAAAGATACTGGATGGATGACGCTAAGCAATTGCTGTATTTCCGGCTGTTCAATGAAATCGGAATCATCCAGCAAATCAGTACCGCCTTTCTTGAGGCGCGGCTGCCTGACGGGTTGATTGCGCCGCATTTCACCGTTCTCAACCATCTGATCCGGGTGTCCGACGGTCGTACGCCGCTTGAGATGGCACGCGCATTCCAGGTGCCAAAGACCACGCTCACCCACACCTTGGCCGGGCTGGAAGAACGTGGGCTGATCGAAATGAGGCCAAACCCGGACGACGGTCGCTCAAAACGCGTATGGCTGACCGATAAAGGTCGTGTCACCCGAAATCAGGCAATTGCAGATTTGGACGATTTGTTTGAAATGATCGCGGTGGAGTTTCCCTCCGAAACGGTAGAAGGGATGCTGCCTGAGCTTGAGCGCCTGCGCATTTTCATCGACGAATTGCGCGACAGGGTAACGTGAATTCTCGTTGCTCGATACCCTGCCTTCCTCCCCTTTAGGCGAGCAGCATGTACGGAACCATCTCCCCCTTGAGGGGGAGAGTGAGTCGTGGTGGCCAAAGGCCAGGAATTTCGAATAGCAATTCCAGTGCTGATCGGGCTGAGCCCAAGCAAATCCCCACCTTTGGTTTAGCCGGCAGGCTAAGCCATTAGAACGGCAAGAGGGGAGTATTCTGCGATGGCGGACCCAATCCCCTCTGGCGTTTTCTAAGGTTTGGCTGCGCCAGTTCCAAGCTGGGCATAGACCTGAATACTCATGACTTCGAAGCCATTATCATCCTGCGCCTGATGGTCGCTCAGAACCTGCTCAGCGTCAAATCCGTCCCGAAAACGATGTCGGTCCGTGGTATCATGGCAGTTGGTTTTCGAAAGCCTCCCACGACCCCTGTGATGAATACCTTTGACACCTAGAATCTCCTGTCTTTTTGAGTTTTTAGCGTTTGGGCGCGGAGGTTTTCCGCGCCCAAATGTTCTCTTAGACAGTTGACGCCGCCAACGCGCCTGCATCCAGATTAAATACTTCGCCGCTTATGTGCTTTCCCGCATCGCTGGCAAAAAACTTGACTAGCTGCGCAACGTCTTCTGGCTGAAAAACTGCAACCGGCAGCGGGTTTACGCTACGCATGACTTCCTCGACAGCTTCCCAGGTGGGATTATCCGGATTGAACATGTGAGCGAGCGAACGGGCCAAAGGCGTATCTACCAAAGTTGGGCAAATCACGTTACAGGTCACGCCATCTGGTGCCACAGCCAGAGCTGTGGATTTTGCAAGTCCTATGACTGCCCATTTTGTCGCACTATAGACAGAGTACCACTCGTTTGGTCGACGACCGAGGATGGATGACAAGACGACAATACTACCTGATTTCTGCTCTCGCATGATCGGTACCGCCGACTGAATGGTGCGAGTGGCGCCAACAATGTTGATATCGACGACCGTTTGAACTGAGTCGTCGCCAAGCGCGTCGATCGGACCAGCCTGCGTAATACCTGCATTCACCAGCACATGATCGAGCGATCCGTACGCAGACATCGCTTGTTGCATCGCGTTTGCCGTGGCGACACGATTACGTACATCGCCTTGGATTGTCATGCATTGGACACCGTGTGCTTCGATTTGTGCTTTTGCCGCAGACATGTCCTCTTCCGTCGCCATATCATAATCGACGTGCTCCAGATTACGGGCCACGTCGTAGATCACGATATTTGCACCAGAGCGCGCCAACAAATCGGCACTCGCCAGTCCGATGCCACGGGCTCCGCCAGTGATGAACGCCGTTTTGCCTTCCATGTCACGCATTGCCGGACCATCTGCGGCTGAGGCTGTTCCCGCGGCAATTGCTGCCGCCGAGATAACACCGGCCCCAGCCCCCAATAATACTGACCGACGCATGGCGTCGGGGCGGTGTTCAATTGTTCTATCGTTCGTGTCTACATCAGACATTTGGCAGGCCTCCTGGTTAGCAATCCTTGTTGATGTCAACTTAGGGGCCCTTGTCCGTCGTTTCTTTCATGTTTCTCCGCGTTTCTTGCACAATGATCCAACCGTATGTGTTTTCATGCAGGGAATTGGGGAAATGTGCTAATCAATTCACCAAAAGGATGATCATGGACAGCACTGTATTGACCAAACAAATATCCGTCCTGCTGGACCAATCCGGCATTCGCGAAGGTGCATTGAACCATGAATCAAGCGGCATGCACTTTCTAAGGCACAACAAAACAACGGTTCAGGATGCGACCCTCTACCAACCCTTGCTATGCCTTGTATTGCAAGGCGCCAAGGAAGTGGGAACGAGCACGAGAACGTTGACTGTCGCGGATGGGCAATCACTGTTGGTCAGCCACACAATGCCGGTCACATCAAAAATCACCGCCGCAACCCAGGAATGTCCCTATATCGCGCTTGTTCTCCCACTTGATCTGGATATTTTGCGTAGCCTTGTACCGGATGTTCCGTCAATATCAGGCAGCACTCCTCAGGACCCGTTCTCTATTTCGCTCTGCCCAACCGAACTGGAATTGGAAGGCGCTCTCGCCCGCTATCTTAAACAGACCGATACTGAAGACACTCGTGCGTTGCTCGCGCCGATCACGTTGCGCGAAATCCATGCGCGGCTATTGATGGGCCCCCATGGGGGACAGCTACGAATACTCCTCTGGCATGAATCAACGGCTAACCGAATTTTCAACGCGACACAACGCATTCAGGCGAACATTGCCAACACCATTGTCATCGCCGACCTTGCACATCGCGCGGGTATGAGCAGCTCAACCTTCTTCCAGCATTTCAAGTCCGTCACGGGCACAACGCCACTGCAATATCAGAAAGACCTAAGACTGCTGCGCGCACGTGACATGCTACGCAGTTCAAGCGAAAAAGTATCGGTGATCGCTTTCAGCGTGGGATACGACAACCCGGCCCAATTCTCTCGGGAATATGCGCGAAAATTTGGCGCACCGCCAAAACAAGACCGAACGCCAGCTTTAACCGCCTGAATTCAACTCGCATTTCAAGGCGACTTAACGCAATGTTTGAGATCACGTGTGAGTATTCCTCACCTTGGATTCCGTAACCTTGTGAAAAATTAAACGTCTCCATTGGGCCAGAAGCAGACTTCTTGCTTGAACATCTCTAACGAATGCATGTTCCGCAATTCCACTGCAATTTTCCCCGGTTACCCAATCTCCTCATTTCCACCGCGCCACCCATCATCCCGGCGCTACAGAGCTTCATTTTGCAATTCCGCTCTAAGCTCAGCGATAACGTGAGCGACCGACGGACCTTCGATGGGCGGTGGCGTTTGGCTCTCACAGAACGCGCGAGAAACAAACCGTGTGAGGTCAGCCCCGTCTGGCTCTTCCAGCGGGCGCTCCTCTCCAGTTCTGTTTGGCGAGCGGTATTCGGCACTGTTGAGATATTGTCTCTCGAGCCAGTCAAAAATTGGGATGATGTGAAAGTGGAACGAGTAACCGCGCGTATGTCCAAACCGTCCAAAATAAACGCGCTTGGGCCGAAGCATTTTCATCAAGGCCTGCTGCGATGCTGCCAGCAAGGGTCCAAGCGACACCAGCGCTTCCCGGGGTAGTTCAGTAAGCTCTTTTTCGGATCCCTTGGCGCCAAGCACCAGATAACCCGGCAGGGCAGAGTCCATCCGGTGATTGAGTAGCCAATGCTCCGTTTCATGGATTCGAAATTGCTCGGGCACCATATCGGGTCAATTCCTTCTACCCCAACCCCACCGCAATTTCCCCGGCCAGTTTCGCATTGTTCTTTATCAGCGCGATGTTCGTTTCCAGCGAGCGGCCTTCGGTCAGTTCCATGATCCGCGCCAGGAGCCAGGGCGTGACCGCCTTGCCGGTAACCTTGTTGCCATGCGCTTCCAGCACCGCGCGCTCGATATAATGGTTCATCTCGGAAGCGGGGATTTCGTCGGCCTCCGGCACCGGGTTGACGATCAAAACGCCGCCTTTCTGCTTCAGCGCCTGGCGCGCCCGCCAGAAGCGGACGATCTCCGGCGTGCTGTCCAGCCGCAGCGGGCATTTGAGCCCGCTGTTCCGTGACCAGAAGGCGGGGAAGACATCGGTTGCGTAGCCCACGACCGGCACGCCCTCGGTCTCCAGCACTTCCAGGGTCTTTTCGACATCGAGAATGGCCTTGGCGCCAGCGCAAACGGTGATGACGGGACTGCGCGAGAACTCTCGCAGATCAGCCGAAACATCGAAATGCTCGGCAACGCCGCGATGCACACCGCCAATGCCGCCGGTCGCGAATACCTCAATGCCCGCAAGCTGCGCCGCCATCATGGTTGCCGCGACCGTTGTGGAGCCGGGCCTCCCGGTGGCAAGCGCAAAGGCAAGATCGGCCCGCGACAGTTTCATCACATCCTCCATCTGCGCCAGTTCGGTGAGCGCGGCTTCATCCAGCCCGACGCGTAGCCTGCCGCCGGTCACCGCGATCGTCGCGGGCAGGGCGCCTGCATCCCTTATTTCGGCTTCCACGGCCTGCGCGGTTTCCAAGTTTTGCGGCCAGGGCATGCCATGGGTGATGATGGTCGATTCCAGCGCCACCACCGGCGCCCCGGTCACCAGCGCGCCCTTGATTTCGGGCGCGATCTCAAGCCAGTCCGATAATGCATTGGGTAACATTGCCCTCTCGCCTGCAAACCGCCTTGCGGCCTGTCACACGCGT
>JANQQM010000119.1 GCA_028289365.1 Salaquimonas sp. | reverse complement strand
GCCAAGCTGCCCGGCAATATCGCTGCCGATGGCGACATCATCGCCGGTGACCATCTTGACCTGAATTCCGTGTTCCTTCGCCTGCGCAATGGTTTGCTTTGAATCATCACGCGGCGGATCCAGCATCGAAAGTATTCCGAGAAATTGCCAGCTCTTGCCGTCATTATCGGACCGGGCCACCGCCAATGCCCGCATACCCTTCGCAGCAAGATCTGCCACGGCCTTGTCGGACTTCGTCTTGTTGCTTCCCTTTAGTGCACAAAGATCGATGATGACTTGCGGCGCGCCCTTGGTATATTTACTGACCTTGCCGTTCTTGTCCGCCACCTGCGCTTCCGTGCGCTTTGAGACCGGATCAAAGGGTACAAGCTTTTCCTGCTTGAACCCCTTCAGCGCATCCTTGCTTTTGAGACCCGCCAACACCGCCTGATCGATCGGATCATCACTATTCAGGTCTGTCGCCAGACACGCGGATACCACCAAATCTTCGGCACTTGTCTTGCCGAAAAGTACCGGATCGCCCAGGCTTAGTTGGTTCTTGGTCAGCGTACCGGTCTTGTCGGAACACAATATATCTACACCGGCGAGTTCTTCGATAGCCTCAAGCCGAGAAACAATCGCCTTCTTCTTGGAAAGTTCCATCGCGCCCAGCGCATTGGTCACGGTCATTACTGTTGGCATGGCCACAGGCACCGAGGCGACCAGCAGCGCCAGAACCATCCGCAAGATATCGGCCAGCGCGGTCCAGTGCCACGAATGGGCAAGAACAATATCGCGGTAGAGTTCCACACCGACCAGAACGAAGGCCAGTATAAGCGAAAGAATGATCAGGAAATCGCCGATATGGGTCACCGCCCGTTGCGAATTCGATTCCCCCTGCCCGGCACCTGCCACAAGCCCGGCGGTACGTCCAAAGAAAGTATTATTGCCGGTACCGATGACGACTGCCGTCATCACACCTTTCTTTGCAATGCTGCCGGAATAACCGACATCACCTTTTTTCTTGCTTACCGGAAGCGACTCTCCGGTCAGGGCTGCCTGATCGATGCTGATATAATCACCGTCGATAAACCGCACATCGGCTGGAACCACATCCCCAAGCTTTATCCGCACGACATCACCCGGGACCACTTCGGCGGCATCAATCGCAACAAATTTACCGTCGCGCTCGGCTTCTGCCTTCGGCGCCATGCCCGCCTTTAACGCAGCCAGTGCGTCTGCTGCCTTGCGCTCCTGCCAAAAACCCGACACCGCATTGTAGATGAGCAGAACCATGATGATGGAAAAGTCTGCCCAATGGCCTATCAGGGCAGAAAGCAATGCCGCAGCTTCGATCATCCAGGGAATTGGGCCCCAGAAATATTTGAGAAATTTCTGCAGATTGCTGACCTGTTTTGCCGTCAGCTCATTTCGCCCGTACTTCGATAGCCGGGTCGCGGCTTCGCTGGAACTCAAACCGCCGGCAGAACTTCCCAATTCCTTGAAGACTCTCTCAAGATCTTCTTTCTCAAGTGTATCAGCATTTTTGGTCTGGGAAGATTGAGGAGATTTGGAATCATTCATAAGCAACTCATATCCAACATGTATTGGCAGTAAACTTGAAAGCAGTTCCAGTATAGAGCCTATAGGAACGCAATTTTGTCAGCAAGGCAATCCATGGTAACGCTGGACGGACTAAGGAGTGAGCCGTGAACCTGGTCAGAAATCCATTTCGCCAAGCTGGTCCACTGGCACCAGACATACCCTTTCCCTCGATCGCCGCGCAAAAAGTTGCAGACCTCCTGGCGCTCTGCCCTGCGGCAGGGGAAACTCCTCTGATTGATGTATCCGGATTGGTCCCGATCAAGTCTGTTTGGGTCAAGGACGAACGTGAACGCATGAACCTCGGTTCCTTCAAGGCCCTGGGTGCGGCATATGTCATTGCACGCCATGCCATTGAGCGATCGGCAAACCCGGATGCAACGACGCTTTCTGGCAAGACCTATGTTACTGCGAGCGCTGGAAATCACGGGATGAGCGTTGCGGCAGGTGCAAGGATCTTTGGTGCCGATGCTGTTGTATATGTAGCTGATACCGTTCCGCAGAATTTTATCGATCGGCTTCGCGACCAAGGTGCACAAGTGGTTGTGTATGGAAGCGACTATGCCGCGTCGATGTCCGCAGCTGCACAAGCAGCAAGTGATAATGGATGGACGCTTTTGTCCGACAGTTCCTGGCAGAGTTATACGGAACTTCCGCAGATGCTGATGGAGGGTTATTTGCAGATGGCGGCGGAAGTGGTGCGTCAGTGCCCTGAAGTTCCGTCACATGTTTTCCTGCAGGCCGGCGTCGGCGGTCTGGCCGGGTCGGTTGCCGCATATCTGCGTTCCGTCTGGGCGGATAAACCTGCGATACTCGTGGTCGAGCCTGAAAACGCACCGGCATTGCAAGCCAGTATCGAGGCCGGAAAAGCGGTGTTTGCTGACGGTCCCGAAAGCATCATGGGCAGGTTGGACTGCAAGGAGCCATCTCTGATCGCACTGAATGGTCTCGCCCGCGATGCAGACAGCTTCCTTACCATCAGCGATGAGGATGTGGCTCAATGCCTGCCGACACTAACAGCAGCCCGATTGGAGACAACAGCCTCCGGCGCGGCAGGGCTGGCGGCTGTCATGTCGCCGGCGGCACGCGAACTGTTGGAAATCGGACCTGATGCCCAGGTCTTGTGCTTCCTGACCGAAGCGCCGCAATGACAAGGCGCGGATTTGCCAGGACTGAATTTCAAGACCGTACTGCAAAAGCGCAGAAACTAATGGCGGAAGCCGGGCTGGAGGCGCTGCTGCTGACTACCGAACCGGAGGTTCGTTATTTCTCTGGCTACCTGACGCGGTTTTGGGAAAGCCCCACACGCCCCTGGTTCCTGATCATCCCGGCCAGCGGCAAACCCGTCGCGGTAATTCCGTCGATCGGGGCCAATCTCATGCAACAGACCTGGATAAACGACATCCGAACCTGGGCTTCTCCGGATCTTGACGACGACGGGATTGGCCTGCTTGCAGGTACGTTGTGTGAATTGACGGATAATGAGGGCCTGATCGGTTTGCCTGATGGGCACGAAACGCATGTTCGTATGCCATTGGCCGATCTGGAGAGGTTACGGAATACGATCGGTTACCGTTCGCTGACGAGCGATAGCGGCATTATCCGCAAACTGCGGATGATCAAGTCCACTGATGAAGTCGCCAAGATTGAAGTTGCCTGTTCAATCGCTGATCGCGCATTTGCTCGCGTGCCTGAAATTGCAAAGCCGGGCATATCACTGGAAAGGGTGTTTCGTGAATTTCAGATGCTCTGCCTGGAAGAGGGCGCCGATTGGGTACCCTATCTCGCCGGAGGAGCAGGAAAAGGTGGTTATGAGGATGTGATTTCACCAGCAAGGGATAAAGAACTGGCTGCCGGTGATGTTTTGATGCTGGACACAGGCCTCGTCTGGGACGGCTACTTTTGTGACTATGATCGAAACTGGTCAATCGGCTCCCCAACCAAAGAAACAAGGAAAACGCATGCGTTTCTGGTCGAAGCGTCAGATGCAGCATTCGAGATTGCACGCCCAGGCGCGACGGCTGCGCAATTGTTTCAGGCCATGGACAAGGTTTTGAGCCGATACTCTGACGGGACGAATGCCGGCAGGCTGGGTCACGGGCTTGGCATGTCGTTGACGGA
>JANQQM010000113.1 GCA_028289365.1 Salaquimonas sp. | reverse complement strand
AATTCAGGACGTTTTTCCGAAATGAATTCGACACCAACGCGGAGCTGTTGTCGAAAGCAGGACTGAAGTAACCGGAAAGCGGTCTCATACAGACCGCATTCCCTCACCTGGAAAATGTTGCGACAATTGCCATCAACGGCGGATTCAAAAACCCGCTCTTCGTTGCAGTTGTCGCGAAAATTGGGCCTCGGGTCCTGCTTACCCTCAACCTCGGATGTCAAGACTGTGACAACGCCATCCTATCATGCCTATGTCGCCTACCACAGCGGGCGTGCGATCGACCTGTTCGCTGGGTTTGATGATGGAGCACTGGAATATGTCGAGCAGTATGCGCTTTCCGGCATGGGGCTTCCGCTTGCAGTGAACCCAGACGGGACGCGCCTATATGCATCTACTTTTAACAAGCTGGACGAAGGAGAGATTGATCGCATCGACAGCTTTTCGCGAAATCCGTCTACCGGAGAATTGCAAAATCTGGGAAGTACGCGAACCGTCGGACGGCTGACACATATATCTGTAGACAAGTCGGGCCGCTTTGTCCTTGGGGCTTCTTATTTTTCCGACCTTGTTGTGTCCCATAAGATCCAACCCGACGGATCGCTAGACGAGGCTGAATTCTCCTTTCCAACCGGGCGAAACGCTCATCATATTCAAACAGATCCCAGCAACAAATACGCTTTCGTTCCAAACCTTGGCAGCAGTCAGGTTCTTCAGCTTAAGTTCGACGCAGAGACAGGTGAGTTTTCATACAATGATCCTCCGGCCGTCGAGCAACCGGCCGGCGCGGGATGTCGTCACATCGCACAGCATCCGAATGGAACGCTCATGTTCCTGGTCAACGAGCGCGACGGTTCAGTGGTTAGTTTCGCATTTGATGCGGCTCAAGGGACTTTGTGCGAATTGCATCGCACCTCCGTCCTTCGGGATCCAATTCCGCAGGCCTGGGCAGCGCAAATCCACGTTTCACCTGACGGTGAATATCTGTTTGCAAGTGAGCGCAATACACATGTCCTAACCCGATGGCGCATCGACCCTGTTACGGGCGCGTTCTCGGAGAAAACCACAATAGACGTTGCAAGAAATCCCAGATGCTTCGATATCGATCCGTCTGGACGATACCTGGTACTTACCGGTCTTGAAGATAACTTGATTGAGGTTTTCTACATCTCAATCAAAAACCGGGAGCCGAAGCGATTATCCAAAATAACGTCCCATCGAGAGCCGTCATGGGTCGAGATTCTACCAGCACAAAACCCAAATGGTGACATATGAGCAGCATTCGCACTTCATCCGCAGATATCCTCTACGGTCTGGTAATCGCTGCCGTGGCGATGGCTTTCTTTGTTCATACTTTTTCAGACCAGTACGAATTCAATCCGCTTATAGAAAGCGTATCTACTGTCTTGTTTCCACGGATTATTTTGGGAGGAATTTTTGTCTGCGCACTCGGTCTAATAGTTAAGGGCTACCGAAACAAATCCGAAGATAGCCGATTACAGGCGGTGAACTACCCAAAAGTTGTCCTAGTCCTTGTAGCAGCCGCAGCAACTGCTGCAGGTCTTTGGTTCATCGGTTATTTCTATGTAATGCCAATAGGCGTGTTCGCAACCGGATGGGCACTTGGCTATCCAAATAAGCTAATTCTCGCGGCAACAGCCATCTCCGCCACAATAATCGTTTGGGCAGCACTCGGCTATTTTGCCGCTGTGACGTTTCCGACCGAATTTCGGCTAGGTTGAGGCAACACAATGTGGGAGCATGTTTTACCTGCACTGGCGTCCAGCCTTTCAATTTCGATCATTCTGACAATCCTGATCGGTACGATTGCAGGCATCATCGTCGGCGCCCTTCCTGGGCTGGGAACGGTCCTGGGCCTTGTTATGGCAATCCCGTTTACAATCCCAATGGACAGTTCAATGGCAATAGCGCTGCTATTGTCCATCTATGTCAGTTCGATTTATGGAGGCTCCATCGCCGCAATCTTGATCAACGTCCCGGGCACACCTCAATCAGCAGCATCAGTTTTTGATGGATATCCGATGGCGCAACGCGGAGACGGTGCGCTTGCCCTAGGCTACGCGACGATCGCAAGCTTCATCGGCGGCGTGTTCTCACTGGTTGTTTTGGTTTTTGCCGCTCCGGTATTGGCACGAGTATCGCTTGAATTTGGGCCGATCGAAACCTTCGCACTCTTGCTCTTCGCGCTCATGACTGTCGCATGGGTATCGGGCGAAGAACTGCTTAAGGGCATCATTGCAGCGCTGATTGGCATATTCCTAGCCATGATCGGAACCGATGATATGAGTGGCTATTCCCGTTTCGATTTCGGAAACCTTTTCCTTTCGGCTGGCCTGACAATCATCCCGCTGCTGATTGGCTTTTTCGCTATATCCGAAATTTTGTTCCAGGCCGGCACGTTAAAAGACGTTGGAGCGCCTTCGGTGAAAGGCGGCGGATTCAAGGTTGCCCCTTGGAAAGAGTGGCGGAAACGGATCGGTGTCCTCTTGCGGAGCTGCACCATAGGAAGCTTTATCGGCGTACTCCCTGGCACGGGCGCGACAGCGGCTGTTTTTGTGAGCTATGCAGATGCAAAGCGCAGAGCACCCAATCCAGAAGATTTTGGCAAGGGTGAACCAAGCGGACTGATTGCATCTGAGTCCGCCAATAATTCTGTATCTGGCGGAGCAATGGTGCCTATGCTCAGTCTTGGCATACCGGGAGATGGCAGTACTGCCGTCATGATGGGTGCGCTTACGCTCCACGCGGTAATCCCTGGGGTTCGGCTTTTTAAGGATCAGCCAGATCTGGTGACATTGATTTTCGTGCTTCTGGCGATCGCCAACGTCTTTATGCTGGTCATTGGTGCGCTCGGCGCCAACGCGTTCTCCCGCATGCTGAAGCTGCCAATCACCCTTCTCATGCCGCTTGTACTGTTGATGTCGCTGGTCGGCACATTTGCAATCCGCGCTAATCCCATCGATCTGATAGTTGCCCTCGTGTTTGGCGTCATAGGATTCCTCGCCCGCCTCAACCGATTCCCACCGGCACCAATCATTATAGGGTTCGTCCTTGGTAAACAGTTGGAATTCACTTTCCGTCAAGGTCTCGTTTTTACTGACGGAAACGTATTGGAGTTTTTTGAATCGCCCATCGCCGCCGTATTATTTCTTCTTACTGGATTGATAATTCTAAATTTGCTTGGTCTGGGTAAACTCATCCGGCGGATAGCCAAAAAATGATTGGAAGATGCAGCCTGCAGGACTTTCATTTCATTACATTAGAAAGAAACGTAGTCGAGATTTAAGCGAGCATCATACAATGTCTGATTAGACCAAATCAGCACTCGGTGGTGTTTGCTCTAATTTGAGAATCTCGTTGGTAACAAGTTGCACTACTGAGAAAGCCACTTCGAAATGATCGTTACGACCAACGTCTTGAATTTCACATCGCAAGCTGACAACTTGTATTTATTCTACAACGGGTGAAAAAGCATTGCATAGTAACGGAATAGCCAGAGATGTCCTTGCGATTATCCGGACCCGAATGGACAGTCTTGGTGGGTCGGAGCGAAGGATTGCGGAAATCATCCTGCGAGACCCCGAGCCATTCATAGGCGTAGGTCTCGCTGAACTTGCCGTGGCTGCCGAAGTTAGCCAGCCTACCGTAATCCGGTTTTGCAGAAAGCTTGGCTTTAGTGGTTATTCGGACTTTAAAGTGGCATTTGCGCAAGGCATCGCAGTAATACCTGCGGCGCTTCATCAGGATGTAACTGCCGACGACAACGTCCTTGCGATCCTTCACAAGATAGCTGATTCTGCCCTGGCTGCGATTACATCAGCACGGGATTCAATCGACATTGAAAACGTAGCGAGAGCTGCTTCATTGATCGCAAACTCACACCGCGTAGAATGTTTTGGAAACGGGGCCGCTCGCGTCGTTGCTGTCGAAGCTCACAATAAAATCTATCGTCTTGGTATTCCCTGCGCGATCACAGCGGACGTTTTTACCCAAACAATTCTGGCGAGTACGCTCCAGGAAAACGACGTCGTTCTCTATATTTCGTTCAGTGGCGAGGCAGACCTGCACCTGGAAAGCCTGGAGCTTGCCAAATCTGCCGGAGCGCAGGTGATCGCGATAACAAAACCTGGCTCAAAGATAGCCCGGGCCGCTGATGTCTCCATTGCCGTGTCAGTCGCTGAGGATTTCGAGTCCTTTACTCCGATATCCACGCCGGTGACGTTCATGATTGCCGTCGACACGATCGCAATGTGCGCTGCCCAGTTGCTTCCCAAGGAAGTCAGCGAACGCCACGCAGTTGGAAAGACAGCCCTGGCCCGGCATACCCGTCCTTGAAACTCCCTGCGGATTCCATCCCTTACGATCTAGGGACAATTATTCTTTCTTTGGGTACCTCAACGCCGGTCAAAGCTGCCAGCAGGGAATCTGCACACATATCTGCCATAAGCCTGGTTGCACTTGCGCTAACCCCGGCTATATGGGGCGTAAGGATGATGTTGGGAGCCTTTCGGAGCGAGCTATCTCCCAATGGTTCAGTTTCGAAAACATCCAGCCCTGCGCCGCCTAAACGGCCATCTACAAGCGCTTCTGCGAGTGCGTTTTCGTCCACCAACCCGCCACGTGCTGTATTGATGACAATCGCTCCTTCTCGCATGGTTGCTAGCGAGTCGCGATCCAAAATCGGCTTGTCAGTAGCCGGAACATGCAGCGTTATCACGTCAACATTTGCAATCAGATTAGCCAGCGAGGTATGCGAGGCTACATCTTTGACGAATGGGTCATAGGTCGAAATGTTCATGCCAAACGCACCTGCCCGCTCTGCAACGGCACGACCGATCCGGCCAAACCCCACGATCCCAAGATCGCGGCCATATAGGCCGGGGAATTTTGTTTTCTTCCATCCGCCATTCATCACTTCACCGGCGTTTGGCTGGATTGCGCAAGATAGGTTTGTCATTAGAGCCATGACAACATCTGCCACCGACTGGGTGTTTGCACCTGGCGAAATCGTGACTTCTACCCCAGCCGCCTTGGCAGCATCCAGATCTACAGCATCAAACCCCACACCAAAGCGCGCTAACGCCTTTAGCTTTCCAGCATATGACAAGACTTCTGCATCATAGGGTTCAAGACCGCCCAATATCCCCACCGCATCGGGAATACGGCGTATGAGTTCCTCGCGGGTCAATGTCACGCCTGTTTTGTTATGCAATAGCTGATAGCCCGCATCTTCAAGTGCGTTGAGCCCCGGTGACTCAAATGTCCCCAATGGCGGCGGATTCACCAAAATTAAAGGGCGATCGCTCATGACAGTTTGTCCTTTTTCAAGATTAGTTTCGTCCAATAGTTGGAGGTCAGAACAAGGAATGTCAGGGCTATGAACAGGCAGAAGATGGGACTTTCAAAGAAGCGCCAAGGTTCGCCGCGCGTTAGCAAAAGACCGCGCCGTAACCCTTCTTCAAACGGCTGACCCAAAACATAACCGATAACGATTGGTGCCAGCGGAAAACCAGTGTAGCGCAGCAATAGCCCGACGAATCCAGCGATAATCGCAACCACCACATCCAGCATGCTACCGCGAACGGTGAATGAACCAATGATTGAGAGCATCATCACGATTGGCATCAGAATAGACGCGGGTAATTTCAGAATTCGCGTGAAGATCTGAGCGCTAAATGCCCCTATTACCAAAATAAGCAGATTGGCGAAAAGCAATGCCATGAACATCATGTTGACCAGGACCGGCTCGTCGATATAGAGCCGAACGCCTGGCGTTACGCCGTGAATAATCAAAGCGCCAATCAAGACTGCTGTGCCCCCATCGCCCGGTATCCCAAGCGCTAACGTCGGAACGAGCGCACCACCGGTCACAGCATTATTGGATGCTTCCGACGCGATCACACCGTCGGGTTCACCGGTCCCGAATTTGTCGGAGTTAGGTGAAGATCGTTTACCGTCCGCATAGCTGACAAAGGCTGCGGTCACAGCGCCCACTCCCGGCAATACGCCGATGAAGGACCCAATTGCACTCGCCCTGAGGAGCTGTTTCTTGCGGTTCAGCCAGTCTCGTATGGGCGGGAATGTAAAGCCGACTTTGCCCGCGATTTGAACCTTGCCCCCGCTACCAGAGAATGATTGGTGGAAAACTTCGCTGAGGGCAAAGACACCCACCAATATCGGAATAACGTGCAATCCCGCCGTCAATGGGAAATACCCATAATCGAACCGGCTGGTACCAGTGAAAGTGTCTTGGCCGATTGTAGACAGGAACAGTCCAAGGCATGCAGCCATCAAGCCTTTTATTGTGTTGCCTTTTGAGACCCATGCGATCGTCGTCATCGAGAAAATAATCAGTGCCAGGATTTCAATCGAACCGAAATTGACGGCTACAAGAGCCAAGGTCGGTGCTGCCACGATTAGAATTAGGACCGAGAAAATTCCGCCGAAGACGGACGCACCTGTTGCCCACCCAAGTGCCAGATCCGCACGCCCCGCCTTGGTCATCGGATAGCCGTCCAGAACAGTCGCAGCTGATTGCGGTGTCCCAGGAACGTTAATCAATATGGCACTCACAGATCCGCCGTAGACCGACGAAACATATACCGACAATAGCAGTACGATCGCCGGACCGCTATCGATCGCAAAGGTTAGCGGAAGCATCATGGCAAGCGCGACCACTGTTCCCAGACCGGGCATTGCTCCGACAAAGGTACCAATGACCGTACCCAAAATTAGCGAAATCAATGTTTGCCAAGAGAGGAGTGCCGACAAGGATTCGAGAAGCGATGCCATGGTCAGTAAAGCCCCAGCATTTGAAGAATGGGGCCCGGCGGCAGCGAAAGTTCGGCTACATCAACAATCAGATACCAAGCGATTGCAGGTGCCAAAACCGCGACAGCGATCAGCGAACGCCAAGACCGATAGCCCATAACGAGAGCAAGGATGACTATGGCTGGAGGCATTGCCACTAAAAAGCCTAATGGACGCAGCAATAGACATACGGCCAGAACGACCCCCAAAGCCTTTAATAGACGACTCCATGATGCACGATCCCGCCAGTGCACTATCTCGGCAACGGGTGTTTTCGCGTCGGAGATAATACTGCGAACAAATAAAATCACTGAAAGCCCTATCAGGCAGATCAGGATTACCCGCGGCACCAACACAGTCACTGCCTCGTCCGGATCATCAATCGGGAACCAGCTGCTGTTAAAAGTCGACAAAAACACCCCAAGCGCCAAAGTTCCAACGACTACGGACACTATGCGATCAACAGTCCGGTCTACGGAAAGCATGTCTTCGTCCATTGCCATATTGTTTTCCCTAAGGGGCCGAGGCCACTGTGGCCTCGGCTTGGTTTGAGTCTTTGCTTCTTGGGATTGAGGATATTATTTGGCGAGACCCAAAGATCTCAGCAATTCACCGTTTGTCGCGTATTGCTTGGCAAAAAATTCTTGGAAATCTCCCTGTCCAAGGAAGTTGATGTTCCAGCCAACATTGGCGATACCACTTGCGAATTCCTCAGATCTCACGGCAGTGGCGCAAGCGTCAGCCAGTTTTCCGACAATTTCGTCAGGGGTTCCCTTAGGCGCGAACAATCCGAACCAGATGCCAAGATCTAGATCGGAATTGTTTACTTCCTTGATGGAACGTACGTCAGGCAGATCAGTCACACGCTCGGGCGCAAGAATGAGCAAAGGTGTCAGCCCAAGTTTCTTGCCAGATCCAAATGGTTCGACCGTGAAATCGACCTCTTTGCCAAGCACAGCTTTCGAAGCGCCCGCCCCGCCCTCGAAAGGAACAAAGGTGAATTCGACATTAAATGCTTGTCCAAGAGCAGCCTGCGCCATGTGAGGCACAGAACCCTTTGGTGGGCCGGCTGACAGGACACCACCAGAACCAGCGGCTGAAATCAGATCTTCAATGGTCTGATATTTGCCCTCAGGATTGACCAGAACGGCCAACGGACTCTTCACCATCAGGCATACTTCTTCCCAACTCTCACCGTTGTAAGGCAGTTCCTTTCGGTGCGGCTGGGTCGTCGCGGTTCCAATCGGAAGAACACCAATCGTGTAGCCATCGGCATCCGACTGCGCGAGTTGCGTAGCGCCAATTGTTCCGCCCGCCCCGCTGACATTGTTCACGATGAAATCCTGACCCAGGATCTTTTCAAACTCTGCCGCCATCAGTCGTCCGGTCGCATCAACCCCGCCACCGGGATTAAATGGGATCAGGACTTCAACTCGTTTTTCCGGGTAGTTCGCATGCTCGTCGGCCAGTGCAAACCCGGCTGTAAGCATTAACGTTGCAGCAGATGCTGCCACAATATTTTTAATATTCACGATGATCCTCCTTGCTTTGGAATTTCGGGTTAAACGGGTTCTTCCAGGCCCAAGCGGGTATACGCCTCTGCAGGTGCCTCATTCCGTTGCATGCATTTCAAGAGTTTCGCGGTCATCGCCGCTTCAATGGCCTTGTCCTCTATCGGCGCGATCTGATCCGGGTCGGCAGTCACGTCATAAAGCTGGTTAAAGAGATCTGAGGGCGGCCCGCCCTGCCCCGGCGGTCGCTTGGCATCCTTGCGCGCCGGAAGCTTCATTACAGGGTAATCACCCGTAAACGAAAAGGATCGGACAAATTCCGCGTTTTCGAATTCGTTTGCCTGGAAGAAGCTCTTTGTATGAAGTGGAATAAGTGTATATTCATAGATCTCTTGATTGAAGAAATCAGTCGGGTACCGGAAATAAGTATATTTTCCATCCGTGACATTTGTTGCCGCACCATAGAGCCCATAGATCACGGCCTCATGGTGATCGCCATCAGCCGCCATCAGGTGAACCAGCGACTTACCTTCAACCGAGGATGGGAGCTCCTTTACACCGTGTAATTCGAGAAGCGTTGGCATCAGATCCTGAGTCTGTGTCAAAGCAGTACGGCGTTGACCGGCCTGATCGGCATGTTCAGGGTGCCAGACAATCATCGGAATGTGACTAATTTCCTGATAGAATGGCTGACGGTTCTTCGCCCACCAATCATG
This sequence comes from Salaquimonas sp., assembly GCA_028289365.1. GTDB lineage: Bacteria > Pseudomonadota > Alphaproteobacteria > Rhizobiales > Rhizobiaceae > BOKV01. Next base: position 4,380 of record JANQQM010000113.1, on the reverse strand, counting down.
TTCACCGAGCATTACCCCGTGATCTGTGGTCAGGACTACACAGGTATCTTTCCACATATCGTGTTCGTCCATATAGTCGATGAGCTTTCCGAAATACTCATCGACCATCGTCAACAGCGCTGCGTAATTGGCGCGCATTTCACGAACTTCTTCTTCAGTTTCTTGCACTTCACGATATCGCGGCCAGTCTAGTATCGGACCTTGGTAGTCGGTCGGATAGAGATCGCGGAACCGCTGTGGTGCCTGGAATGGCTCGTGTGGATCGAAGCATTCCAACTGGAACAACCAATCGTCGGAGCTCTTGTTTGTATCCAAAAATTCAAACAATTGATCGAAGCACTTGACCAGGGGAAAGTCTTGCTCGTCGACATACTCGGTCCGGTTGAGCATGTTCTGTAGTCGGCCCGAGAACTGTCGCACATCTTCATACTGTGAACCGTGGTACTTATCCTTAAACGCGCCCAACGGTGGTTCAACCACGGCTTTCCAGGTGTCCCACTCCTGCCCCCGGATGAAATCCCACGTTGTATAGCGACTGTGAAAAGTCGAACCGCCATCTTCGAAATAGTGATAGTGGTCTGTCAAAAGATGCGTATAGGTGCCTCGTTTACGCAGTATTTCTGAGAAAGATTCGTCATAGGGCTCAAGCGGACCCCATGATCTATGAAGAAAATTTACACGCCCTGTATGGATGTCACGTCGTGCAGGCATACACGGCATCGAGCCTACGTAATGATTGTCAAACGTCACAGCACGATCCGAAAAACGCTTAATATTTGGGGTTTTAATGTTTCCCCCATAAGTTTCAAGCGAATGTCGGTTGAGCGAATCAAACAATATGAAAAGCGTTCGCACAAATGCCTCCCCTGTCAGTCATTGACATACTCGGGTATAAAATTGTAGAAAAATTACATAATGTCAATATGCGTAATGAAGTTTCTTGGATTTTGAAAGACATGGATTGAGTTTTGGACTGGGAAGATGGATAGCGCTCTTGGAAATATGCGAATTGGTGAATGCAGGCATGTGAATGGAGAGATCGTTTGGATAGACGCTTGCAAATCCTACGCAGGAACCAGCCGCCCCGAGATTCCGAAAGATGGTGAGGGAATAATTCGTAATGCTGCGCTTCGGCGATATGGGATTGAAAAAACTACGGTCACGAACGCGGCATTTCGGAGTTTCATTGAAGATACCGGTTACATAACCGAGGCCGAAAGGATCGGTTGGTCCTATGTGTTCCGCGGTCTTATGACCAATGGAGATACAGTTGCTCTGAAAAACCTCCCGTGGTGGTCTGGCGTCGAAGGTGCGAACTGGCGACAGCCTACTGGCCCCGGATCAAGTATAAGCGAATTCGAATATCACCCGGTCGTTCACGTAAGCTACAATGATGCCAGGAACTTTGCCTCGTGGGTTGGCGGCCGGTTACCAACAGAAATTGAATGGGAGCATGCTGCGCGCGGCGGAACCAATGAAATTCGCTATCCATGGGGTAACGAGGAACCAACCGACGATCGCGCGGACTTTTGCAACATTTGGCAAGGCCAATTCCCACATCATAATTCCTGCCGGGACGGCTATTACGGTACGGCACCAGCCAGGTCCTTTGCTCCTAACTGCTATGGCTTGTTCAATATGGCTGGTAATGTGTGGGAATGGTGCCAGGACCCATTTCGGATTCGCTCGCTTTCACGCCAAGCCAAACAGAGAAATCTTGAAGCAAAACAGTTCGATGAACGAGTTCTGAAAGGTGGTTCTTTCCTGTGCCATCGATCGGCTTGCTGGCGCTATCGCATTGCCGCAAGGTCTGGACGACCGACAGACAACGCTACCTCCAATTGCGGATTTCGAGTGGTTTACGATGGATAGCAGATTTATCGGTACCGCTGAATTGAGCATCATCATTGGCCAAAAACAGGCCATCAACATGTCTGCGGTCGGCCAAACTCAGGACAGTATCTTCGACTTGAAATGCGATGTGGTTTCAAACACTGAATTCCGACGCCAGTTGAATTCTGTCAAATGCTTCTGGTGGCGCCTCGTGCGCTGCAAGTATCTTTGTCGCTGCCTTTTTTAGTCTCTTCTCGACCTCCGGATCGCTTATTGCGGTTGTCTGACCTGGGTCCTCAGCCAAATCATAAAGCACCGTGTCGGTGTCAGCGATAATCGAGCCCTGTCCTTTGCGCGGATGCGGTCGGGCAGGTAACTTCAGCACAGGATATCCGCGCATAAAACCAAAACCGTCGACTAATTTAGCCCCTTCAAACTCTTCCACGGCGAATGGCATTTGCTGGTGGGTTGGCATCAGCGTGTATTCGAAAATTTCCTGATCTGCGATACTCGGGGGATAAAGGAAATAGGTATATCGACCGTCTGTAACATTTGTGGCCGCTCCGAACTGGCCATAGATCGCAACGCTGCGGACTGAATCATCCGTCGCTAGCGCCGGCAGGAGGGATTGGCCAGTAACAGTATCCGGGATCGGTACGTCATGCAGTTCCAGTAATGTCGGCATTAGGTCAATATTCTGAGTTAGGCAATTGCGCCTCTCTCCGCCCTTGTGAGCGTAATCAGGGTGATAAACCAATAGCGGTATATGAGCGATTTCGTTATAGAACGGCATCCGACTCTTGGCCCACCAATCATGTTCGGCCAGCATGAATCCGTGATCAGTCGAGACGATCAGGACGGTGTCCTCCCAGAGATTGTTTTCATCAAAATAATCCAGGAGTTTTCCGACATAAGCGTCACACATGGTGACCAGCGCCGCATAATTGGCCCGTATCTCTGCGATTTCAGCTTCGGTTTCAGCAACACGTTGGTAACGCGGCCAATCCAGGATTGGTCCATTATAGCCGGTTTGATAATGTTCGCGGTATTTTTCAGGAGCAGCAAAAGGTTCATGCGGATCAAAGCACTCCAATTGCAGATACCAATTGTCAGTTGCTCCATTCGTATTGAGGAACTCGAAGGCACGGTCAAACGTGCGTGCCATCGAGTAATCTTCTTCTTGCCGAACGAAATGCCGATTGATCATGCCACGCGCGCGTCCACCCTGCTCATCAAACTGTAGCGGATGGTATTGTTCCTTGAATTTTTCAAAGGGTACATCGACCAAGGCCTTCCATGGATCCCATTCCTGACCTCGTTCCAGCTCCCAGGAAGAAAACCGGTTTTGGTAATTCATTCCGCCTTCTTCGAAATAGTGATAGTGATCGGTGATCAAGTGTGAATAGACATCATTTTCTTTCAGTATTTCCGGACCCGTCCGGTCAAACGGTTCGAGCGGCCCCCAGGATCGATGCATGAAATTCAGCCGGCCAGTCTGAATGTCCCGCCGTGCCGGCATGCAGGGAAGACTGCCAACATAATGATTATCGAAAGTAATTGCACGATCCGCGAGGCGTTGAAAGTTCGGCGTGTGGGTGTCGCCGCCATAGCACGATAGAGCGCGGCGATTAAGCGAATCAAACAAAAGAAGCAAGGTCTTCATACAATCATTCCTTGTCCAAGGCTGTTGACAAAGGGGTGTTCTTGCGGCGGCGCTCGGTCACCAAAGACCAAACCAGGAGGACTATCGCGACCAGTAGCAACGCCGCTGATAACGGCGAGGTGAAGAGCGGCAGAATATCGCCGTCGGTAAACATCAGACCCTGGCGCAATTTGGCCTCGGCCACTTTCGCCAATACATAGCCGATGACAAACGGTCCAAGGGAGAAGCCTGCGCGTTCCAAGAGAAAACCGACAACGCCAAAGCCCAGCATCGTCCATACGTCAAACATGGTGTTGTTCAGCGAATAGACACCAACCACACAGCAGACCATGATCACGGGCAAGAGATACTGTTTAGGCACCCCGGCCACGCGGATGTAGAACCGCACCAAACCCAGCATCAGTGCGAACATCACAAAGGTGGCGACCAGATCCACGGCAATGACGTTCCAGACAATTTCCGGGTTCGAGCTGAACATAAGCGGACCGGGTTGGATCGAGTGAATTGTCAGAGCTCCGATCAGGATAGCATCCACTACGCTTCCTGGAATTCCCAATGCCAACAGGGGGATCAGGGCGCCACCAACACTTGCATTGTTCGCCGCCTCGGAAGCGACTATGCCTTCTTCGGATCCGGTACCGAACTTTTCAGGTGTTTTCGATTGCAATCGCGCCACGAGATAGGAAAAGGCCGAAGCTACTGATGCTCCAACACCTGGCAGAATGCCGACCACCGTGCCGATGACGGACGAGCGCAGGATGTTGGGGGAAAACTTGCGCAAGTCTTTCCATGACATGAAAAGGCCCTTGTTGGTATAGACCAAGGGCTCTGGCCGGGCTTTGACCGAAAGTACATCTGCGAATATCTGGCTGACGGCAAAAACA
>JANQQM010000112.1 GCA_028289365.1 Salaquimonas sp. | reverse complement strand
TCTGTCTGGGCATTTGGTTGCCAGCGTTCCACACACACCGTTTCCCTGGCGTCGGAAAACAAGGGCTGTAGGTCGATCTCCGAGCGAATTGTTTCGTGTACCTGCGTTCTGTCCTGCGGATCGAACTGATGCAGCTTCACAAATATGATCGCGCCCTGCTCTGCGGCAGGCGTATGGGATGATGTCGGCGGGTTTCTGACATAGCTGCCGACAGGAAAATCCCCGTGTTCGTCCTGGAACACCCCTTCCAGCACGATGTATTCCTCGCCACCATCATGGGTGTGTGCTGAAAAAGAGCTGCCGGGCGCGTAGCGGACAATCGTGGTTGCGCGGGCAACTTCATCACCAATGCGATCGAGCATTTTTCGTTCGACACCCGCCATTGGCGACGGAACCCATTGATTTTCTTCATATTTGACCACTACACGCTGATCGAAATCTGCATTTACCCGCAATGAACCGCTCCTTCGGTGATCGCCTGCCATCGTGATGACAGGCATTTTGGTACTAGCGAAAATCTAGGCAATGGGAACCAACGCTTCAACCGGAGGCGCCATCACATATTGCTTGATGGCTGATGATGGCGCTGACAACCGGGATTATTGGTCTGGGCTGGCCTCGCCCCCCAGCGAACGGATATCAACAATCTGTTGGTCGATGAAGGAACGCAGCTGGTCGCCGCCATGCGCAGCACACTTGAGATAGGATTGATAGTTGCCGGCGACTTCCATAATTGCACCAACATATTCGTTGACATCATTGCAAACCGGGGCACCAGCCAATTCGGTCCAGCGGCGCATCGCGAAGCCTTTAGGCACCGCGATCGGCGTGCCTGAAAGTGCTGCGTCGATCACAAGGCCCGAACCACGATTTCCATATTTTCGTACATCATAGGGCAAAACCAGCAAATGACTTCGTGCTACGGCAAGATCAAATTCGGTTTCATCCATAATGGATGGCAACATTTCCACTGAGAAGTGATCACCGGCTTCCTCGCCGAGGACCATATTCAATGCTTTCATAGCCGCATCATATTCTTCGGTTTGTTTTATTCCCGGTGACACTGCCTGAACCAGGAAGGAGATTTTCTCAACTGGCCAACGATCCCTTGAGGAAATCAGAAGGCGAGCAAGTTCCGGAATATATCCTGGCTGCTGCTCGGCGCGTTTTCCACCAAGAAAACCGACCACAAATTCATTGTCGGGGTCCTCGGGATTGGCCATCTTGCTGGTTGCCTGGGAAGCTAGCGGCATAATCCATGGCCTGACCAGGGAATACCCATATTGGTCAATCATGGATTTGGCAGTTTCATCTGTCTCGCTGAAAACCAGAACATTGGAGCGTGATTTCTGATGGTTTGCCAACTTTACATGTGCATCATCAATTCCCTGGCCGATCGGTTCCATATCAACAAACCGGATTATGAAAGTCGGTGAGCCTGCTTCCTGGATCGAACCGATCGTATCCGACAAGGCCGATATGATCCTGTCTGCCGTATGGACAATAACCATGTCACTGCGAGATAAACCGAGATTGCCTATTATTCGGCAAATGGCCGCTGTATCCCGCTTGATGCGATCAATTTCCTTTTCCTGATCCTTTAGCTTTGTCTTTGAAAATATTCCGGGAATTCGAGACAGAATTCCCTTGGGAGCAGACCATCTGATTACGTTCACGCCAGAACCGAAATCCACATGCTTATAGGCCTGTCTGCGAACAGCCAGGTGACATTCAAAGTCGCCAAACAATGAGATTAGCGTCCTGTCTGTTTGAAAATAATGTCCCGACTTTGTCTTACAGTCAGGATCCAATATAAGCACTTTCTTCAAGTGTAACGGCTTTCAAGTTTGGTTCGTGGAACCAAGAATTGGTTGGATTTGGTATCGCTGTTTTTGGCTGTAACAAGATTCAGCCGACAAACAACCCCTGAGACAGGAAAATCCGTCGGCAGAAAATCCATGACTGAGCCATTCAATGACCCAATACACTAACTCATTTTAAATGCAGCCGGTTGTGACAGATTAATGTCAATCGAGATCATGGTGACCTGATCGTTAGACTAGCTTGAAGCGACCAGTTTTATTTTTGGTTCTGTATGATCTTCAGCCAATTGATCGTCCGGGTCCACTGCGAGGTTATTCAGGAAATCGGACCTCAAAAGCTGAATGTATTTGAGTGGCTTGGAGAACAGGAAGCCCTGATACCAAAATCCTTCAAACGTCTCCAGAAATTTGAGCTGATCCATGGTCTCAATACCTTCGACCGTGATCTTGTGGCCACGCTGCTGGATGATTTCAACAATCGAGGCGAACATGGCTTCGGCTTCAGGCGACTTTCCGAGACCGACTACGAACTTGGAGTCAATCTTGATGCGATCGACCTGCAATTCCTTGAGGTAGGATAGTCCGGTATAGCCGGTTCCAAAATCGTCCAGCGCTATTGAAATTCCCAATCTTCTCAAATTCCGCAGCACTTCATTTGCCCGAACCGGCAAATCCATGACGACATTTTCCGTAATCTCGAGTTCCAGGCGTTCCGGAGGAAAATGAGTTAGTTCGAGTATCTGCTTCAAATCACGAATGAATTCGGGATGCAACAAATGGTTGGCGCTGATATTGACGGCAAGATTGAGTCCCTTGATCGGACCGATCGCGCTACAGGCCTTGCGTAGTACAACATTCCCCATTTTCTCGTTCAGACCCAATGCCTCGGCCAAACGAACGAATTCCTGCGGTTTGATAACGCCAAGTTGCGGATGTATCCAGCGCGCCAATGCCTCCACGCTTACGATGGAGTTTGAAGCGCTATCGATTAGTGGTTGAAAGTACACCTCCAGCTGATCGGTTTCGAGAGCTTGCCGGAACCCGGCCTCCAAGTCGCTCAACCGGTTGGTCGAATGTTCAAGACGATTTGAATAAACGACGAACTTCTCTGTCGATTGTGTCCTGGTATGCAGCAGCGCCAATTCGGCCTTTCTGACAAATCCCTGGACATCAGATATTTCTTCATCTGCCAGAACTGCGCCGATTGCAAATCCGACAAAGCAGGTAAAACCACCGGCCAAGATCGGTTCATCGCGCAATTCGATTATTCTCTCGGCGATCTGTGCCAACTCGCTCTCGGTTTCGATCCCATTGGCACACACCATAAATGTATCACCGGATATCCGGTATAATGTCCCGCTGTTTCCGATCGCAGCGTTCAGGCGCTCGGCCACAACGCGAATAACCTGATTTCCGACTCCATATCCGCGAGCGACATTGATTGATTGCAATCCGTCGATGCCGATCGCCAGCAGACCGATCTCGCTCTGGGTCTTGCCATTTTTTACGGATTTGTTGAGCCGTTCGACAAGGGAGGCGGAATTTGGCAGGCCGGTGTCCTGATCGTACCGCTCTGCCTGGGTGATCTGTTTGTGATCCTCATAGGATCTGGCCAGTATGGCGACCACGCCGCAGGTCATCAAAATGGTGCAGCTCAGGATGTAGAGGTCAGGTGCAACATCGGGATTGCCCAAGATACCACCGCGTTCTGCGACCGATTGAAAAATTCGCCAGATTGCAAAAGCCGCAAAGGTCAACGCGCACGACGTCAACATGACGATGCGCTTATATTGCATCTGATGCATTTCAAACATTATTCCGCCTCTCATTTCTCAAATTATCCCGGTCGGCAAATGAACCGGGACATGCAAACCATAATCCGCGCTTGATTCGCGGAAATATGAGAAATCCGGCGCACAATATCGAAAATTCATAAAAACTATTTTAATAAAAACGAATATATCGCCCAATCTGTTTACAAAATTGTCAGGATTGCACTCGCTCTACAGGTGCCCTTTGTTATACCGCCGACAATAACCAATATTGCTAAGCCGCAACCGCCACGATTTGCTTGTCGAAGCAAGACAAGGCCCGCGCTACCGCTTGGTCCATGTTGTAATAGCTGTAATCGGCAAGTCTTCCGGCAAAGAACACCGATTTCAGTTTCATGGCATCAGCCTGGTATTTACGAAAAAGCTCGCGATTTTCGTCTCGTGGCACAGGATAGTAGGGCTGATTCTGGCCGACAACATAAGCTTCCGGATATTCAAGCGACAGGGTTGTGAAATTGACACCTTGTTGATTTGTAATGTGACGAAACTCCATCGAACGCGTAAAGGGATGTTCGTTTGCAGGCGTTGGATAATTTTCCTGTGCGACATGCTGTACCAATTTCTCCTGCGGTTTTGTCTCGAATTGGAACCGAAGGCTTCGATAGGGCAATTGGCCGTATTTGTAATCGAAGTACTCGTCGATCGGACCCGTGAACACCAATCGTTTGAATCGAATACTCTCGACTGCATCGCGATAGCTCGTATCCAACTCCACCGTTATGAGCGGATCGTTCAGCATGCGTTTGAACATTGCCGTGTAGCCATCTTCCGGCATGTTCTGGAAACTATCCTGGAAAAATCTATCGTCCCTGGAAAGGCGGACCGGAACACGGGCCGACACGGAAGCATCTAGTTGTTCCGGGGTAAGGCCCCATTGTTTGAGATTATAATGCAAAAACACTTTCTCATACATCACGTCGGCTACTCGACGGATTTGGGAAGAACTTGATTGCCGCATTTTGAGGATTGGCACGCTTGAATATTCGCCGAATTCGTCTTCAAGCGCCTGTACCATTTGCTGACCGTCCGGCTTGCCGAATATCATCTCAATCGAATTGTAATTAATCGGAAGTGGAACAAGTTGATCGTTGACCAATGCCTTGACCTTGTGCTGGTAGGGTGTCCAACACGTAAATCTTGAAAGATATTCCGCAACACGCTGCGAGTTTGTATGGAAAATATGTCCACCGTATTTGTGTACCAATACACCGTTGTCATCGTGGCAATCATAGGCGTTTCCGCCAATATGAGAGCGTTGATCAACCACCAGCACTCGCTGCTTCAAGTTAGATGCGATCTGTTCGGCAATGGTGACGCCTGTGAATCCGGCGCCAACAACTAACCAATCGAATTGTTCGGCGATAATTTACTTCCCCCTTGGGCTCAGTTTTTCTACCGCCTTGGAAGCCTTACTAAAAAGCCCGGCAATTGAGGTTCTCTTGGTCTTGATCCCAGCTGGGTAACGAAATTCCCGTTGTAGAATAGAAGTCTCAGAATTTGAAGTTGGGTATATTTGATGCACTTCGGTTGAACCGGAAGCAGAATTATAAGCCTGTTCCACAAATTCAACAGCATCCCTTGAAAGCCAACCCGCAATGCCTCTGAGGTCGTAATAACATTGCAGGATATCGGTCGCATCGAGATGCTCGCGTTGCGTATAAAAGGCGAAATGAGAGACGAGCGTATCAGCAACTATGGCATTGGTGCGATTTGCAATCATGGGTATGGCGTATGAAATCTGCATCTCGTCGCTACCGGCATATATTTGGTCAAAAGGTTTCAGGTCAGACCCAAACCAACAAATGCAGTTAATGGAAAAGCGACAAGCTGCAAATTGAGCATCCACACCGGAAAACTCATGGATTTTGTTGTCGTTAATCTCCTTTATCGCTTGCCGGTGCAATTTTTCCGCAAACGCCGCCGACGCCCACCCATTCTTATCGAGGCAGTATGGCGCGACCCTTCTGAAATCCCTCAACTTGCCCTGGGCTTGAAGTACTGATGTGCAAATCGCGTTGTTGATAATGAACGGAGCCACCAGGAAATATTCCGGATTGCCAAGCCTGAATTCCACGATTTTCTCGATCGTATCCGGCTTCATCCAGACAATATCATCATCGAACCGGATATAGACCTCATCTGGTTCCATGGCATATCGAAAAAAGGCGTTGATTGACCTGTTCCCGTTGATTTCGCCATCCGGCTGCTCGATCAATCGGATCTTGTCGTGCTTTCCCAACGATTTAATGAACTCAAGATCGATCGGGTCGGTCGTGTTTATCCAGATATCATACCGATCGATAAGATCACTTGAAAGAATGTGTGGCACCAGCAAGCGCATATATCGTCGCCTTCCGGCAGGGGTCGACGCGACAACGCGATGCTTCATCTTCTGCTACTTCCAAATCGGCTGGTTTTCTGGAGATGCTGAACTAGCTGCAATTGTTAGCAACAAATGGACCCTGCAACAAATGTTCAGTTTGCATTTTTTGGTTGGAGCAGACCTGGCGATTCACCAGAATACAGCCTCTTCTTTTGGACAATTTAGCGCATCGATAAAGTTTTTGGTTATGGTGCTCTGGGGATTGGTGTATCAAACATCTAACCCTAAGCTTCCCGGAGACAATCAATGAGAATGCGCGTTATCATCTGCCTTGCGGTAGTTTTGTCTGTACTGATGCCGTCCTATGCTCTGGCAGATGTCATCAAATCCGTTCTTGATCGCGGTACCCTGCGGGTTGGTGTTTCGCTATTCGTACCCTGGACTTTCAATGGTGCCAATGACCAACTTGACGGGTTCGACATTGCCGTGGCCAAGCAATTGGCCGAGGATATGGGGGTTGAAGCGGAATTCAAGGTTTACCCACTCGACGCGATTCTTTCCGGATTGGAAAAGGAAGAAATCGATGTGGTCGCCGCCGGGCTGGCGATCACGCCGGAGCGCGCATTGCGGGTGAATTTCTCGCAACCTTATATGGAGTCCGGTATCTCGCTGGCAGCGAATAAGGAAGCAACCGAGCAGATCAAATCCTTCGAGGAACTTGACGTGGCTGCAAACAAGATTGGCGCGGTTCAGGATACCTTGGCAATGGATTTCTCAAAGCGGTTCTTCAAAGACGCCAAGCTTGAGGTGTTTTCCTCCGTTGAAGATGCGGAGAATGCCGTGGTTGCGGGCGATGTCACAGTCTATGTAGCCAGTGTTCCCGCGGTCAATTTCCTGGCCCTGGAACATCCTGATGTAATCGATGCACCGCTGAACAAGCCACTCATCGCTTCAAAAGCGGGACTTGCCGTCAAAAAGGGCGAGCAGGAATGGCTGAACTTCCTCAATTCCTGGATTGTCTCCAGAACTGCCAACAAATGGCTCGATACCACCTATAAATACTGGTTCGAGACGATTGACTGGGCCGGGGATGTAAAACGGTGAGATCGCTGGCTATTCGGCAGGGCTACAGCGACGGTTCGCCCTATCTGTTTCCATTGGTCCTCATCACGGTCTGGTGCGTTTTGAATGTCGTCAATGCGATCGCACAGACAAATGACTCTTCGCGCTATGACAATTCGTTCCGGCAGCAAACGATAGAAGATACCGAATGGCGCTTGCCGCTCAGCGACGATTTCGGTTGGGATCCCGAACCTACGAGAGGTCAGGGTAGGCCCGGCATGTCGGCGGAATTCAACGACCCGATCCGCGACCATGCGATACAGCCTTTTGACAGGCCTGTTAACAGAAGTACCGGAATGTCGCTGCGGTTCCAGTTCTGAATCACCGCGTATATTTGAGCCAATCAGCCCCCTGTTTTTGGTAAGCCCCTGAAATTGCGCGGGAAATAAGGTTCTTTACCAAATTGTGTATAAAATATTTGACATAATGTATGATATTTCTTACCTGTTGTCGAAAATATATTACTCATTCTAGTGCCATCCATCGCGTTGGAGAAAGGCTCGTTATGACCTATCAGGACCGAAACAATGTTGTGTCCATCATCGTCAATCTGCTCGTGAACGGATACATCGTTATGCAGTTGCTGGCGATGAACGCCGCCGGCCAATTTGATGGCCCCGACGCGGTGAACGTTTGGGCACGGATGGTAATCTGGGTAATTCCTATTGCGATCATCGGTACAATCCTCGGGACAATCCTTTTCAATATCGGCTATGCGATTGTAACCCACACCGAAAAGCCGAGTTTCCTCGTCGATGAGCGCGACAAGCTCTTCGATCAGCGCGGCATCGTCGCCGTCGTGATATTCGCTGCTGCCGGTTTCATTCTGTCAATTGTCACCCTGGCCTTTGGCCGGTCGGCGCTTGTCGGTTTTAACATCATCTACTTTTCCATGGCGCTCGGTTCGATGGCCGCGGACCTGGTCAAATTTGCCAGTTACCGGCGGGGATACTGACCATGGGCAAGATGAAAATAACCAACAATATCCGCCGTTTGCGGTTTGATGCTGATGAAATGACTCAAAAGGAACTGGCCGAAAGAGTTGGGGTTACACGGCAGACAATCGTTGCGATTGAAAACGCCAAATATTCACCGACTCTTGAGCTGGCGATCCTGATATCCCGCGTCTTCGACAAGCCTCTGGAGGAGGTCTTCAACATCGTGGATGCCAGCTGATCCGAGCGAAATCTTGACACCGAAGGAAACCTGGAATGCTGTTACACCCGACCCGATTCTGGAATTTCATGGCGCGGGGATATTCCCGCAAACCGGTCGACAATCCGGAAGCCTATCAGCATAAACTCGACGAGACGGCAAAATATCTAACCAAAGACGATCGGGTATTGGAATTTGGTTGTGGAACCGGGACAACTGCGATGATCCACGCTCCACGCGTCTTCCATATCGACGCAATTGATTTCTCATCCGAGATGATCGCGATCGCGCGCGAAAAGGCGGAAGCGCAGAACATCAAGAATGTCCGGTTTGAAGTTTCTTCATTCGAAGACTGGCCGATACCCAATCCCGACGGCGATTATGATGCGGTTCTGGGGATGTCCATTCTGCATCTTGTTTCCAACCTTGATGAGACATTGTCGAAGGTCCATCAGGCCTTGAAGCCAGGCGGCATGTTTTTCTCATCGACGGTGTGTATTGGAAAGATGAACCCGGTCGTTCGGTTTGGTCTGTCGACCCTAGGCGGGATCGGCATCCTGCCAAAAATATTACCGCTGACACCAGACAGCCTTAAAGAAATCATCGCCAAGCAAGGGTTTAAGATCGTGACGGTCTGGCAGCCTGAGGAAAGCGCTGCCGTATTTATTGTAACCCGCCGGCCGCGATAGTTTCAGGCAGCTGTGGTTTTGTGACTGTGCGATCGATCTTCCCGGTTTGCGGTGAGCCTGACCTCCTCGGCAATCTGCATGAGTTGTGTTGCCAGTGGGCTAGTCTTACGCCAGATCATGCCAATCGTGCGTGTGGGCCGTGGTTTGTCAAAACGGGCGACCGACACCTCAGCGGACCGGGTTTCAATGGCGACTGACATTTCCGGTATCAGGGTGACGCCGATGCCGGCAGCGACCATCTGTACCAAGGTTGATAGCGAACTGGCGTCCAGTACCTCGCGGGGCAATGCGGCCTGCATATTGCAGAACGAGAGAGCCTGATCACGAAAGCAATGCCCCTCCTCCAGCAATAATAGCCGCATATGGCGCAGCATCTCCCGATCCGGCACCGGTTTGTCTTCATCCTCGCCTGGCCTGATCAGCACGAACTCTTCGTCAAACAAGGATACTTCGGTTAGAGATGGTTCATAGACGGGTAATGCCAGGATGGCGGTATCGAGCCGCCCGTCCGTCAATTCCTGGATCAGGGTTGTCGTCGTGGATTCGCGTATGTGGATATCGAGACCTTCATGGCTGCGAGAAAGCTTGCTCATTATATCGGGCAACAGATAGGGCGCGATGGTTGGTATGACGCCGATGCGGAGCCTTCCGACCAAACGATGTTGGGAAGCTCTCGCGAAATCGCCTAGCTCATCCACGGATCGTAGGATCTCATGAACCCGGGACGAAAAACCCTCGCCGAAATTCGTCAGCCTGACCTGACGCGAAGCGCGTTCAAACAGAGGGCTGCCGAGCGTATCTTCCAGCTCCTTTATCTGCATCGACAGAGCAGGCTGCGAGATGGCGCAGGCATCGGCCGCCCGGCCAAAATGACCATGATGGGCCAGCGCTTCGAAATAGCGAAGCTGCTTGATCGTGATATTTATCATAAGGACACCTTATCAGAGTGATCAGCATATTTAATTTAAAGTAATTGACGCAGTTTGGTATAGTTTTCAAACAAAGAAATGCGCGGACACATTTGGAAGCCGCCAGTTTTCTTGATTTCCGTTGGAAATGGATGCTCCCAGTCCAATTTGTCTGGGTTTGCCTGCATTCCCCGTCAGAAAATGCGTCATCTTCCAGTCAAGTCCGGGCATTATTCAAATAGCCATTCCAATTTCTATTGTCTTGATCGGAGAAAGAAATGAACGTAGCCGCTGATGTAGGTAAATGCCCGGTGATGCATACGACCTTTGGAGTTAGATCCAACCGGGACTGGTGGCCAAACCAGCTGAATCTGAGAATTCTTCATCAAAACTCCGCCCTTTCCAATCCAATGTCCAAGGGTTTCGATTATGCCGTCGAGTTCAGCAAGCTGGACATGGCGACGCTGAAAAAGGATCTGACCGCGCTGATGACGGACTCGCAGTCGTGGTGGCCGGCTGACTATGGACATTACGGCCCGCTGTTCATCCGTATGGCCTGGCATAGTGCCGGCACCTACCGGACGGGCGACGGCCGTGGCGGCGGTTCATCTGGTACGCAACGCTTTGCGCCGCTCAACAGCTGGCCGGACAATGTGAACCTAGACAAGGCACGCAGGTTGTTGTGGCCGATCAAACAGAAATACGGCAACCAGATTTCCTGGGCCGACCTGATGATCCTGACCGGCAATGTCGCGCTGGAATCAATGGGCTTCAAGACATTCGGCTTTGGCGGCGGCCGCGAGGATATCTGGGAACCTGAAGAAGACATTTACTGGGGTGGCGAAGACACCTGGCTTGGCGACAAACGCTATTCAGGTGACCGCGATCTGGAAAACCCGCTTGCGGCGGTGCAGATGGGCCTGATTTACGTCAATCCGGAAGGACCAAACGGCAACCCTGATCCGGTAGCGGCGGCTCACGATATTCGCGAGACCTTTGCCCGCATGGCGATGGATGACGAAGAGACCGTTGCCTTGATCGCCGGTGGACACACTTTCGGCAAGACCCATGGCGCCGGTGATCCGGAACTTGTCGGTGCCGAGCCGGAAGGCGCCCCTCTCGAAGAGCAGGGTCTTGGCTGGAGCAACAAGTTTGGTTCGGGTGTTGGATCCGATACGACATCGAGCGGGCTTGAGGGTGCGTGGACCCCTACCCCGGATAAATGGGATAACAGCTTTTTCGATACGCTGTTCGGCCATGAATGGGAACTGACCAAGAGCCCTGCTGGCGCCCAACAGTGGAAGCCGAAAGATTCCGCTTCGGCAGATGCCGTTCCTGATGCGCATAATCCGAAGAAACGCCATTCTCCCATTATGCTGACGACCGACCTGTCGCTAAGAGAAGATCCTGCTTACCGGGAAATCTCCAAGCGGTTCCATGAAAACCCGGATGAGTTCGCGGACGCTTTTGCGAGGGCATGGTTCAAGCTCACCCATCGCGATATGGGCCCACGGGCACTCTATCTCGGCGACGAGGTTCCTGCCGAAGATCTCATCTGGCAGGATCCAATTCCGGCGGTTACCCACAAATTGATCGATGACAAGGATATTGCTGATCTTAAAGGCAAGATCCTGGGTTCCGGCCTCTCTATCGGTCAACTGGTTTCGACAGCCTGGGCATCCGCGTCAACCTTCCGCGGGACAGACAAGCGCGGCGGCGCCAATGGCGCACGCCTACGTCTTGCCCCGCAAAAGGATTGGGATGTCAATCAACCCGCCGAACTGGACAAGGTGCTGAAAGTCCTTGAAGGCATTCAGGCGGATTTCAACGGTGCGCAGTCCGGTGGCAAACAGGTTTCGTTGGCGGACCTGATCGTTCTGGGTGGCACCGCTGCCATCGAGAAGGCTGCCAAGGATGCCGGGCAGGATGTCACCGTTTCTTTCACAGCGGGACGTGGTGATGCCGTTCAGGAGCAAACCGATGTCGAGTCCTTTGGTGTTCTGGAGCCGGTCGCGGACGGTTTCCGCAATTATGAAAAGGCCAAATATGCGGTATCGGCAGAAGAAATGCTGGTCGACAAGGCGCAACTGCTGGGTCTGACCGCGCCTGAAATGACCGTATTGGTAGGCGGCATGCGCGTGTTGGGCGCCAACCATGGACAGTCCAAACATGGTGTCCTGACCAACCGGCCAGATACGTTGACCAATGACTTCTTCGTCAACCTGCTCGACATGGCGACCGAGTGGAAACCAACTTCAGAATCCGAAGACGTTTTTGAAGGTCATGATCGCGAAAGCGGCGACACCAAATGGATCGGTACGCGTGTCGATCTAGTTTTCGGCTCAAACTCGCAACTTCGGGCGATTGCCGAAGTCTATGCCAGCGAGGATGCGCATGGGAAGTTCGTAGAGGATTTCGCGCAGGCCTGGGCCAAGGTGATGAATGCCGATCTGTTCGCTCGCGCCTAATCAACACTGAGAGACAGGTACAAAAAAGCTCAGCGGAACCAAGGTTTCGCTGAGCTTTTCTTTTTTAGATCAACCGTGTTTTTCGGAAAGAAAATTACCCTTCCTTTTCGGCGATCGCGTTGGACAGGGCCATGGCCCGGTCGTAGACAATCTGCTGCAGCTGCCGGTTATCCTCAATGTTGAAGTGATCAACATTGCCCTGGCCCCGCAGGTCAATGTTTTGCAGATCACCCTCAAACCCGGCTCCAGGCCTGAGTATCTTGTCCTTGTTCTTGCTATTGAGGTAATAGTTGATGATCTCGTCAACATTCTTGCCGACCTGGGTCGGTTCAACAGGGTCATACATAACCACATAGGCAACTTCGATATTGTTCTTGCCTAATCGGGTTGCCATTTTCGGGGCAACACCGGCGCCAAGCGAATGACCGACAATGATCACCGGATAGTTGACGGCATTTGAATAATTCCGCTCAATCACGTCCTGCGCGAGACCGGTCCAGACCCGGTGATTTGCAACGCAGTTCTGGATGCCAAGCTTTGTAAATTCCTTGGCCATGGTGTCCATGCCAAGAGAGAAGACATTGGCCAATCCGCGGATCAGATAGACTTCACCGGGCCGCGTTGGCTTGAAGGTTGAACATTTTGCAAATGCCGGACCAGCTGCCATTACGGAAGACAATACGGCAGCAAATCCTGCCGCAATTAGAAAACTGGTTTTGGATTTCACCTTTCGATCTCCTCGAACATTTTTATTGTTATTCGTCGCCCCAAACAGAAGTTGCGTCACGCGTTCGGTTGTCCTCAATAGTCGGTCACCACGTCCCAACTGTCATCGGGATTGAAAGTGGTGATGTATTTGACAATTGTTTCGGTTTCCGGTCCCAGATCGGCTTCATAGACGGTGCCGTGATGGCTGACCATGAATGTCTTTGCGCCTGTCTCGCCGTATCTGACCGGCCAGGCAATCAGGGCAAATCCGGCGATCATGTTGTCGTTGATGACATAGTCATAGGATCCGCCGGCAATTTCGTTGCCCTGACCAGTAACAATGCGGTAGCGATAGCCGAAATAACCATCGCCTCTTCGCGCGCCCTCAACGGCTTCTTCCTTGGCAAAATCACCAGCGGGACTGGTTCCCAGCTCGGGTGATTCCGGCCAGTAAAGACCATCGGCCTGACCTCCCGCACTGATAAGCTTCTGGGCATATTCCAGCACGCCGTCACCGTCGCGATCTTCGCTGGCATATTCGCGCTGTGCATCGACATAGGCCCGTGCCGTTTCGATTGCTTCAAGCTCGTTACGGCCGACGCGGCGATTTATGATCTCCTCCAAACCGGCAAGGGTATCAAAGGACCAGGTGCCATTGTCATCCTGCACGATTGGAAACGGAAACGGCCATAATTCGCGACCGATCTCCAATATGATGATGTTGGATTCCTCAAAAAGCGTCAGCTTCTCGGCCAGGCCATCACGAATTTTCACAAACGCATCGAGTGTCGCCTCGTCGCTCATCAGACGCTCTGTATCCAAACCCAGCAAATCTGCCAGATTTCCCAGATCGTTGGACGCAAAGGCCTCCTTGAACTCGTTGATCAGGGTTTCGGAACTTTCGTAAGAAGGCGCTCGTTCCTCTGCCAGGAATTCAACTATTTCAAGATCTTCCTGAGCGGCGGCAATGGTGGGCAACCCGGCAAGAGCCGTGAATGCCACAAAGGCCGGGGTCAGAAGCAGTGCACGAATGTTGTTTTTCATGGTTTTCATCCTTTGACCCTTATCAGCGACGACGTCCGCCGCCGCCCCTTCTCTTGCCACCACCTTTTCTCTTGACGGATTTGTGCTTGCTGGCCTTGCGCGAACCTCCACCCATACTCTTCGATCCGCGTTTTGAAGCGACCTTTTGCCGTTTGCCCTTGCTGACATTGCCCAGGCTGGTTGGCTTCTTCGGACGACGGTCAGCCTTGGCGCCGGCCTTCTTGTTTGAAGGCCGTTTTTTTGCCGCCGTAGCCTTTTTGCCGGATCCCTTGTTTGCCGGGCGCTGGGCCTTCGGCCTGTCTGCTGTCGAAGGCCTGCTGACATTCGGTCGGTTTTGAGCACCGGTCGCGGGCCGTTTTTTCAAGCCTTCCTGCATGCTTTTACGCACATCGCGCGAGCCGCCCTTGTTTGCGGGCAGATTTGAAGGTCTTTCCTTCTTGATTGATTGAGCCTTGTCGCGAATGTTGTTGTTTGGACGATCCTTGATGTTGTTGCGGATGTCCTTGCGGTCCAGGTTCGCCAACTGGTTCTTGTCGAATTTGACCTTAGACCTGTCAATATTGCGCAGGTCTACGTCGCCCAGATTGACCTTGCCGTTGAACTCACGATTGTTGAAGCAATTGTTGCAGTCGATATTGATCTTGTTGCCACTGTACCGGCCGCCCCAGACGCCCCAATTGCCCCAATCCACGATGCCTGCCCAAATCGCGCCGGTAACAAATCCGGCAAAGAATGTTGCGCCGGGATAGTAATAGTGCGGGTATGGCGTGGGGTAGTATGCAATCGGTGTTGGCGGATAGTCTGCCACATACAACATTTCCGGTTCATATTGCGGCACGTAAACAGTTTCAGTGCTGGTGGACCGGATGACGACATTGTCGTCTTCCTCGACGACTTCCATCTTGTCATCGGTGCCGATGATGCCGTTGGCAATCGCCTCATCGCGAAGCTGCTGGATTGCCACCAGGACATCTTTCTGCTGGTAGGCCAAGGCCTCCCCAAACTCCTGTGTCCAGGCGAGATCGTCGCTCATCATCCGGAGAATTTCCGGATAGTTCAGCAGTGAAATGACGCTTCCGTCCCAATCCTCGTCCGGCTTGAGAGAATTGTCTTTTTCATATTTGTCCAGGAACCGGGCTGCCTCGACAATCTGAAGCGGATAAAGGGAAGCACCGGAGATTACCGCGATCAACTCGTCCGGATAAAGCGCGATACGGGCGACCAGAACTTCAAGCTCGTCATCGGTAAGAGGTTGGGGTGCGGAGGGATCTGCGCTTGAAGAGGTTTCTTCCGTGGCAGACGCGTCCGTGGCGGCTGCTGTCTCCTGGGAGTGTACGACCTTCGCCCTGATGGGCGTTAGCGGCACTGCCAAACAAAGCGCCAGAAACAAGCGCCACACCAAACTCAATCGCATTACTAAACTCCCTTTTCAGTCTTGGTCCTGCAACGGGCTATATCGGAATTTTTCTTCGAAAAGATCTTCCAGTTTTTATTCCGACATTTGCTGCAAGCCATGCCGGTATTTAAACCCTCCATCCCGGTCCAACAGCCGGGATCCATGTCAGGCAAGGTCAAGCTTGCCGCATTCGGGAAACAATTCAAGCATTTTTTGCATTGAATTGGTTCATCAATTCCCTCACCTGAAGAATTCGATCTCAAATCGGAATTCCGTAGCGAGTTACACTATGTCAAAAGTGGGAAATGACTAGAATTAGCTATTCTTCCTTTCTCCGAAGGATTTAGAAACGCTGTCTTACCAACCTCAATGCGTCCAGGGCATTTTCCGGTTGAATGCAAAATTTTCCGCGTAAGTCGCCTTGCGCCTGCGTTGCTTGTGCGGTCTTTGCACCTGGAACTCGATACCATGTTTCACGCAATAGGCTTCCGCGGCCTCGGCTGTCGGAAACTTGAGAGAGAGTTGCTGCCGGGTATCCCCGCAGCTGGTGTAGCCCATAAGTGGTTCGATTGTGCGGCGCTCACTCAGTTCAAATTCGATTACCCAATGGTCGGACTTCGCCTTGCCGGATTGCATTGCGGTCTTTGCCGGGCGGTAAATTCGTGCGGGCATATTTACGGCCATCCTTGCAATAGTTGTTATTTTCGTTCTGGCTATGACATGGTCATACTGCGATTTGCCATGATGAACAAGAATACAAGAATTACAAAATTTCAATGTTGGGCAGGATATCAAACTGGCACGATCCGGACATAGCGATGCGCTTTACCCGGTTGGGTGTAATCGTTACGGTGGTCAGGAATCACGCCTGAATCGATAACCCCATAAAAACAGATGGAGCAGATGGGATATGCCGGTTGATTTCGCCATCCCGTTTCAGCTGGGTCCGATGGCTGTCGTCTTCCTTGCTGTTGTCATCTTTGCCTCGGCCTTCATCCGTGGTTATTCGGGGTTCGGTTTCTCGGCGCTTGTTGTCTCCGGCTCCGCCCTGATCACCGATCCGCTTTATATGGTTCCGGTCGTGATGATCCTGGAAATTGTAGCCACGCTTGGGCAGGCACGATCGACCTGGCCCGATCTCGACCGCCGCATGCTGTTGATCATGCTGGCCGGCGCGCTGATAACCATGCCACTATCGGTCACCATCCTGTCGCGTCTCGATATTGATACGGTGCGGTTGGTGTTGTCATCCTTTATCCTTGCAATGTCGATTGCGCTGTTAGCCGGGTGGTCTTTGAAAAAACGGGTCGGCGCACCAGGCATGCTGGGCGCGGGAATGGCTTCGGGAATTGCCAATGCCGCCGCGGTTGGCGGTCTGCCAATCGCGCTGTTTCTCGCGGCACAATCCATCCCGGCACGGATCTTCCGCGCGACGATGATGTTCTATCTTTGCGCGATCGATATTTTCGCGCTGCCGATGATGGTCGTGGCAGGTATCGCCAGTACGGATACAGTTGTCGCGGCAGTACTGGCTTTGCCGTTCCTGTTCGCCGGAATTTGGCTTGGCAGCAAGCGATTCCTGCACACCCAGCCGGCTGATTTCCGGCGGATGACCATTATCCTGCTTGCGGTAATGGCGATATTGGGCCTGATCAAATCGCTGGTGTGAAGGATGGCTGGCGCTGATAAAGCCGCTGCCGGTTGCTTCAGAGATGGTTTATGTGATTGGTCGGAGCGGCAGGATTCGAACCTGCGACCCTCTGGTCCCAAACCAGATGCGCTACCAGACTGCGCTACGCTCCGAATAGTTCTCCACGGTTCACCGGGAGCGCGTTTTCCTACACTCTGGCCAATGGACCTGCAAGTAGGAAAATCATGAATTTCTTCTTGTTCGTATATTCGACCTCCCGGACCCAGGCTCATTTGCTGGCTTAACTGTCGAACAGACGGTGTTCCAGGCGGTCCCCCGGCTTGATACCCATCAGTTTTGCCACGCCGCCGCGCAATTCAAGCACAAAGGATACAGGTTCCCCCGAACTGATGGTCTTCAATGAAAAGGGTTCGGTTCGCTCGGCAATGGTGGCAACGGTCCCGTCCGACCTGACAAACAGCATGTCGAGAGATAAAGGCGTGTTTTTCATCCACATGGTGACCATTCTGGTTTCGCCGAAATCAAACAGCATGCCTTCGTTTGCAGCCAGATCTTCGCGAAACATCAGCCCCTTTGCCTGCTCATGCGGCTCATCGGCGATTTCAACCTTCAGCGTATGAGATCCCCCCGCAGTGACGATGACAAGATCTTCTGAATCGAGGATTTGCGGTACGCCGGCAGCCTGCTGGGCATGAGAAGCCACCTGCAACACCACCGCAGCAACGATCAAAACCAGAATGCCGTATAACAGATTGCGTAGCGGACCTGATTTCACTTTACGGAAATATGGTTCCTGAAGATGGAGCATGCATGTGTTTCCCAATTATGTAGCCAGATGGCCAAGCGCCTTTTGGGGCCGATGCAATGGAGCATATTCGTGCATTATGTCAAATTATGTCTGACAGACAGCCATTCCAGCCTTGGCCCGTTTTACCGGGTTAATGCCAATTCGATATTTGAAAAGAGAAGTTTTCCGAGAAACGGGACTTTTGCCCAGCAGCGGTCAATGCGTCGGCGGCGAGCTGTTGTCGGGATAGATCTCGGCGGCCATCAACCCCTTCGGACCGCGGCCAAATCTCACCCGTACGAACTGGCCCGGATGAAGTTCGGTCAAGCCAAAGCGCCTGAGCGTCTCCATGTGCACAAAGATGTCCTCGCCCTCGCGCACGACAAATCCGTATCCCTTTGTCCGGTTGAACCATTTGACCTGGACACGTTCCAAGTCGCTTTCTGCAGCTACCTGAGTGTGTGTACCAGATGACTGCAAACTTGGATGAACGGCAGTTGAGTCATCCATTGAGAGAATTCGCAGTGCCTGCAGGCCCTTTTCGCGCTTGACCGCTTCGCAAACGATGCGCGCGCCTTCCAATACTGTCGTGTAGCCATCCTTGCGCAGGCAGGTTACGTGCACAAGCACGTCCGGCAGATCGCCGTCCGGGACAATGAAGCCAAATCCCTTGGCAACATCAAACCATTTTATCGCTCCAGACACTTCGAGAACCTCAGCTGACACATCACTGGCTGAAGTTTCTTCCTCGACGGTGTCTTGCCGGGGATTTCCGGCTGCCGCTTTGGCCCCCATTCTAACCGAGCCCTTGTATTGCCGCGCCTCGCGGTCGTCCTCGCTCTGATTCTCCACCAAATCATAACATCTTCGGGGGCGGCTCCTGCAATACCCAAAAAGAAAGTTTTTGAAATATCCTTCTTTGGCTGTGGGAAAGTACTATATTTTCGTCAATTCAATCACCAATTCACAGGCGGAGTCTCAAAAATGAAGTACTTGCATACGATGGTTCGTGTCACCGATGTCGACAAATCACTCGACTTTTATTGTAACCTGCTTGGTATGAAAGAGGTTCGCCGCAGGGAATCAGAAGCCGGCCGATTTACCCTGATTTTCCTCGCCGCACCGCATGATATTGGGGATACAGAGCTTGATTCAGAAGAGAAAAAACGGATCCCCTGTCTGGAACTGACCCATAATTGGGACCCTGAGGATTATGACGAAGGTCGCAATTTTGGTCACCTCGCCTATGTCGTCGATGACATATATGCGTTGTGCCAGAAGCTGATGGATGCCGGAGTCACCATCAACCGGCCACCGCGGGACGGACACATGGCGTTCGTTCGGTCGCCGGATAATATTTCCATCGAACTGTTGCAAAAAGGCGACGCTTTGGAACCGGCTGAACCCTGGAAAAGCATGGGCAATAACGGCAAGTGGTGATCAATCCGCGGTGAATTGATGCAATTTGCCGTTTCGACGCTGCAAATCGGTCAAATTCGGGCAAGCACAAAAAACTCGGATTAGCGGTGTTTTTCAGGTTGAAGCCTGTGTAATTCGCCTCTATAACCCGGCGACGTCGAGCAGAGATTCCTGCTTTATTCCCGCCGGGAATAGCCGCGCCCTTCGTCTAGCGGTCTAGGACGCCGCCCTTTCACGGCGGAAACACGGGTTCGAGTCCCGTAGGGCGTACCAGTTAACTCAATAATTTTGCTGATTTGTTGGATATTCTGTCCAATATTTGTCGTATGTGCGGGTCTTTGTTCACGCCCGAATCATCCATCCTTGAGAGCGGGTTTAATCGCGGCCCTACCCTGAGACAAAGGAGCAAAATTATGACGATAGAGCGTTTCATGGTTGAAGATGAGCTGCCACCTGTCAGCCACTATTGCCATTCAGTCAAGGCCGACAACCACATATGGGTTTCCGGCATCGTTGGCATGAAAGCAGACGGAACGATTCCCGAAGATACGGTCTCCCAGTTTGATATTGCCATCAATTCAATGGACGCGTGCCTACGGGCTGCAGGCGGCAGGCCAGAACACATCGTCAAAGTCCAAGTCTTCATGACTGACATATCCGAGCGCGCAGCAATCAATCCAAGACGCGTAGAATATTTCGGCGAGCACCGCCCGGCATCAACACTGGTTGAGGTCTCCGCTTTGGTCGATCCGCGAATGAAAGTGGAAATCGAGTGTCAGGCCGTGCTGCCCAAGGTCGAGTGAATTACTGTCAACCAATACCGTGATGCATGTGCACGAAGCTGTTGAGCATTGGCTAAGCCAGAATTTGCAGAAAACTTGGGCCTAGTTTCTTTGCACTCAATCTTCGCAAACCGATTTTCGCAGCTCGACTTTGTAGCGTTCCAGCAAGCGCCCATACTCGCCGCTTTCGCACAATTGCGACAGCCCTGCGTCAAACTGGTCCCTGACATCAGCATCGCGAAAACCAACCCGAAAATTGCTGCCGGGCGCAAAAAGGTCGTGCAGCCTGGCCTCCTGCATTGTCTCGCCTGCTTGATCGGTGAAATATCTGAAAACATTGTGGTCGATAACCGCAATGCTGTCCGGATCACGCCAGAATTGGACTACCAGCTCCTGAAGATCTGCGACTTCAATATAGTTGGCATGCTCCGAGCCGCCAGGGCCATACATTGCTTCAAATGCCGGGCCGAGCTCAAAATATGCACCCTGCCATGTAAGAAGCGGACGGCCTGCCAAATCCGAGATATCGTTTATCTCCAGCTTCACTGCTTCGTGGCTGATCGCATAATTCTCAAAGGTAATGAAGTAATCCGAATAGATTCCATCGCTATCGGTAGCGGCCACCGACACTGCTAGGTCGGCCGTACCTGAGGAAATTGCCTGGTTAATCTCGTTAAATGGCATCTGGACAAATTCTACGTTTTGCCCCGGCAGCGCTTTCTTTACAATTGCGATTTCGAGCCCGTCAGTCGCTTCGTTCATGATATAGGGTGGAATATCGAGATTGATGGCGGCGCTAAGGGGTTCTTCTGCCAAGGCAATCGAAACTGGAGCCATAAATGCCAGTAAGAGGACAGTACGAATCGACAAGGTGTTTCCCCAATTGTTTCGGAGATTATCGGGTAGCTCAGTTGAACCCTGGTTCAGTAGCCACAGTAATCCTGCGCCAAAAAATTCTTGGTGTCCGAGCCTGTGTCGACTAGCCAGTACAATATGTCGATACTGTACAACGGCGTCTATCGCGGGTCGGAACACTGTAAGTCATCTGATTTCGCGTCCGACCTGTGCAGCGAACAGCACCAGCATCGAGTATTGATCCGCCTCTCTGGATACGTGTCGGCACTCCGCCCACTATCTTATAGATGTAGCCATTTCTTTGATAAAAGGCTTTTGCCTGGTCGCAGGTCATTTGTTCTGCCGTCTGGACAGCTAAAGCTTGATTATATTGAGCGCTACCAACCAAAACAGCAAGGCAAACGGCACATGTCACAAAGATCCATTTGAAATCAAACATCGGTTTCCTCGGCTTTATTTAAATTAGACAACTGACATATCTTATCCTGAAAAATTGACAGGTATCAACGATGCAATTCAAGTCAAACCTGGTGCATCTACTCAATATTAGGCAAAGTGACTAATAAGAGCATCCGGCCAGGTCACATGACCTGGTCATGATGATTTGACTGTCATGGCTGATCATCAGTGACAGCTGTTTGTGCCAATTACCGACCTTTTAGAACTTAACAAAAAGCCAAACTTGCCCAGAAATCAGCGGCAATCATAGAGCGACATCTTCGGGTTGTCCCTGAACCAAGGCTGGTCCGTCAAACACGGTGACCGGCGGAGCATTTCCATTCCATTTGCGGATACGCACCAGGGTCGTATGGGCTGAGTTGCCCTGAGAAAGCTGTGAGGAGCCTTTGTCCAAGGTCAGAACATTGGGGTTGCCGTGTACATCCACCGGCTGTCCGTCGATCTCGACAATATCAAGCCAGGCACCGGTCGGAAGCATGATGCAATCGCGATGCAAACCGTTGTCGGTCACGATGGCGCTCAGGCATGATCCGCGACGGTTGTAGATCTCGACGATATCGTTTTCCGACAGATCAAAACGGTCTGCAGTTTCGGGATGAATTCGACACGGCTCCCGACCCTCTATTTTGGTTGCTCTGGTCGCAGTTCCCGGATCGTTTTGCGCATGTAGGCGGTATTCGGGTTGTGGCGAAATAAGGTGCAATTCGTCGCTGCCAGCCGAAGTTAGACTCTCGGCTGCATCTGCCCAGCCAGGCGTATCCGAGATATCGTCCAATCCCATTGATCCGATCACGGCGCTCGACATCTCGATGCGGCCTGAAGGTGTGTTTAATGGATGGGCTTCAGGATCGGCCACAAAGTCCGAGAACAGGTCAGTGCTTCTTGAAGCATTCGGGATCTCAAACCAGCCTTGCTGTTGAAAGGTTTCGAAATCCGGAAGATCAATGCCCAATTCCCTCCCGTAGACTTCGGCTTGCGACCACAAATATTGCAGCCAGTCGTCGGAGCTGCGGTTTTCACCATGGGCTTCGCCAACACCCATTCGCGCAGCCAGATCACCAAATATGTCGTATTCATTGCGGGCCTCGCCAAAGGGTGGGTGCACCGCCGACATATAGACCAGCACCGGATCCCGGCGCATCATCATCAGGTCGTCACGTTCGAGCGGAGTCGTGGCCGGCAGGACAATGTCTGCACGGCGGGCTGTTGCCGTCCAGCTGTGTTCGTTGACAATAACGGTTTCCGGATTTTGCCAGGCCTTGGCAAGCCGGTTCAGATCCTGTTGGTGGTGGAACGGATTTCCGCCGGCCCACCAGACCAGTTTGATATCGGGATATTTGTAGGTCCCGCCGTCATAACGGAATGTCTCTCCGGGACTTTCCAGCATGTCGGTTACCCTTGCCACCGGGATGAAATCCTTAACCGGATTGTTGCCTTGCGGAAAACTTGGCCAGTTCCACAGGCCCACCGGCTGACCTGATGTGTTCATCGAGCCATAACCATAGCCAAACCCGCAACCGGGACGACCAATCTGGCCAATCAGGCAGGCTAAATTCAGTCCTGCCCAGACGGTTTCTTCGCCGCGATCCTGACGTTGCAGGCTCCAGGTCATGGTCAGCATTGATGGGTTCTGCACAAGCGCAAGCGCAAGCAATTCAATCTCTGCCGCTGCTATTCCGCAAATCGGTTCAGCCCATTCAGGGGTTTTAGGGATACCATCGATACGTCCCATAACGCTATCGGCAAACCGTTCGGCGCCGACGGTACAGCGATTGAGAAAATCACGATTTTCAAGACCGTGCGATAGAATCACTTGCGATAAAGCCAAGATCAGTGCGCGATCAGTACCCGGTCTGATCGGCAACCATTCCGCCCCTTCAAAATCAGACTTAACAGGCGATATATTGACCATTCGGCGGTCATCTGTACTTAGCCTTTCCAGCCACGTTTGTACGGAATGCGTTGAAGTTCCTCCGGCACTGATCTGAGCGGTCCTGGGCGAGATACCCCCGAAAGAAACAATCAACTTGCTGTGGTCGCAGATGCGGTCCCAACTGGTCAGTTCATGCATCAGATCCCGGTTTGACAGCCCAATGATATGCGGCCAGAGAACCTCGGTTCCGGCATGGGAATAGGTGTTGCGGGAAGATGTGCAACCGCCGATACAAATCAGAAAGCGTTTGAGTTGAGATTGCGCGTGGTGAAACCGCCCTGCACTGGCCCAACCATAGGACCCGCCGAATATTGCCTGGTTGCCATGGACATCAATGACACGGCGCAATTCTTCCGCAACGATGTCCAGCGCTTCATCCCAGGGCAATTCCACAAATTCTGCCGCACCGTGACGGTCACGATCCCTCCCCTTCAACCATCTGGTTCGAAAGGATGGCCGCGCCACGCGGATCTTTGGATCTGTTGCTGCACTGAACCACCCCTTGCCTGCTGCAGAGGGATGCATGTCCTGCGCGACCGGCACAAGATCATCGCCGGTAATCCGGTAGGTACCCCAATGGGATGATGTGAGTTTCATATGGTTGTCTTTGTTGATGCTTGCAGATGTCATGTCCGGTGTTCCGGCAACATCTCGATTGTCTTCTTTAGCGTTGTGACAACATCAGTCAACAGATCAGGGTCGACCGCCTCTGGACCATCAGATTCCAGGTGAAAGAACCGCTGTGGCCCCATGAGCGCGCAGGCGTCATAGCCCTGCTCCAATATCCAGCGGATTTCTCCGTTTTTGCGCTTGTAGACCTCTGGGGTCAGATGGGGCAAATCCTGAAAGGTTTCGCTCAGAAACGACTTGATACTGTCTGAGCATAACAGCCAGCTTTCCCGCTCCGGACCATCGGGCTTCAAAACACCATCGGCTTCTGTCAGGTTTCGGGTTCCGACGGAAGCACCCAAATGCAGCCAGCAATCCGTGTCATCAGGTGAAGGAACAATGTTCTGGGCGAGGATGTTGTGGATTCCCATATGCCCAATTTCGTGCCCCGAACTGGATAGAAAGATAAAGCTTTGTTCAAGCTGAGAGGCTGCTGCCCAACGCGCCAGTTCGAGAAATACAGCGATACCGGCGCCGCGCTCTCCGGAACATCTGAACCAACCGCTCTGAGGAGTTGATATGATTACCCAGCGCGGGCCGCGTTTTATTGTTCCGATGACATTGTGCGCTTTGGCATCCATTTGGTCATGGCCCGCCAGCATGAAGCGAACGCTGTCGCCTTCAAACGCAGCATTCGCAAACGCATGCCAATGTCGGGGCGCAATCATGGCAATGGGAATTGGCCATGGCGTCTGATTGAAGGGGTCGATTACGTTTTGCCCGTAAATTTCGCTGGACTCGTGAGGCGTACAACCAATTATTGCTGTCGCGCCAGCTTTGACCAGCGCCTCTATCGCCTCCGCATGGCAGCTGGATCGCGTGACCATCAGGTCGTCAAATCGTGCTAACGCAATTTTTCCGGAGATGTCAGCACCTGGTTCTGCCAAGACAACCTGCTCTTTGAGAGGGCTCGGACCCGCCGGTGTTGGGTGCCATAAAGGAAATGCCCCAAACCGCTTTCCGTGAAGCTCAACCCAGCATTCATCCAGCTGAAATTGCCGTAGCGGCCATGTGTCGAATTCTGCGTCTATGCCTGCCTCTAGCAGGCTGTTCCTGATCCAGTGCGAGGTTTCGATATCGACAGCCGAAGCAGTGCGATGTTCGCCAAGTTCAGCATAATGAACGACGTCCCGGTACAACCACCGTCTGGTCAGAGACTGATCCATTTTGTCATGTCTGTTCATGGCCAGCTCTCAGGCGCTTAAAGGTCTTGAAACCAACGTGCAGGACGATCGCAGCCGTAAATAATGCAAAGCCGAGCGCAACCGGAAAGCTGGTAATGCTCTCACCTTTCATGATTACGATCGATTGGCGGACAGCCAGTTCCAGCTGCGGTCCGATGATGAATCCGATGATGAAGGTCACAAACGGAAACTCGAATTTTTTCAGAAAATATCCAACGAACCCGAAAGCCAGCATCACGAAGACACCAAAGGTTTCGCCCGCCTGTAAATAGGCGCCGGTGATGCTGAAGAAGATGACACCGGCGAACAGATACGGAAACGGCACTACGACAACCCGGATGAAAAGCCGCATGCCCAGCAAACCGATGATCAGCATTAATGGTGACGCCATAAGCAATGCGCCGAACAGACCAAGCATGAAATCGGGACTATCGCGCATGACCATGGGACCAGGGATGATGCCATGCATTGTAAATCCGGCGGCCAGGATGGCGGCAATCACGCTGCCGGGTATCCCCATTGCCAGAAGCGGTATCATGCTGGACGGGATTACGGCATTGTCGGCACTTTCGGCAGCGGCGACACCTTCCACATTTCCCTTGCCGAAACTGTCCGGTTCACGAGACATTTTCTGCGCAAGACCATAAGAGGCAAACGAAGCGATCGCAGCACCAAGCCCAGGGAGAATACCGACAAATGAGCCAATCAGGGTTCCGCCAAAGATGGGACGTACGACCCGCTTCCATTCGCTTGCAGAAACGCGGTTATCGGATGGGTTTCCACTATCCAGCACCTTGCCGCCAGCTCCCCCGCTCAAATGTTCTTCAAGCTGAATGATCATCTCTGCAACGGCCACTATGCCGATGGCAATTGCGATGAGTGGCAATCCATCGAACAGGCGTATGGACCCAAAGGTGAGCCGTTGAACCGCTGTTTCAGGCTCCAGACCGACAGTCGCCAGGATGATGCCGATCAGTGCTGAAATCAGGCCTTTGGAAAGAGATTTTCCTGACAGCGCCGCAATGAAGGTCAGCGCAAAGATGAAGATTGCTGCCAGATCGACCTTGCCGATGCGCACGGCAATGTCAGCCAGCGGGGCGGTCAGGAAGATCAATAGCCAGGTCGACAGAAAATCGCCGATTGTCGAAGCCACCAGAGCGACGATCAGTGCCTTACGCCCTTTTCCTTGCCGTGCCAGCGGATATCCATCCAGCGCGGTCGGTACCGATGACGGTTCGCCCGGTGTATTAATAAGGATGGCCGAAACCGCATTGCCTGCAGTGGAACCCTTTGCAATGCCGATCAGGAAGCCGATGGCGGCGACAGGTGCCATAGAATAGGTAAGTGGAATTGCCACCGCCGCTGCGGTTGCTTTTCCCATTCCCGGGATCGCGCCCACGATATAGCCGATGAAAAGACCCAGAGCCACGAATGCAATATTCGCGGGAGTCAATGAGAGTGATATGACGGTTACGATCGTATCCATGGTTCAATACGGTGCAATTATGTGAAGTCCGGCAAGGTCTAGCAGCAACCAGCAGGAGCCGGTCAGTACAGCGGTGTAGATTGCCAATGCCAGAAAGTTTCGCTGTCCGCCGATCAGTTGCAGCGGGACAAGCGCGATAATCATGCTGACCCAGAACCCGATCCAATACATCGCCAGGGTTGCGACCAGTACGATGGCCAAGACTCCAAACAGGTACAGGTAGTTCGAACGGCTAACCAAGTATGTTCCGTTTGCCAGCGAGAGGGTCGAAATGAGCTTGTAGAGTGCCAGGACGAACACGAGGATCGCGCATACTTTTGGAAGAAAGGCCGGTGAAACGGCGACCCAATCAGGCTCTTCAATCTGCCATGGGATCACGATGAAGTAGAACCCAAGCGCGGCCAGGCAGAGAAGGCCATAGATGATTTGTTCGTCCCGGTACATTTGACTAGTTGCTCAACAAGGCTTTGAAGCCCGCTTCGTCTTGCAGATATTGCGCGGTGGAATCAGCCGAGTTTGAGTAGGTTACAGGATACTGAATCTTGTTCATGACCTCGGCGTATCCGTCACTGTTTGCAGCCTTTTCAACTGCTGCTTCCAGCTTGGCGGCAATTTCCGGAGGCAGACCGGCAGGCGCAAGCACAGTCATGTTGTTTGCAAGCGAAACACCATAGCGCTCCTGGCTGTTGGGTACATCCGGCGTTGCCTTCAGTTTGCCGGTCGACAGCGTACTTAGCAAAACCTGAAGTTCTTTCGAGGGAAGGAATTTCGAATGAACGCCGCCCGAAAAGCTGACATCAGCATCACCGGCAATCAGGGTTGGAGCGACCGTCGCGCCACCTTGACCGGGGACGATAGCCATTTCAATGCCTTCAGCCTTGGCAATAGCCTGCATAACAACAACAGTCGCCTTGCCGAGCGAATACCACTTGGTGCCCGGATTTTCCTTTGCAAAGGCTATAAATTCATCCCAGCTTTTAAACGGTGCAGAACCTGACGCTACTAAAGCGGTCTGGAAGGCCCCGGTGGTTCCGAGGACGGTGAAGCTATCCACGCCCATATCAAGCCCTTGGGTGATCGGGTTTTGCAGGAATGAAACCGAAGCTGCCATCGCGATATTGTATCCGTCCGGACGCATCGCCGCTAATTGTTGTAGGCCGACAGTGCCACCGGCTCCCGGCTTGTTCACAATATTGATTGGCTGACCAAGTTCGGCTTCCATCGCGGTTACCAAGGCGCGAGCCTGTGTATCAACGCCACCACCAGCCTTTGTCGGGACAATTACCGTGATCGGACGTTCAGGATATTCTGCCTGGGCCGGCTGGCCATTAAGTCCAGTAAACGCAATTGCGCCCGCGACAATCGCGAGCTTAAGAATTCTTGAAATCATGACATCCTCCATTGCATCGATAGGCCAGTCCTGCCTACCGGATATCACGCAGGATATCCCGCGTTTGACATGCTCACCTATACAGGTAATTGTCTTTTGCCATAACCAAAAGGGAATGACAGATGGATATTCGGCACCTGCGCCTGTTCATGAATATCGTGGAACATGGAAGCATCACTTTGGCGGCAGATGACCTGGGTATGACCCAGCCCGCCCTTTCGAAACATCTAAGTCGCCTGGAAAACGAACTGGGCACAAAGTTGCTTGAACGGCTTCCCCGAGGCGTGCGCCTTAGTCCAAGTGGAAAAATACTGTTTGACTACGCAAAATCCATTGACGCGAGCTATCGAAGCGCGCTCCGCCAGATTGATGATGTCGACACCAATGAGATTAGCCAGATTACGGTCGGATCAGGATATTTTTGGCTGAATGGATTATTGCCGAGAGCAATCGCCATGCTCGTGTCTGAATATCCAACTGTATCCGTAAATGTCACGACCGGTGTTCCAAGCGAACTGAAGGAGAAGCTTCTACGTGGCGATCTGGATCTGGTTTTTGGGCCTGTTGCCATCTCGGGCGCAGATCAAAATCTGATCGAATCGGAGAGCCTCATACGAACTGACAGCAGCGTTCTTGTGCGCCAGGGTCACCCGGTGGCTGACGGCAAGGACAAATCGATCAAGGACCTTCACCAGCTTGAATGGGCAATGCCAACGGGAACTTTTGTCAGAACACTGTTTGATCAGTTTTTCCAGTCTCATGGTCTGCCGGCACCTGAGCCAAAAGTCGAAGTCAACGATATATTCTGCACGCTCGATATCGTGACCCATTCCGATCTTGCGACGCTTGCCACCTCGCTGACACCGCTTGGCGAAAATTGGGAACAGTTCGAAAGGTTGAACTGCAAATCGCTGACCGGTTATCGCGAAACAGGGATATTGCGACGCAAATTCGGCGTCGTCCCGCCAATGTCGGAAAAATTGTGCCAAACTCTTCGAAATATATCCAGGCAACACTTGCACTCAATTGCATGAGTGTTCTGGTCGGATTTCCAAATAATTGTCAGGCCTTGTCACCTGGTGCCGGTGAATAACCGAAATCCCCGCGCTTCAATATTTCATCGTGTCCGCCCGCCGCAGCAATCCGTTTTGCCTGGCTTTGTTTAGCGCTTTGATCCGCACCAACTGGATCGACTAAGTCAAAAAGCTCGGCTTCCAACTCTGTCAGGGTGGAGAAAAAAGCTGGGTCAGTGGCAAGATTTTCCGTTTCGAGTGGATCCGCCTCAAGGTCAAACAATTCCGGTTCCATTCCCACAAAATATACAAGCTTGTAACGCCCGCGCCGCAGCATGTAGTTCGCGGTGATCGATCCCGCCGCATGATATTCGGCAAAGACCGATCTTTCCCCGATCTTCCCTTCGGCAATCCGAAGTAGTGGGCACCCTGGTAATTCCCTGTCATTGGGATCGCGTGATGCACCGACACATTCCAGCACGGTCGGGAACAGATCAATCAGGCTCACCGGTGAATCAACAATCGTCTCGGCTTTGATATCGGGGCCTGCCATAATCAAAGGCACCGCAACGCTTTCCTCAAACATGGTTGATTTGCCCCAGAATCCCCGTTTCCCCAAAGCCTCGCCGTGATCGCTGGTATAGATGATCCGGGTACTGTCCGATAATCCCGCATCCTCAATCGCGCCCAGCACCCGGCCGACATTGTGATCCATGAAGCTGCACAGGCCCAGATAACCTCTTATCGCCTTTTCGCGAGCCTCGTTATCCAGGTGATCGTCGAAATCGATATTTCGCAACATGGCCTGGTAGTAAGGGTGGTCAGGCCGTCCAAGCCCTTCACTGAATATGTTCGGATCAATTTCGATGTCGTCATACAAATCGTAGAATTCTGCCGGTGCGATCAACGGAAAATGCGGTGTCACAAAGGACACGAACAAGACCCAGGGTTTGGTACTTTCCACAGGTACGTTTGATATCCAGCGTTCGGCTTCGGTGGCAATTTTTCGGTCATATTCAGTATAGCTGGTTTCACCACGTCCAACATTCTTTGCAAATTTTGCCGAACCGGCGCGCGGTTCCATGTCCTTTCGGATCAAGCCCAAGAGATCGCCTACTCCGCCCGCAACATGAAGCGGAACAATCTCTTCATCAAAGCCGTTGTCGTCTTCCGTACTGCGATAATGCAACTTACCGACAGAAACGACTTTGTGGCCTTGTTGCTGTAGTCTATGGCCCCAGCTCGGGACAGAACCATCATAGGGGGCGGCATTGTCCCAGAAACCGCAATCATGAACATATCGTCCGGTTGCCAGGCTGGCTCTCGAGGGAACGCAAATTGGCGAGTTGCAATAAGCCTTGCTGAAGAGAGTTCCGCTTGCTGCCAGCCTATCCAGATTGGGAGTCTTGACGACAGGATTGCCCCGGCATCCCGTGAATTTGGCATTGTGTTCGTCCGACATGATGATGACCAGGTTCTTCGGACGCATCAGGGCACTCAGCTTTCGGCTTTGACGGTTTGGGTTTGAGTGCCCAGGCCTTTGATACTGGTCTCGACCACATCGCCCGGCTTCAAAAACGTCTTCGGATCCATACCGAATCCGACGCCCGCAGGTGTGCCGGTTGTAACAATGTCACCGGGTTCAAGTGTCATGAATTCGGAAATGTGCACGATGACGCTCGCCAGATCAAATATGAAATCTGCTGACGATCCTGATTGCATGGTCTTGCCATTTACCTTCAGTTCCAAATCGAAAGCATTCGGATTATCGACACTTTCGGCCAAAACCAGATAGGGACCTATCGGGGTGAACCCGTCATGGCTCTTTCCTTTGGCCCATTGTCCCCCGCGCATTAACTGCCAGCTGCGTTCGGAGACATCATTCAACACCATATAGCCAGCAACTGCCTCCATGGCATTTTCCATAGTGGCACGTTTGGTCGTTTTGCCAATTACAAAGGCAAGTTCAACCTCCCAGTCCAGCATGGTCGCACCTTCTGGAAAGGGGATCGGATCATTTGCGCCAGACAGGCTTGACGGGGCCTTGAAGAACAATACTGGCTCTTCGGGGATATCCATGCCCGCTTCCTTTGCGTGCTCATGATAATTCAACCCGATGCACAGAATCTTGGATGGTTTGGTAATGCAGGGCGCAAACCCATTGTGATCCTCAACTACCGGCAAGGATGTCACATCCAGATCAGCTGATTTTCTGACACTTCCCGACTGAAAGAAGTCAGCGTCGATGTCACCAAATTCCGAAGAAAGGTTATAATGAATGTCGTTGACAACGGCACAAGGAATTATGGCGTCGCCCTTGCGTAAGCGGCAGAGTTTCATGTTTGTCTCCTGGTTTTACAAATTGGCATCCGTAACTAATTCCCTGTCCATTCCGGCATTGGCTGCTTCGCTACAAATGCTCCGATCCCGCGTTTCGTATCGCGTGCCATCATGTTTTCGGCCATGATACGTCCGGCATAATCATAGGCCTCGGCCAGCCCCATCTCGGCCTGCTTGTAAAACGCACCCTTGCCTGTCTTGACAGCGACCGGTGATTTCCCGGCGATGATTTCTGCAATTTCCATGGTGGCCGCGGCGAGTTCCTCTTCGGGCACGACGCGGTTTACCAGACCGATACTGGCCGCTCGCTCGGCATTGATAAATTCGCCCAGCAACAACATTTCCATCGCTGTCTTTCGAGGCACGGACCGGCTTAGCGCCACCATGGGGGTAGAACAGAATAGTCCAATATTTACGCCGGAGGTTGCAAATCGGGCACCGTCGGATGCCACTGCAAGATCACAGGTCGCGACCAGTTGGCAACCGGCCGCTGTTGCGATGCCGGTGACTTCGGCTATCACAGGCTGCGGCAGATTGGTGATCGACATCATCATCCTGGAGCATGTGGCAAAGAGCTCATTGAAATAGGCATGTCCGCCGTCATCGTCCTGGCGACGGGCTGTCATTTCCTTGAGATTATGTCCAGCACAAAAATGCCCGCCTGCCCCGCGCAGGATGACCGCCTTGACGTCAGGGTTCCGGCCCAATGCATCCCAGGTGTCCTGCAATGCCGCCAGCATTTCTTCCGACAGGGCGTTAATTGACTTCGGCCGGTTCAGGGTGACGCTCGCTATCCCGTCGCAAAATTCGAGCACTACAGGCCGGTCACTGATGTCTTTGGATTCCTGCAACTTTCTCCCTCCAATTCCAGTGTTCAACCTGCTCAGTTAAAGCATTATCGTCCAAAAATTATCGTTTAATGATTTTTATGTATCATTTTATGATAAATCATGCTACAAAAAAATTGAATTACGATGGATTTTCCAATTTGGGTGGTCGAGATCGATGTCAGAATACATAACCGAATTGACCTGGAACCTTGGTCAGGCAGAGTTGGCACCTGGGAAATACAGCACCAATCACAGGATGGATTTCGGCGGCGGGCTGGCGGCAACCATGACGTCGGCGCCCGACTATGGCGGCGACCCCCGGTTCGTAAATCCCGAGGAGGCGGTCACAGCCGCCCTGAGTTCCTGCCACATGATGACGTTCCTTGCCTTGTCGGCGAAAGCCAAGTGGAAGGTCAAGCGTTACACGGACCGCGCTGTCGCAACGCTTGGCAAGACCCCGGACGGTCGTGTGAAAGTCGGAGGCATCACACTAAATCCGGTGGTCACTTTTGAGGAGGGTCACGACATTGGCAGTGCCGACCTGGAAGCCATGCATGAACGCGCGCATCGATACTGCTTCGTAGCCAA
>JANQQM010000022.1 GCA_028289365.1 Salaquimonas sp. | reverse complement strand
CCGATATGCCATTCTCCATCAGGGCAGATTTGTTGCCCTCGGCTCATTGGATCAATTACGAGAGCGCGCAAAACTACCGGCGCTCATTCGCCTGCGGGCAACGGAGAAGACACGGCTGCCGCTCTTCGAGTTTATCCAGAATTTTTCGGACCCGCGGATCTGCCCGGACAATTGGGTTGAGTTCCGGTGTGAGGACGATAAACGCAATGAGGTCGTGCAAACTCTTTTAGAAAAGCAGTTCGTGAAATCGGATATCGAAATTCACGCTGCCAGCCTCGACGATTTATACTGTCATTTCACCGGCGAGAAGGGGAGTTAGACCATGCCTGTACTCACCATTGCCGCCAAGGAATTCAAGGATGCCCTTCGCAATCGCTGGCTGTGGGCGGCAGCGATCGCTTTTATGGGATTGGCCGTTACCCTTACGGTTATCGGCTCGGCACCTGCCGGGGAAGTCAAAGGCGTAAGTGCCAGCGTCGTGCTCGCCAGCCTTGCCAGCCTGTCCGTCTATCTCGTGCCTCTGGTTGCCCTGCTGATCGCCCACGATGCAATCGTTTCCGAGCGCGAGTTTGGGACACTGATGCTGCTGCTGACTTACCCTGTCCCGCGAATTCAGATATTTCTGGGGAAATTCCTCGGCAATGTAATGGTCGTCGGTATCACCATTTTCTGCGGATATGGCGCAACCATTCTGGCCCTGGTCATCAATTCCGAATTTCAATTGGCCTTGCTTGCCCCCTTTTTGCGACTGTTCATCACCGCGCTTATTATGGGAAGCGTATTTATTGCGCTCGGGATGGTTGTCAGCCTGTTGGCCCGGGAACGTGCAACGGCTGTCGGCGTTACTGTCGGTCTCTGGCTGTTGATCGTTGTCATCTACGATCTGGCCCTCCTGGGCATTTTGATCGCCGATACAAAACAGCTCATCGATCCCGCCCTGTTCAGTGCATTTTTAATGCTCAATCCCGCCGATGCGTTCCGGACTTTCAATATCGCAGGAATTGAAAGCGTATCCGCGGTGATGGGCCTCACCGATATTCCCGAGGCGCTTCAGGCGAACTTGTTTCTTTTTCCCCTGGCTATGGTGGGTTGGCTCCTGGGCTTGCTGATCATCGGCTGTCTGCGATTTCAGAGGTATGAGATATGAAATCAGTTTTCACGGTCATGGCGCTCCTGCCGGTATTGGCTCTCCTGTCGGGATGCAATTTCGAACAAGCCAAGGCACTGCCCGATCCCCAAGAACTAACCGAAGATGCGACCGGGCATTACTGTCAAATGATTGTCGCCAACCATGCCGGTCCCAAGGCGCAGATTTTTTTAACCGACCGTGACAAACCGCTGTGGTTTCCATCGGTCCGTGACGCATTTGCTTTTGTCATGTTGCCGGGGGAAGCGAAAAATGTGCGCGCCTTTTATGTCAATGACATGGGTATGGCACAGAACTGGGATCGTCCCGAACCGGGCACCTGGACGAACGCCCTGGAGGCCGTGTTCGTCATTGATAGCCTCAAAAAGGGTGGCATGAATTTAAACGAGGTTGTTCCGTTCTCTACCCGCGAAGCGGCTCTGGAATTTACCCTTGCCCACAAAGGGCGCATCGTGCCCTTTGAAGAAGTATCGGTAGACTATGTTTTTGCCGATCCTACAGTGACAGCCGATATTGCCCCCGGCAAAAAGACCTCTTTGGATGAACGAGACGCCAGGGGACAAAATCAATGAGGCGGGATTCAATGGAACAACCGGGATTCACCCGCCGAAGATTTCTTAGTGTTACCGCGGCACTGGGATCTGCAAGTCTTCTCCCCTCAATGTCGGCTGCCAATTCTACGAATTTCCCATCTCAGCGATGGAGAGGAATCGCCCTTGGCGCACCGGCTGAAATCCGTCTTTACTCCCCGGATTCAGTTCATGGGGAACACACACTAACCAAGGCTCGCCGGGAAATAGAGCGCCTTGAAAATATTTTCAGCCTCTATCGCCCCGCTTCCATACTCAATCGCCTCAACCGGAAAGGCGCTGTGATAGCACCACCCGCTGATCTGGTTCGCCTGTTGTCGGAATCCCATCATATCAGCAGGCAGACAGATGGTGCTTTTGATGTTTCGGTGCAATCCCTGTGGCTACTCTACAAGCAACATTTCACCGCGTTTCCCGATTCCCGTACCGGACCTTCGGACCGGCAAATTGCCGAAACCCTGCAGGCCACCGACTACCGGGCTATCGCCTTTGATGAAAACCGCGTGAAGCTTACCCGGGCAAACATGGCCCTGACCTTCAATGGCATCGCCCAGGGTTACATTACAGACCGCGTCGTCGATCTGTTGAAGAAGAATGGATTCTCCAATTTTGTCGCCAACATAGGAGAGCCCCGCCTTGTCGACTCCCATCCGCAAGGTCGGCCGTGGATTGTCGGCCTGAAACGTCCGAACCATTCTGCTGCGGAAAAAAAACTGCATGTGGTCAACAGGGGAATTGCCACCTCCGCCCCGGCGGCAACCTATTTTGATCGAAACAGGAAGTTCCATCACTTGCTGGATACAAAAACCGGTCGCCCGGGCCAGGCGCATGCGGCGCTTTCCGTGGTTGCCGATAACGCCACACTGGCGGACGGATTATCGACGGCGTTTTCGATGATGAGTACGAGTCAGATTGC
>JANQQM010000092.1 GCA_028289365.1 Salaquimonas sp. | reverse complement strand
ATGATTGAGGAGCCGATCACGGTAGAAATCACAAGGAAAGCGGCAAGGTAGACAGCGAAATATTCGGTCGGGCCGAATTCCTCGGTTAGGCTGGCGATCCATACAGCTCCGAAGATCAAGAGCAGGTCCCCGACAAAGTCCCCTATGGCCGAAGCAATTGCAGATGTCTTCAGGGCTTTCCCCGGCATACCCTTGCGGCTCATCGGATTGCCGTCGATTGTTGTCGCAGCTGCAGCGGCGGTACCCGGCGTGTTGAACATAATCGCGGCGATAGAGCCGCCGAAACGACCGGCTTTGGCGATGACGACCAACCCTGCAAGCGCGTGTAGCGGTTCCATGTAGAGTGTAACGGGAACGAGCATCGCAATAGCCGCCGCCGAGGTCAGCCCCGGCGTAGCGCCGACGATCACACCGACAATTGCCGCACAAAGTACGACGATCAGCGCCAAGGGATCGGTGAAGAGTGTTATGAAGCCGTTGAGAAGATCTATGATCGCGGTCATCGCATCACCTCAGAATGGCAATGGCAGATCGAGCCAACGACCCGGCGGATTGTAGAGTTTAAGGAGCTTGAAAAATATCACGTATAGCACGAGCGTCGCGATCACGCTTTGCATCAGGCTGGCAACCCAACTGTTTTGAAACATGCGAAAGATCAAAATACCGCTGACGAACGTTGCCGCCCCATAGCCGAACCAAATGCTTGCTTGCGTGTAAGCCGCCAGCAAAAGAACACACGGAATGACCAACCAAAAGAAACTGTGAGCTCTGATTTCCGCGTCGTCCCCGGTCCCCAGAACTTGTCCTACAAGCAGCAGCACGGCAAGCAAGCTGACGAAGATCGACATACCCAAAGGCACCCAGCGGTGTTCGTTTGTGCCACTAAAGCTTGGCTCCATCGTGATCGACCCATAAATCATCACGAGGCCAAACAGTAGAAAACAGAATGAGGGCAAGGCATTGAGCCAAAGTCTCATGGTAAACCCCGATATTCAAAGTAAAGGCCTCGGGCTTTAGAGCCCGAGGCAGCTGCGGCGCAATTATTTCTTGCGCAGCTTAGGGAGGATCACTTTGATGTTTTGCTGAAGCTGCTTGACATAAGCATCCGCATCGGCAGTGTTCACATAAGTCGCCGGAATGAAGAGCTTTTCCATGCGTTTGACAAAGCTGTCACGTGCGGTTGCTTCTTTCATTGCCGAGCTCAGTGCGTCTTTCACCTTGTCGGATGTGCCACCGGGCACGAAGAGGCCAACGGGCGAAGGTATTTCGACGAACGGGATGCCCTGCTCTGAGAGGGTCGGCAATTTGCCGTCAATCACCTGGCTCCGATCAGCCGCAATTACGGAAAGCACGGTGAACTTATCTTCGCCTAAACGCAGACGGTCGCCTGCATTGACCACACCAAAATCCACCTGCTTGGCAATAAGCGCCTCACGCAGACCCTTGGCTCCCTTGAACGGCACGCCGACAACTTTCAGATCATTGGCGGTCACAAAACCCTGTCCCATCGCCATAAAGGCAGCGCCCACACCATTGTGCGCCCAACGCAGCTTGCCGGGATTGGCTTTTGCTGCCGCGATAATTTCCTTAACAGATTTAAACTTGCTGCCGATCGGCACACCAAGAGCCGCCACGAGCGTTCCTGATAGACCAATGATCTCCAGCCCGTCACCATAAGGTGTGGGAGCCTGACCCAAGGCTTCCTTGGTCACGTATGTTCCGGCGGAGCCAAACCATACGGTATAACCATCCGCGCGTGCCTTAGCCACTTCTCCTGCGGCGATCATCGAGGCTGCGCCGGGCTTGTTCACGACCGCAATCGGCTGGCCCAGAATATCAGACATTTCCGTTGCCAATGCCCGGCCCGCAAGGTCAGTGCCGCCGCCGGCGTTAAACCCGATAATCATCGTGATCGGTTTTTCAGGATAGTCCGCCCATGCGGGTGCTTTGGCAATGATCGTCAGACCCAAAGCCATGATGCATAAAACTAACGAACGAAAAACGAGTTTCATTATTCCCTCCCTTTGGAACCTTATCGTTACGTTTTTCGGCCAGTCCTGGCCGATAATTTTCTTGTTGGATAAAGAGTACAAACAATCTGCATAGTTGCAAAATGAATAATTTGGTGCATTATATGCAGGAACTGCATATAGAACGGAAACAGTTAAGAATTCTATTGTTCAGGATCGACAGAGCAGATTGTCATGAATATTCGATTGCGCCAGCTGCGCGCCTATCAGGCAATAATGAGCTTCGGTACTGTTTCCGCGGCAGCGGCTTCTTTGCATCTCACGCAATCTTCGGTGAGCCGCCTTCTTGGCGGACTGGAACAGGAGCTCGGATTTTCGCTGTTCTATCGTCGAGGTCGACGCCTCGTCCCATCGGTTGAGGGGCGAAATTTTTATCGGCGCATTGAAGGCGCATTGGCTTCCATCGAAGGGATTACAACGATCGCCAATGATGTTCGACTGAACCAGGGCGAACGACTTCGTGTCTGTTCAATTGCACCGCTGATCAACAGCCAATATCTGCCGAGAGCGCTCAGCCTGTTTAGTGATGAATTCCCGGAACTGAAATTTACAGTTGAGATGCAGGTCAGAATGGACATTGAAGAATGGGTGGCCAGTCGCCAGGCAGATTTGGGCTTTACCCTGTTGCCAGCCGACAGCGGATCGGTGGATTTCGAACCCATCGTAACCGCCGCGGCAGTTGCGATCGTTCCTCCGGAGCATCCCTACAAGAATAAAACCAAACTCACGCCCAGGGATTTACAAGACCAGCGCGTCATACTTCCGAAGCAGACCGTACGCTTGCGACGCATGCTTGATGCGACACTGTTAAATCACGATCTCAACATTGCGCTG
This sequence comes from Salaquimonas sp., assembly GCA_028289365.1. GTDB lineage: Bacteria > Pseudomonadota > Alphaproteobacteria > Rhizobiales > Rhizobiaceae > BOKV01. The sequence goes on along the minus strand of JANQQM010000092.1, from coordinate 1,749 downwards.
TTTTCCGAGTCGTCGGATTCTCAGACAAGTTGCCACATGGTTGCGCACGGGTTGGGAATTGGAATATGTCAGCCGTTCAGTTGCACCGGACTGCCTAAGGGTGCTCTCAAAGTTTTGCGCTGGTCGCCCGAAATCAAACTGACTTATGCTGCAATCTGGCCTAAAGACCGCAAGCCATCGAACAATGCCTTGAGATTGATTGAAATAATGAAAGCTGTGGGACAGAATATCGTTGATGAGCTACCCGCGGCCAAGATTACCGGTTCAAGTGAAGGAAGTTCATAAGCAATGCCCTTACTTGTCACAACATAAGCTCACAGGTAATCGCCAGTGTTTCGTGTCTCAATGATCCGATCTTGTATTTGCTTCTAAAAAGCTGGCAGTATGTGAATTGGTCTATGTCAGGTCAGATTAAACGGTTCAGCAAATTTTGAAGAGCGATTGGTTCGGGTAAATGCAACATCATACTCAGGCTGATTTTAAAAGCACCAAATACGAGGTTGGAGGCGTTGCCAAGACAGGGGCAACGTGCTGTGCACCGTCACGCTCACCTGGCTTGACGACATTGAATGTCGAAGCCTGGAGCAAGACCCAAGTCTGTGAACACACTGACCGGTACGCTCGCGTCGACATTCCCGGTGGGGCAGGCTTCACCGGTACAAACAAGCCTGCTATTGAAGTCGATGGAGAAAGCCCTCTGCGTAAGTTCAAGACCAAGCCGTTTCAGATCGATGTGACCGCCGTTACAAATGACCGCTTCAAGGCATTCGTTGATGATACCGGCTATGTGACCGAAGCTGAAAAGTTCGGAACGTCATTCTGTTTCTTTTCCCATTTGCCTGAATCGGTTGGAGAAACCCAGGGCGTTGTATCCGCCGAATGGTGGCGGTCCGTCGAGGGCGCAAACTGGATGCACATTAACGGACCGGAGACGGAAAAAGACTGGAATCCGGACCATCCGGTTGTTCATGTGTCTTGGAATGATGCGCAGGCCTTTGCCGAATGGGCCGGCGGACGACTACCCACCGAAGCAGAATGGGAACATGCGGCAAGAGGCGGCAAAGGGGATGTTATATTCCCCTGGGGTGATGACCCGCCCGACGACACCTCGTATTTTCCGTGCAATATCTGGCAGGGACATTTTCCCAATGAAAATACAGAAAGAGACGGCTTCGCTGCGACGGCTCCAGCCCAATCCTTCGAACCCAACGGTTATGGACTTTTCAATGTGGTGGGCAATGTCTGGGAGTGGACGGCTTCCAGTTTCAAAATCCGATCCCTGAAAAAGAATTTGCGCCGGCATCCGATGCTGAACAAGGGATTTAAGACCCTCAAAGGCGGGTCCTATCTTTGTCACCAGAGCTACTGCTATCGATACCGCATCGCCGCCCGTACCGGAAACTCACCCGACAGTTCAACGTCCCACCAAGGATTTAGACTGGTTTATGACATCTGAATTTGATTGGGACTTCAGATGCGTGCCTGGTTGGAATTAGATCGCTATCATTACAGACCAAACCATCTCGAATTCAATGTCAGCTTATTACACAAAGCTGACATCGGTCTTTTGCTGAACAATTTCCGCTATTAGGATCAAAGCAGACAGTTTTAACGGTAGTCAAATCACCCGAGATAGCCTTCTTGTCATATTTTAAGGGTCGTAATCATCATCTCAAATGTGAAGCAATGTACAAAGAAGAATTTTTGCTCAGAGCGATCGAAATTTCCGCAGAGGCACTGAATATGCCG
>JANQQM010000088.1 GCA_028289365.1 Salaquimonas sp. | reverse complement strand
TGAGGTCATTCATTTGATCCGCAGCGCGCCTGATCCGGCAACCGCACGGGCCGGCCTGATGGAACGCAACTGGCCGGCAAAGGATGTTGCGCCGCTGGTCGAGCTGATCGATGATCCGAAGCACCGGCTGAATGAGGATGGCACCTATAATCTATCTGAAGAGCAGGCCAGGGCGATCCTTGATCTGCGTCTCCAGCGCCTGACGGCATTGGGCCGGGATGAAATTTCCGACGAGCTGCATCGTTTGGGAGACGAGATAAAGGATTATCTCGACATCCTGTCTTCGCGCATCCGGGTCCGGGAAATCATCAAGACCGAACTCATTGCTGTTCGCGACGAATATGGCACCCCGCGCCGGACCGAGATCGTCGATGGCGGTTTCGAGATGGAAGACGAGGATCTGATCGCGCGCGAGGACATGGTGGTGACCGTCAGCCATGCCGGTTACATCAAGCGCGTACCGCTGGACACCTATCGGGCGCAAAAGCGCGGCGGCAAAGGACGCGCAGGCATGTCGACGCGCGAAGAGGATTTTGTCACGCGCCTGTTCGTCGCCAATACACATACGCCAATTCTGTTCTTTTCCTCACGCGGTATCGTTTACAAGGAAAAGGTCTGGCGGTTGCCGATTGGGACGCCCCAGGCGCGGGGCAAGTTCCTACGCAATATCCTGCCGCTTGAGGCTGATGAACGGATTACATCGATCATGCCGCTGCCCGAGGATGAAGATAGCTGGGCCGAGCTCGATGTCGTTTTTGCCACCCGCAACGGTACGGTTCGCCGTAACAAGCTGTCGGATTTCGTCCAGGTCAACCGCAACGGCAAGATTGCGATGAAATTCGACAATGAGGAGGACGGGATTGTCGGTGTCGAAACCAGTACCGAGGATGCGACGGTTCTGCTAACGACTGCAAGTGGACAGTGCATCCGGTTCAAGGTGACCAATGTCAGGGTATTCTCCGGGCGGAATTCTGTCGGGGTGCGCGGGATAAGCCTGGCGGATGGCGATCGCGTGATCTCGATGACGATCCTCAAACCCACTCACGCCGAGGCGTGGGAACGGACGGCGTTTCTCAAACGTCGCCGGGCATTGGATTTGGCGGATGGTGACGAAGTTGCGGCCGATGACAATGGCGATGAACAGGAACCCAATGGTGATGGCTATCTGCATTTGAGCGACGAACGTTTCGCCGAACTGGCGGAACGCGAGCAGTTTATTCTCACGGTTTCGCAGAACGGTTACGGCAAGCGCTCGTCCAGCCATGAGTACCGGGTTTCGGGACGCGGCGGCAAAGGCATCGTCGCCATGGCGGTCAATGAACGAAACGGCCCGTTGATCGCGTCCTTCCCGGTGGAGGAAAGCGACGAGATCATGCTCGTCACCGATGCGGGTAAGACCATCCGCATGCCGGTAGGTGGCAACAAGCCGATCCGTATTGCAGGTCGCTCCACCCAAGGAGTGACCGTTTTCGATACCGCCGAAAGCGAGAAAGTGGTGTCGGTGGAGCATATCCGCGATGTGGAAGAGGACGATGACGAAGCCGCAAATGCCGATGACGTTGATGCTCAGTCAGCTGAAACACCGGCAGGCACCACAGATATTCAAGACCAAACAGGCACCGATGGCCCTGATGAAGGAGATGAGCGTTGAGTATCTCCCTGATTGCCGGGTTTGCGTTAGCTTCGTTTCTGATTGTGGTGGTTCCCGGGCCCACGGTCACGGTTATCGTTGCGAATTCGCTTCGTGATGGTTATCGGGCCGGATTGATGAATGTTGCTGGTACGCAGATCGGACTTCTGATCATGCTTCTGATCGTGGCACTTGGTCTTGAAACCGTAATATCTGTCATGGCACATGCTTTCTTCTGGCTAAAACTGGCGGGCGCCGCCTATCTGATCTGGCTCGGCATTTCGCTTCTTCGTTCCGATGGGGATATCGGCTCGGTATCCAAACAAAAACGGCCCAAAACCGGTTACTTCTGGCAAGGGTTTTTTGTCATTTGGTCGAACCCGAAAGCGTTGCTCTTTTATGGCGCGTTCATTCCGCAATTTATCGATCCGCAGCAAAACGCGTTTTGGCAGGCAATGATCCTCGGCCTGATCTTTATGCTCGTTGCAACGGTGTTTGACAGCCTCTATGCGCTTGCAGCCGGCAAGGCAGGCGATTTGCTCACCCGTTCCAGGGTCCGGTTGGTTGAGAAGATGTCCGGACTCTTTCTCATTGGCGGGGGGCTGTGGCTGGCGACGCTCAAGAAAGCCTAGGTTCGAACAAAAAAAAAGGCGCGGCATGTGCCGCGCCAGTTTGCGAAACTGAAGGTCAGGCGTTACCGGAGGACGGTTGGTTCAGGACCGGTCCGGTGGGATACGCATCAGTTTCGGTAAGTATTCTCGAAATGGCCGCGCTGTGATGATTTTTTTGTTCTGATCACTTCCCTGCGCTTTTCCATAACGACCGCGTAGGACGCGGCTCCAATCATCGTGCCTGCCATTATCAGCGCTAAAATCAAGATACTCATTGTTGTTCTCCCAGCTTACGCAACAATATCGCGGGATTGTTTTGATGAACTCTTCCACGCTTCGTTAGGATTTTAACGATCTCAAACTTAATCCAGTCTGAGAATCACGTTAATCCGCCATTCATTTCTGCACTGTGACATTTAGCACACTGTCAATATATAATATGAAATGAATCGAATTTAAAGTGTTTGACACTTGCGATAAGCTTTCTGCCGTGACAGAACCCCAAAATGACCAGCATCGCTTACTATGCCGGATCGTTCGATCCGATGACAAACGGACATGTGGACGTTTTGAACCAAGCCCTTGATTTATTTGACAGGGTTGTCGTCGGTATTGGCATTCATCCCGGCAAGACTCCCATGTTCACATTCGAGGAACGGGCGGCACTGATATCGGAAGTAATTTCTGCGACCAACAAACCGGCTTCAGGCCGGATTTTGGTTGAAAGCTTCGATAATCTTGTTATTCAGGCAGCCCGTGAAGCCGGGGCATCTGTTCTGGTTCGCGGATTGCGGGACGGCACCGATCTCGATTATGAAATGCAGATGGCCGGCATGAATGGTGCGATGGCGCCCGACATAAAAACGGTGTTTTTTCCAGCTAGCCCCCAGGTTCGCGCCATTACCGGCACTTTGGTTCGTCAGGTCGCGAAAATGGGTGGAGATGTATCACCCTTCGTGCCCGCGAACGTGCTCGCAGCGTTAAAAAACAAAGTTTCAACCTGATTTGATCCGGAGATCAAGAATGATCCGAATAATGACCTTCTTCGCGGCCATTGCCATGCTTGCTTCCTGCAGTCCGACACCGGAGAAAACGGTTACCCCCGAAGCGGCAGCACCAAATAACGCCGCTGTCGACATGGCAGACAGCAATACGGTCTACCTGGATACAAAGGATGGCCGGATCACCATCGAATTGCGTCCCGACCTGGCGCCCAAGCATGTTGCCCAAGTCAAGACACTAGTAAAACAGGGATTTTACGATGGCATTGTGTTTCACCGGGTCATCGATGGTTTTATGGCGCAAACCGGTGACCCGACCGGAACCGGTACTGGCGGATCAGATTTGCCGGATATTCCCGCGGAGTTTTCCAAGGAACCATTCAAGCGCGGCACGGTGGGCATGGCGAGATCACAAAATCCCAACAGCGCAAACTCGCAATTCTTCATAATGTTCGGTCCGGGTGATTTCCTCAACGGACAATATACGGTACTTGGTGAAGTAACTGATGGCATGGATGTCGTCGACGCGATCAAGAAAGGCGACAGCGCCGCAAATGGCAAGGTTACCGATCCCGACAAGATCGTGAAAATGCAAATGGCAAGTGATGCCAGTTAGCCGGATACGGAAGTTAAACCCCTGAAAGGAATGAGCGTGGCGGACTACAAAGACCCAGAGAATACCTTGGTCCTGGAGACAACCAAGGGCGTTGTCGTGATCGAATGCATGCCGGATGCGGCACCTAATCATGTGGCCCGTATCAAGGAACTCGCCAGAGAGGGCTTTTACGATGGCATTGTGTTTCATCGCGTGATCGACGGATTCATGGCCCAGACCGGAGATCCGACCGGCACAGGCATGGGCGGCTCCGGCAAGAAACTTAAGGCTGAATTCAACGATGTGGATCATGTCCGCGGCGTCTGCTCCATGGCCCGCGCCCAGGATCCCGATTCCGGCGACAGCCAGTTTTTTATCTGCTTTGACGATGCCGGCTTCCTGAACCGCCAATATACTGCCTGGGGCAAGGTGCTGGACGGCATGGAGAATGTCGATCAGATCAAGCGTGGTGAACCGGTGCAGGATCCCGACTCAATCATCTCCATGAAAGTGGCAGCCGATCTTTGAGTGTATCGGAATGAGCTTAAACAGGCGGCGCAACGCGTCGCCTTTTTGTTTTTGCAGGTGCTGAACCATGCTGGTCGACAAGTTCGATTTTGAGCTTCCCGAGGACAGGATTGCCTTGAGGCCCGCCAGACCGCGCGACGCGGCCCGGATGCTGGTGGTTCGCCCCGACGGTCATGCGAGCAATTTGCAGGACGAAACAGTTCGTGATCTCCCAGCTTTTCTTCAAGCCGGTGATGCGATTGTGTTCAACAATACGCGAGTCATTCCAGCACAACTCGAGGGAATACGCGACCGTTCCGGAGCGACAGCCCAGATCGGTCTGACTTTGCATATGCGCCTTTCGCCATCTGCCTGGAAGGCATTTGCACGCGGGGCGAAGAAGCTGAAGACTGGTGACCGGGTCCATTTCGGTCATGGCGAAAATGCCTGTCTTGCCGGATCACTCGACGGCACTATCACCAGTAAAGGCGAGGCAGGCGAAGTTCAGGTGGAATTCGACCTGTCGGGTTCGGCACTTGATGAAGCGCTTGTATCCGTCGGCCATGTGCCCTTGCCACCCTACATCGCACTCCGGCGGGGCGATGACGAATCTGACCGTCAGGACTACCAGACGCTTTATGCCAAGGAAGATGGAGCGGTGGCAGCACCCACTGCCGGACTGCACTTTACGGAAGAATTGATGGACGCAATCGAGCAGCGCGGCGTTTCAATCCACTATCTGACACTGCATGTCGGTGCAGGGACGTTCCTGCCGGTAAAGGTCGAGGACACAGCCGACCACCGTATGCACGAAGAACGCGGTGTTATAACTTTGGATACCTGCAAGAAGCTGAACGATTGCCGCAAGCGCGGAGGTCGCATCGTAGCCGTTGGGACGACTTCGCTACGATTGCTTGAATCAGCCGCCAATGATTCCGGCGAACTCCAGCCTTTCAATGCCGCAACGGACATCTTCATCACGCCCGGATACAAGTTTCGCGCGGTTGATTTGCTGATGACCAACTTTCATTTGCCACGCTCCACCCTGTTCATGCTGGTCAGTGCGTTTAGCGGGTTGGAGACGATGAAATCCGCTTATTCACACGCAATTGACGCCGGCTATCGGTTTTATTCCTATGGCGATGCTTGTTTGCTATATCCGCGATCATGACAGACCGTTTTCAGTTTAACTTGATTTGCACAGACGGCGAGGCACGTCGCGGGGAAATTACAACGCCGCGCGGCAGGATCAGAACGCCCGCTTTCATGCCGGTCGGCACCGCTGCAACCGTCAAGGCGATGTATATGGACCAGGTGAGAGATCTTGGTTCCGATGTCATTCTTGGCAACACCTATCACCTGATGCTCCGCCCTGGCGCCGAGCGTATTGCCCGATTGGGCGGGTTGCACAAATTCTCAGCTTGGGAGGGACCAATCTTGACCGATTCAGGCGGCTTTCAGGTCATGTCGCTCGCCAGCCTGCGCAAGCTCTCGGAAGATGGCGTGGAATTCCGCTCCCATATCGATGGTTCGCCGCATATGCTGACACCGGAACGCTCTATCGAGATCCAGGGATTGCTGGATTCTGACATCCAGATGCAATTGGATGAATGCATCTCGCTACCTGCAGAACGTGACGAGATTGAGCGCGCGATGGAATTGTCCCTGCGCTGGGCGGAAAGATCGGCAAGAGCCTTCGGCACCCAGGACGGCAAGGCCATGTTTGGAATAGTCCAGGGCGGAGACGTGCCCGATCTGCGTATCCGCTCTGCCAGGGAACTCGCTGGCATGGAGCTGAAAGGCTATTCCATTGGTGGCCTCGCAGTCGGCGAGCCGCAGGAAGTCATGCTCACGGTACTGGATATCACCTGCCCGGAATTGCCGGCTGAAAAGCCACGCTACCTGATGGGCGTCGGAACTCCGGACGATATCCTGCAAAGTGTCGCAAGAGGTGTCGACATGTTCGATTGCGTCATGCCGACAAGGGCCGGCCGCCACGGAATGGCGTTTACGCGTCGAGGCAAGATTAACCTGAAAAATGCCCGCCATGCCGATGATCACCGGCCGCTGGACGAGGAAAGTGATTGTCCGGCTGCCATGGATTACTCCCGCGCTTATCTGCATCATCTTGTCCGCAGCAATGAGTCACTCGGTGGCATGCTGCTGACCTGGAACAATCTCGCCTATTATCAATGGCTTATGGAGAATACCAGAAGCGCAATAGAGCGGGGTGGTTTCAGTGATTTTTGTCAAAGCACCCGCGAATCCTGGGATCGCGGCGATATCGAAGCGCTCTAAAGGCCCGCAATACTGCGGCCTGCCATCAGGAACTTCGACGGATTGGTCGGCTTGCCATTGCGACGAATTTCAAAATGCAGATGAGGGCCGGTACTGCGGCCGGTTGAACCGACTTTGCCAATGATCGTTCCCGCTTCAACTTTCTGGCCGTCCTTGACTAGCGCGCGGCTGAGATGGGCATAGCGGGTAGACAATCCGTTGGCGTGCTTGATCACCACGACAAGACCATAACCACCATTATAGCCGGCAGATACAACGGTTCCCGAGGCCGATGCCTTTACCGGCGTGCCGGTTTTTGCCCGGAAATCAATTCCCGAATGCATCGCCCGGGTTTTGAGAAACGGATCAATGCGATTGCCATAGGCGCTCGAAACCGGGGCACCGGGAAGCGGGCTGCTAGTGGGCACCTTTCTGACATGCTCCAGCACGGTATCGAGTGCGGTGAGAGATTGATCAAGCGCCAAAGCTGCTTTCTCAAAACCTTCATCCGGTTGCGGTGGCAGAAGCGGTCCGCCAGTCGCACCGTCTTCAACGGGAACTTTCACACCCAATTTGGCAAGGGCCAGAGATATTTTCTCTGTTCTGGAGAGCGCCGCCAACCGAAGGCCTTCAAGCAGAATGCGCTGCTCCTGATCGAGTTGCTTGATGCGGGTTCCCACATTGGCAAATGTCATATGCGTACTGGCAAGATTGGTAATATCTGGGCTTGAATTTGCGGCCATATTGACGCCTGTAATACCGGGATTATCCACGGAACCGGCAATCGGGTCACCGCTGGCGCCGCGCAATTGAAAGTCGAGCATGGACGCCACCTTGAACCCAGGTGCTGGAGCTAGCGATCCTGTTTTTTGTTCTGTGGTATCCGGTTGGGACGCGGCGGGCTTTTTGGATTCTTCAGAAGATTTATTGGGCGTCTGGAGACCATGCGCTGCGGCCTTCTCCATTAGCCCGGAGATCTTTGACGATCTGCTTCCCAGCATTTCCTGGCGTTTGATCAGTTCCGCAACCTTGGCTTCAATTGCCTGTTGGTCGAGCAATTGGCGGCTGGTAATCCTGTCCAGATTTGCACGAAGACCCGCAATTCGATCTTCATATTCATGCAATAGGCGAGCATTTCTCGCATGAGTCATACCGATAAGGTCGTCCCGAAGGACAAGATAGGCGGTGGCCGAGAAATAGCCGACCAGGAACATGGCGAAAACACTGAAAATCACCGAAACGCCGAGCGCGCTAAACTTGTAGCGGCGCGATTTTCCATGCCGTTCAATGGTAATCGTGGAAAGATTGTTTCGTTTGCCGAAGATCTGGCGGCCGGTATCCAGCCCGGTTTGCGCGCCGGAATCAGCCCGTGGAGAACTCATGGATCATTACTCACATGCCAGTTGTGTTGCCTAGTGATCCAGTTAAGCCGATTATGGTTAACAAACAGTTGGAGATTTGAATTCTGTTCAGTTTCCCAGCGGTGAAAGACTGCGGTAAAATCCCGGTGTTATTCCGCTGGCACAACGTGCCCGGTCGTTAAATGGTGGTTTTAACTGCCCGCGAAAATGATCACGTACCAGCTGCCTGAACTGCGCGTCAGGATCACGCTTCTGTCGGCGGCACAGAAAACGGAACCATTTTGCCCCAACGGCAACATGTCCCTTTTCGTCTTCATAGATGATCTCGAATATCTCCGCCGTTTCGTGATCTTTTTCCCTTTGAAGTGCCCGGATCAGGGAAGGCGTGACATCAAGCCCGCGCGCTTCAAGAACAAGCGGCACCAGCGCAAGTCTTGCCGTCAGATCGTGAGATGTTTCATGCGCTGCCTCCCACAAACCGTCATGGGAAGGAAGGTCGCCGTAATCAGCTCCAAATTCCTGAAGTCGTTTTCGAAGCAGTGTGAAATGTTTCGCCTCTTCACTTGCGACCATCATCCAATCGTCAAAGAAGGAGTTTGGCATCGGCTCCCGGCTAAACCGGGCGACAATATCCAGTGCCAGGTCGATGGCATTCAATTCGATATGACAGATCGCATGGATGAGCGCGATTCTGCCGCTTTCGGACCCGATCCCGCGTTTCGGTACCTTGTTGGGTGGCAACAGGACCGGCTTTTCGGGCCGGCCCGGCCGCTTTGCGGATGGCAATCTCCGGGAGCCATTTAGGGAGAGCTTTCGCTGCCTCCAGCTTTCTGCAGCCTTGCGGGTGATCTGTACCTTATTGTCCAGATCTGCGCTTGTCAGGGCGGCATTTGCCAATTCTTCCAGTGAATTCAATTTTTAGGTATTCGTTCTGGCCGAACTGATGACTAGCCGAACGCCTCATGCGCTGCTTCAAACACTTCGTCCACATGACCAGGTACTTTGACCTTCCGCCAGGAACGGAGAATTTTTCCATCTGCCGAAATGAGAAACGTGGACCGCTCCACGCCCATATATTTTCGGCCATACATGCTCTTTTCTTTCCAGACGCCATAGGCATCCAGCGTTGATTTTTCTTCATCGGAAATCAACGTTACGGTGAGTGAGTGTTTGTCCCTGAATTTGTCGTGGTCCTTCACCGAATTGGGAGACATTCCAGCGATCGTCACGCCCAGTTTTTCAAATTCCGGCTTCTTTTCGCTGAAGGCAACAGCCTCTGCCGTGCAACCGGATGTATTGTCTTTTGGATAGAAAAAAAGCACCACCGGCTTTCCCTTCATCTCCTTAAGAGAGAAATTTCCGTCACCGTCGGTTGGGAGAGAAAAATCAGGTGCTGAATCGCCGTCCACTGGAGCCGCCATTTTGCCATCCTTTCGCCAAATAGTTGATGTTTGAGAAACTGTGCCGGAATGCTCTGACACTGCGGTTATAGGGGCAAGAAGTTTTATTTCCACACAATAAATCGCTTCTTCCTGAAAAAAATGGCGCCTGCATGATAGAATGTTCTTCACGGGACTAGGTGCACACTATCAGACGCAAGACAGGCCCGGTTGGTCACCAGGGAATATTGCAGACTTCGCATCAGAATCTTTGCTAACGCACCATCAGGTTTTTGTAGTAGGATTCTGACCGCGGTTGTAGAGAGTAGAATTGAAATACGAAATGACGGGAATTCCCGTTGTTTCGAGAATCGGGGCCGCCAAGCTATGGCAATCCAGTGCTAAATCTTACAGATCGCCGCGACCTGAAATCCATGTTGTCCGCGTCAAAATTCGCTTTGCCCGGACTTGGCGCTTATGGCCGTCACGTCCGGATAGCTAGCGCGATCATGATCGTACTGATGCTTGCAATTTTCATTGCAGGCAGCGGGCTCTATATTCTCATGCGCAGCGAAGCGATTGAGAATACTGCCCTAAACGAACGTATCGAAGCCGGCATCCAAGATCTGATTGGCCCGCAATACCGGCTGGAACTAGGCAGAACGACAATCGGATTTGACCGCGATGGCTTGATGTCATTTTCGAGCAGCGGTGTGCGGGTAGTGCGGTCTTCTGATGGACAGCTTGCTTCGCAGCTTGGTCGAGTGATCATTGGTATCAAACCTTTGTCCCTGTTGATCGGCGATTTGCACGTCAATGCCGTAATTATCGAAGACTCGACGCTTGATCTGGCGCTGCTTGATCTCCCCCCGGCAGAAAACCTGCCAACAGATGTGGACGGCGCATTGGAGTTGATGAAAGCTCACTTGGTGAGCGCCGAGAAACAATTCCGGGATGCCGAATTCCGTTTAATCCAATTTCGAGACATCTTGATCTCCGGCGTTTCGCTTGGCCGACGAGCCGATAGAGATATTTATGTCGACCGTTTTGATTTAAGGCGCAAGAGCTCAAAAAGAATTTTGCTGGATGCCGAATTCCATACAGATCAGTCGCAAATAGTGGCAAAGGGCAGCTATTTGGCCAGACGCGGGGTGCCTGCTGCACTCGACCTTTCCTTGAGTGGATTGAGCATGCGCGAATGGGCAGATATGCCGAGTTCCGAGGAAGGTCAGCTTGGCTCGGATGCGTTGGTATCGATCGAGGCGAATTTCCCCTATGAGGAGGATGTCTTCCAGCCGACAATTGACGTCAAGTTTGGCCAGAGCGATCTGAGAGTAGGTAAACGGGCAATAACCGACATCAAGCAGCTGGATCTGACGTTCAGATTATTGCCTTCGAAAAATCAGATCGAGCTCGATCCTTCGGTGCTGGTAGCTGGAGACTTCAATGCCAGAGTAGTCGGAGGCGTTCGGCCTGCAGAAGGAGCAACGGGATACGACGAGGATCTGATCTTTGAGCTGATCCTGGATCCCGCTAGCCGGTTGCCAACCATCGAGGGCGAGGAAACGGTCAACGGCTCTTTCAAGATGAAGGGAATATATGAACGGGCTGACGGCGTTATTGACATCAATGACATCCTGGTCCTGGCCGGCGACGACAGGTTGGAAGGTGCGTTGAAATTTGGCTTGGCAAAGCCCACGCCATCGCTGAAGGCCAGATTTCGCTCAGCCGGCATAAATGGCCCGGCCATTAAGCAATTATGGCCGTTTTTCATTGGGTCCCCAGCTCGAGCCTGGATACACAAACATGTGGTGGGTGGCCGGGTAACCGACATTGAACTCGATGCTGATGTACCGGAAGGCGTGATTGGGCGGTTCCGCGAGGGTACCAAGATGAAGCCGGATGAGTTTGTTCTGACCGCAAACTTTCATGATGCACAAACGGATACTTTTGGAGAACTACCGCCGGTAAAAAATGGCGAAGGCACAATATCTCTGGAAGGTATGAAACTGGACGTGAATTTCACAGGCGGTCATGCAGAAGTGCCCAATGGCGACCCCGTTGAACTGGTCCGGGGAAATTTCATCATCAAGGATATCGGCGAAAGGCCAAACCCGGCAGAAGTCGCGGTTACACTGGCCGGCGATTCCAAATCCGTCAGCATTCTTTCGGACTTTCACCCGCTTAATGTCTTTCGCGACATGTCGCTTGATCCGCTGCAAGTGACTGGCAATGCGGATGTTGATGTCGTCGCGACTTTTCCCATCAAGAGGGGTTTGAAGAAAGAAGAAGTCGACTGGCATGCAATTGTGAATTTGGAAGACTCCGGCAGCAATGAACCGGTATTTGGTCGTAACATCAGCAAGGCAGACCTGATGTTGGATGCCACTGCGCAGTCGGTAAGGATACTCGGCAATGCGATAGTGGATGGCACCAGAACCAAGCTGGACATGACCGAACCGATTGGCGGTTCGGATGTCGTTTCTTCCAGAAATTTCTCGGCAGTTCTGGACAATGCCGCTCGCAAAAAAATGGGTCTCTCGCTTGGTTCGCTGGTCGATGGTCCGATTTCCGTTTCGGTAGAGCAATTACCCGGTGGTATTCAGCGCCAGCGGGTCGATCTCGGGGAGGCGGTATTATCCCTGCCTTGGATCGGTTGGCAGAAGGGTAAATCGATTCCGGCAATAGCCACGTTCGATTTGCGCCAGCAGGACAACATCACCTGGCTTGATAACTTTTATGTGGAAGGCGACGGATTTTTGGCCGCCGGCGAAATGGCATTCGACAAGATCGGTATTTTGTCAGCAGATTTCGCCGACATCTCATTAAACGAGGGTGACAGCTTTTCTCTCAAGCTAAATCGCAAGAAGAATGTCTACAACATCACCTTCTCCGGAACGCGAATGGATGCACGCGGTCTGATCAACAAATTGTTCCATATCGGAGGATTTGGTGAGGATCAGGGCACGTCCAATGTCCGATTAAGCGGAAGCCTCGGAACGGTCCGGGGATTCAATGGTCGGGTCTTGAATAATGTTAAGATGTCTTACGGCACTTCCGACGGTTGGTTTGACAATCTGAGCCTTCGCGGCACCTTCACTGATTCAACCTATGTCAACGTTTTTGCGACAACGACCGATGGAAAGACCACGTTCAATGTGGATTCGACCGACGCCGGTTCGGCACTCGCCTATGTTGATGTGTACCGCAGAATGACCGGCGGTGACCTGCGGGCTTCGCTGTCCCGCGAACGAGGCGGCGCGTTTATCGGACCGGTTCGAGCCACCAACTTCTTGGTGACAGATGAACCCCGTCTGCAGAGTATTGTCGGGGATCCCGTAAAACTGGCCGAGCAGCGCGAGCGTGGCTACCAGGCACTACAGGACAAGTTGTCAACTGTTGAGACCAAGCGTGTCCGGTTCCTGGAAGCCAAGGCACAAATAGAAAAGAGTGACGGTTTCTTGTCGCTGGAGGAGGGGGTGCTGACCGGCGCACAGTTTGGTTTCACTTTTGACGGTATCCTCTTTGATCCTGAAAACCGGATGGATCTAAAGGGCACATTCCTGCCGGCATTGGCGATAAGCAGGGCGATCGGCTTGATTCCGATTGTCGGAAACATTTTAGGAAATGGCCGCGATACCGGATTGATTGGGATTACCTTCAGAATGAGCGGCCCATCCCGCAATCCGAAACTGGAAATCAATCCGATTTCGGTCGTTGCACCAGGCGTCTTTCGTAAGGTCTTCGAATTCCGGGATCAGTAAAGAGTCCGCTGGTAGATTGGCGAGCGATTCTGCAGTCTCCCCGCAGAAAATCAGTTTCAGACAGGCCTGATCAGCATGTGCTTCTTCTTCCCGAACGAAAGCTTGATTGCGCCGTCGTCATTCAGGTTCGCCGCATTGACCTGCATCCGTTCATCCGTGATCAGTTCGTCATTGATCCGCAGGGCCGAACCCTTGATATGCCTGCGGGCCTCTCCGTTTGAGTTTGCAA
>JANQQM010000086.1 GCA_028289365.1 Salaquimonas sp. | reverse complement strand
CCTCCCATCCGGGCAGGAAGACGGCGTCAAATTCCAGCCCCTTGGCCGAATGCAGGGTCATCAGCGAGACCGCGTCGAGCTGCTCCTGATTGTCGGCATCCATGACCAGGCTGACATGTTCCAGAAAGCCGCGCAGGCTTTCATATTCCTCCATGGAGCGGATCAGTTCCTTGAGGTTTTCCAGGCGGCCGGGCGCATCGGCGGAGCGGTCGTTCTGCCACATTTCGGTATAGCCGGATTCATCCAGCACCATCTCGGCCAGTTCGGTATGCGGAATGGCGTCGATCTGGTCGGACCAGCGGGCAAAATCGCTCATTAGTTGCTTGAGAGTCGAGCGGGCAGTAGAAGGAAGGTCTTCGGTCTCGCATAACTCGCGTGCTGCGACCGTCATTGGAATTTCGCGGTTACGCGCCGTGTCGTGGACTAGGCGGACACTCTTTTCCCCAATGCCCCGCTTGGGCGTGTTGATAATGCGCTCGAATGCCAGGTCGTCGGCGGGCTGGCTGATCACGCGCAGATAGGCCATGGCGTCGCGGATTTCCCTGCGTTCGTAGAAACGCGGGCCGCCGATAACCCGGTAGCTAAGACCAAGCGTGACGAAGCGATCCTCGAATTCACGCATCTGGAAGGAAGCACGCACCAAGATTGCGATATCGTTGAGGGCGTGACCATTGCGCTGAAGCTGCTCGATCTCCTCGCCGATTGCGCGGGCTTCCTCTTCGGAATCCCAACCGGCGGCGACCATCAGCTTTGCGGCATCTGCATCGGCACCTGCATCGGTGAACAGCGTCTTGCCGAGCCTGCCATCATTATGGGAGATCAGGTGGGAGGCGGCCGCCAGAATATGTTCGGTCGAGCGGTAATTACGCTCCAGGCGGATGACCTTTGCGCCCGGGAAATCCTTCTCGAACCGGAGGATGTTGTCGACTTCGGCGCCGCGCCAGCCATAGATCGACTGGTCGTCATCGCCCACACAACAAATGTTCGGAGAATATTTGTTGTGTGGGTTTTGTTGTTTTTCCGAAAGCGCATCCGCACTTTCGTCCGTTCGCGCAGTGGCAGTTTGGCTAGTCGCCAAACTTTCTGCTGCCACGGAGGGGGCATCCGAGTTTCCAAGCGAAGTTTGGGGCGGCGCATCAGCGCCGGTCGCTATTCGCTCCTGATCGATTTCTGATGCAGACGACGCCGCATTTGGCCGCTGGGCCAGCAGGCGCAGCCACATATATTGGGCGACATTGGTGTCCTGATACTCATCAACCAGAATGTAGCGGAACTTGCCGTGATATTCGGCCAGGACATCGGGGTTCTCCCGCAGCAGGCGGATGGATTCGGTCAGCAGGTCGCCAAAGTCGACCGCGTTGAGCACCTTCAGGCGCTCCTGATATTCGGTGTAGAGCTGCCGCCCCTTGCCGTCGGCGAATGCGCGGGAATCACCCTCGGTGATAGCTTCTGGCGCCAAGCCCTTGTTTTTCCAGTTGTCTATGTGAGCGGCAAGCTGGCGGGCGGGCCAGCGCTTGTCGTCAATTCCGTTGGCGCGGATCAGCTGTTTAAGCAGGCGGATCTGGTCATCGGTATCCAGAATGGTGAAGTTGGAATTGAGCCCGGCCAGCTCCGCATGGCGGCGCAGCATCCTGGCGCCGATGGAGTGGAACGTTCCAAGCCAGGGCATGCCTTCCACCTGCTCGCCGACATAATGTCCAATCCGGTCCTTCATCTCGCGGGCGGCCTTGTTGGTAAATGTCACGGCAAGTATCTGCGACGGCCATGCCTTGCCCGTCGCCAGAATATGGGCAATGCGGGAGGTCAGGACCCGGGTTTTCCCGGTTCCGGCGCCAGCAAGAACGAGAAGCGGGCCCTCGGTTGATTCGACCGCGTCGCGTTGCTCGGGGTTGAGGCCATCAAGCCAGGGAGTCTCGGGTCCGCGCCTGGTTTCCAGCGCTCGAGCAGCAATGCCGCCGGTCTGGGGAAGGTCCGGTCTGTCTTCATGCGGGTTGGTCATTTCGCAAATCTAGTGATTCGAACGCAAAAAGGAAGGAAAAGCGTCGAACAAGTGAAGAAAGGATCAGAATATTCGAATATTTGTTGGATTGAATATGAACAGCTAGTGATGCCCGGCCTGAACCGAACATGATGCGGTTAACACAAACTTGTAAATGAAACCAATGATATGGGTTGAATTTCTGCCTACTTTAAGGTCAACAATATCCGCCTATATAGGGGACTTGATATTGAAAACGGTCAGCAAAAGTTTGCTTTATATTTTCCTGATATTCTTGGTACCAGCTGTGCTTTCGGTGGCGTATTGGTATTTCGCCGATCGCCCGCAAAGCTGGCGCAGTGCGGATTGGAGCAGTTCGGGCATGTTGCCGGCGCCGGCGGCCAGTCCAGAGGCGGTGATTCACGTGATGGCTGCCAGGACCGGCGGGTTGAAGGGCGCACTGTCGGTCCACTCCTGGATTGTCATGAAGCGCAAGGGCCAGGCCCGATATGACCGCTATGACAAGGTCGGCTGGGGCCGTCCGGTACGCAAGAACGAATTTCCTGCCGATGGGCGCTGGTATTCAAATGAGCCGTTTTTCGTGAAGACTGTCAGCGGCGCCGAGGCGGAGCGCCTGATACCCAAGGTGGAAGGCGCGATTGAAGGCTATATGGCCAGTTTCCCAAATGGTTACAGGCTGTGGCCCGGGCCAAATTCAAACTCTTTTGTTGCGCATGTCCTGCGTGAAGTGACGGAGCTGGAAACCATCCTGCCGCCAAATGCGGTGGGCCGGGACTATCTGGCCGGCTCAGGGTTCACGGTCGACGAAGACGGGCGGGATTATCATTTTTCGCTGTTCGGGCTGGCAGGGGTAGCCTTCGGTTATCGCAGCGGGTTCGAGGTGCATCTGCTTGGCCTAGTCGCCGGAATAGATGTTCTCAATCCCGGTCTCAAGATCCCGGCCTTTGGGCGGGTCGGGTTGTAAGCCGGGCCACGAAGTTTCTGCGCATTGACAGCAGGGGCGATTAACCAATATTGCCTGTGCATTGAACCTGCCAAGACCCATTCATCCTTAATACCCAGCGAGCGATCATCATGAAATACCGTAAACTCGGCCGTACCGACATGGAAGTCAGCGAAATCTGCCTCGGCACCATGACCTGGGGTACGCAGAATTCCGAGGCGGAGGGCCATGCCCAGATCGACATGGCGGTCGAGGCCGGGGTGAATTTCATCGATACCGCCGAAATCTATCCGACCACCCCGATGCGGAAGGAAACCTGCGGAAAAACCGAGGAAATTCTGGGTAGCTGGCTGGTCAATTCCGGCAGGCGCGGTGATGTGATCGTCGCGACGAAGGTGCCGGGGCAGGGTTCGATGGTGCTTGGTGACCAACGGGTAGACGGGAAGATCCTGCGGCAATCGCTGGAGGCCAGTCTGAAGCGGCTCAAGACCGACTATGTCGATCTATACCAACTGCACTGGCCCAATCGTGGTTCCTACCATTTCCGGCGATACTGGACCTATGATCCGACAGGTCAGGAAGTCGGCGATCTGGATGGCGAGATCGAAGATATGCTGGGCGAAGTTCAGACTCTTATCGGTGAAGGCAAGATGCGCGCCTTCGGATTGTCGAATGAAACTGCCTGGGGCACCACCAGATGGCTGAAGGCAGCCGAAGAGGCTGATCTGCCTAGGGTAGCTTCCATGCAGAACGAGTACAGCTTGCTTTGCCGGTATTATGATCTGGACATGGCGGAGCTCAGCCTGCGCGAAGATGTCGGCCTGCTCGCCTACTCACCGCTGGCGGCGGGTTTGTTATCCGGGAAATATGTGAATGGCGACATTCCGGACGGCAGCCGCATGTCCATGCAGGCGGCGCTGCACGGGCGCAATAACGACATCAGCAAGCTGGCGGTGAAGGCCTATAACGATCTCGCCGCAGAGCATGACATCGCCTTTAACCAGATGTCGCTTGCGTTTTGTCTGAGCAGGCCGTTCATGACATCGGTAATTATCGGGGCTACCACGATGGAGCAGTTGAAAAGCAATCTGGACAGTGTGGATGTCGAACTGCAAGAGCCGGTTCTGGACAGCATTTCAAAGATCCACCGGAATTTTCCGGTGCCTATGTAGGCTACTGACCACAGACCGGGCTTTGATCTAGCGGGCGATACGAAGCTCGGAAATCTCGTTTCCGATTGCGGCCATGGTGTCGGCGATCGCATCACCGCTGACATCATAATAGTATTTTTGCCCGTTCCGTCCGACGGATGCGCAGTGATAGAGCAAATCCTTGACCGATGAACCATCAGCCACATCATAAGCGATCGTGAAGATCTTGATCGCGGCCTCGTTGTCGGCATCGATGATGGATTTGATATTATCGCAGGTTGTCTTGGTCTTAATATTCATCGCGGCGACGTTCGATTCCCAGCCGCCCAATCCTTCCAGCACGCGTTCATCGCGCCCATATGCCCAGGCATAATATTCGGTCTCGTTGCGGGTTGATTGTCCCGGATAGGTGTTGTTACCGTCGGTCAGGATGATGATGTATTTGTCGTTTTCGGGCACCGTGTAGGCGCGTCCCTGCGTAAATGGCGCGCCGGAGGACAGCGTTCTCCAGCCCCAGGCCAGACCTGCCTGCACATTGGTATACCCACCGGCATCCATGGCCTGAATTGCATTGATTGCCGAAAGCTGATTGGCCGTCAGCGGCAGGATCGGGTTGGTCGTGCAGCCCTGATTCGGACCCCAATCGCCCATGTCGCGGCTACGGTTAAAGCCAAGCCTGTCATTATAGCTTCGGCGGTAGTCGTCGTAATCGGTCCAGGCCGCACCGGGATTGTATTTTGCGGTCCAGCTTTGGCGGCGAATCTGGCGGGTATAGTTGCCGGAATTAGCATTGGTTTTCTGATAGTCGGGACCGGGCCGGGCGTAGTCATCCAGATAGTTGTTGCGGTAGTCATCGTCTTCGTAGGAGTGGTAGTTCGGCTCATCGGGGGCAAACATGGGCACGAACAGGGTATCGGGTGTCATGTCATCGGGCGTGGTGTCGGTGGTGTTATGGGTGCCGGGGCGCATTTCAACGCAGCCTGCCCAGTCAGTGTCGATCGCATCGAACAAGGTCCAGCGGGTCAGCCAAGTAGAATCATAGGCTGAGATGCCCGAGGGTAGCGGATCGGGCGGGTTGGGGCCGACGGAATTAGTGGTCGTGCTGGCAGAGCGAAAACCGTCACTGGCGGCATAGGCGCCGGTCCAGGCATCACCATTTGTATTGGAGCCCAGCCAGTCCAGATTTTCATGATGAACGGACGACCATCCGTTCATGTCGAGCCAGTCTGCGCCGCGATATTGCGAACCCACATTGACCGAACCGCCAAACGGGACAATGGAAATGCGAACCGGGTCGGGCTTGTTGCTCAAGGCCGCGATGGTATAAAGCTGATTGACAAGGTCGACTGCCGCAAGGCGCGCCTGTGATATCCGGCTGAAACCGGAGCTGCCGGTTGAGGTGCTCATGGAGCCGGAATTGTCCATGACAATAGCGATTTCTGCCGTGCGATTGCCAGCAGCAACCTCGGAAGTGATGGTCAATGGAAACTCATCGACACCGATAAACGCCCCGAAGTTGGTGTTCTTTGTGTATTGGGCGGTCAGAATCACGCGGGTCCCGCCAACCTGTTGCTGATTGGCAGAAAAAGTAAATCCAACCTTGCTGGGCTCGATTATCGAGTCGAGGTTTGAGTCGAAGAAATTGCGTGAATAGGCTGAAAGGTAATCGGTATCCATGGTCACCGATAATTCCTTCGCCGTGGCGAGTGCGGAAGCATCGAGCGCGTCCTGGAGAGCAGCCCGCGTTCGTTGTAACTCGGTATATTCGATTGAAGCACCGACCGTTCCCAATACCGGCACGATTAGCAGGCCGAACATTGGTCCATAGGAGGCGGATGTATCCGCCAGGAATGCAATGAGTTTTTTCAAAATGGCCCCCTGCCACCTGGAATTGCCACCGCAAAACGCCGGGACAGGCATTTATAAACCGGAACTAGTTTTGAAATGCTTGGTCGAAACGCTCAAATTTTATGAAATTGGTTTCGAAATTGAACCGAAACCGGAGTGGAAAGTTGAAGATTAGCTACTGAGGGACTGATATTGCAAGTCGGGAAATCACCGTCAATGATGATGTTCTTCCTCACTGGCCTCAACCAGGGCCTTGTTGAAATATCTTAGCGCGCGCACCTGATCGGCCCAGCCGACAATTGTATCGGGAGCTTTTTCCTCCACGACCGGCAGGCGTTCGTGGCCACCGCTGTCAAATGTTCGAAGCGCCTTCTCCAGTGTGTCGCCGGGATGAAGAACCGGCAGGGCGTCCGGGTCCTCAAGCTTGTTGTTCTCCTCATCTGTGACCGGGACCATGAAATCACGCACCCGTTGCGCGCGCATCACATGCCGCGAAGGCCCATCGGCGATAAACAATCCACGCATCTCGAGCTGCCATTGGAAGAAGGAATGTCCGTGGATCGCGTGGTTCACACCATTCGCAACTGAAACGCACAAGAGTAGTGCAATGGAGAGGGCATAACCGCCGGTCAGTTCAAACACCATCACAGTTGTTGAAATGGGCGCGCCAAGTACCGCGGCGGCTACAGCACCCATGCCAAGGATTGCATAAAGCGCCTCGCTGGAAGCAAGGTCGGGAAAAGCCTTTGAGGCGATCAGGCCGAACGCACCGCCTGCCATTGCTCCCAGATAGAGCGATGGCGAGAAGACGCCGCCGCCAAATCTGGAGGCAAGCGTGATGGCGGTTGCAGCGGTTTTGGCAACCAGAAGCGACAGCATGAGCCAAAGCGAAAGCTGATTGCGTAACGCATCATCGGTTGCTTCATAGCCGACGCCCAGAATTTCAGGGAAAGCAAGTGCAATTGTGCCAATTGCCAGCCCGCCAATGACCGGTCTGAGGATGATATGGATTTTAAGATTACGGGCCACGTAATCCGTGCTGATCAGGGAAACCTGGAACAAGATCGAGACCAGTGCACAAACGACGCCGAGGAGCGCAAACGCCGGAATCTCCCAGAAGGAAGTGATCTGATATTCAGGAATGATGAAGGCTGCGACGTCGCCGAACCAGAGACGCGACAGAATGGTGCCAGCGACCGAAGCAAGCACGATCGGTACAAAGGCCCGCATTGCGTAATGGCCGAGAATAACTTCATGGGCGAAAAGGACTCCCGCAATCGGTGCGTTAAACGAAGCGGAGACCGCGGCAGCCACCCCGCCGGCAAGGATGGTGCGTTTGGCCCAATCCGGCAGGCGGAAGAGGCGCCCGGTTGCCGAGGCAAGGGAGGCACCCAGATGAACAACAGGGCCTTCGCGGCCGGCGCTGCCACCGGCGCCCAGCGAAATCGCGGTAATGACAGCAGAGGTCAAGGCGTAACGCAGACCAAGATGGCTGCCGGAACGGGCGCGCGCTTCTATGACGTCTGCAACACCAGCCGTGCGCCGTGAAGGAACCAGATAGTGAAGCGCCAGACCTACGACAAGACCACCGATCGTTGGGCCTGCCAAAATCATGTACCAGGGAAGGTTGCGGGCTGCGGAGGCGACATTTTCGGAACTGTCGCCAAGCCAGAAAAGCTGGACGAAGCCGATCAGTTCCCGGAACAAGATTGCAGCTACTGAGACGGCTAGACCGGCAACGGTCGCCAAAACCCACATCTGTGGTTGGCGAGTCTCCAGCCAAAGTCGGATGTTGGGCTCAATCCAGCCCGTTATAACCTTGATCTGGTTAGAAAGAAAATCCGGCATGGTCCGGCAGGGTTTCGCGTTGCTTCAGTATTTTGCACTTGCACAATAAATCAGTAGAGCAGGTGTGCAAGTCAGACAAGATCGTTGCTGAAATGTGATCTAGTGTGATGCTAAGATGGAATGGCAGGATTTTGAATTGGCAGGTCACAAATCCGGCGCTAGTGTACCAATTCCCGTTAGCGGTAAACGGGAGACCATGACAATATTGGAGAATAACAGATGGCTCTTGCCGATCTGGAGGTGCCTCAGCGGAATGAAGCAGGAATATCTGCGGCGCTCGGCATATTGAAGCAGCGTTTTGGAGAGAAGCTCAAGAGTTCCGACGCGCTTCGCGAGCAGCATTCGCATACGACGACCTATATTCCATCGCAATGGCCTGACGCCGTTCTGTTTGCTGAAAGTGTCGAAGACATCCAGGATGCTGTTCGCGTCTGTGCGGAATACAAAGTGCCGGTCATTCCGTTTGGAACCGGAACGTCGTTGGAGGGCGGCGTGAACGCGCCGGCGGGTGGTCTCTCGATTGACCTCAACTCGATGAACCGGATCCTGCGGGTTGGTGCAGAAGACCTGGATGTGACCGTCGAACCGGGCGTTACAAGAACGCAGCTCAACACCCATTTGCGTGACAGCGGACTGTTTTTCCCGATTGATCCGGGAGCCGATGCCTCCATCGGTGGCATGGCGTCGACGCGGGCATCTGGCACCAATGCGGTGCGGTACGGAACCATGCGAGAAAATGTTATCAATCTGGGCGCGGTTTTGCCCGATGGCAGGCTCATCAAGACTGGTGCCCGTGCGCGCAAATCCTCGGCCGGTTATGATCTGACCCGGCTTCTGGTCGGGTCGGAAGGCACGCTTGGGATCATTACCGAAGTGACCTTGCGGCTCTATGGTATTCCCGAGGCGATGTCGGCTGCAATCTGCTCCTTTCCGGATGTGGAAGCTGCCTGTAATGCCACAATCCTTGCCATGCAGTCTGGAATACCGATGGCGCGTATCGAATTGCTCGACGCAGACGCGGTTGTTGCAATCAACGCTTATTCCAAGACTGATTTCCCGGTGTCGCCATTGTTGCTTTTGGAGTTTCACGGGAGCCAATCGGGCGTACGCGAACAGGCGGAGATGTTCGGAACTGTTGCCGAGGAGACCGGCGGATATGGTTTCGAGTGGGTAACATCGACAGAAGACCGCAATCGCCTCTGGAAAGCGCGGCATGATTCCTACTGGGCATTTGTTGCGGTGACAAAGGGGAAGGAAATTTTTCCTACAGACGCTTGTGTACCAATTTCCAGGCTGGCAGAATGCGTTACCGAAACGCAGAAGGATATTGCTGATTCGGGGCTATATGGACCTATTCTCGGTCATGTGGGTGACGGGAATTTTCACGTCACACTTGCGTTTGACGCTGCCGAGCGTGAACGCGCCGAGGAGATCGTCGAGCGGCTGGCCATGCGCGCGCTAGCGATGGAAGGCACATGTACCGGTGAACATGGCGTGGGGCAGGGGAAGAGACGATTTATCAGGCTGGAACATGGCGCCGGGGCAGATGTCATGATTGCCGTCAAGAATGCAATTGATCCGGACAATATCATGAATCCGGGAAAGGTTTTGGCCTTAGGCTAAATTTCTGACGCATTCTTGCTTTGGTCTGTTGCCTGCAGATCTGTGTGAAAGGGAAGTGCGCTGTACCGTTTATTCATTTTTCTTGGAGGCCTGCTGGTCATTGCGTTGTTTACTGCGTTGATCGGGCCGTTTTTTGTTGATTGGTCTGTCTACAAGCAGGATTTTGAGCGAGAGGCTTCAAGGGTTGCCGGTCAGCCGGTGACCGTTTCGGGCAGTGCAAGTGTTCGACTTTTGCCGCTACCAAGCGTTACATTTACCGATTTGTCCGTGGGCCGATATGAAGACGGTTCACCAATGATGACCGTCGATTCCTTCTCCATGAGAGCGGAGCTGATGCCGTTTCTCAGTGGTGAAATCAGGATTGTCGACATGGCCTTGATACAGCCGAAGTTTACGGTCCGGGTCAATGAAAATGGTACGGTCGGCTGGACGGATCGAAAGGAAACCATTCTTGATCCCGATAGTGTTCACATCGAAAAGATGCGCATTGAGAATGCCACGATCGCGGTGGATGGTCTTGCCGGTGGGCGCAGTTTCTTGGGAACAGAGTTCAATGCGGATATGAGCGCCCAGTCGCTGTTTGGGCCATGGAATATTGAAGCCAAGGGCCTGGTTGAGGGGAAACCTGCCAATTTCACGATAACAACCGGGCGGTTGAGCAATGAGGACAGTATCCGCATTCGCTTGCAGGCATCCCAGGAGGGACAGCCTTACCGACTGTCGATTGACGGGCCAATTTCGGTGACGGACAACTTGTTGTCCTGGAGTGGCGGATTTCAAATTTCAGCCCTTCCGCCTGCCGTCGATCAGGAGAATGACGCGCTTCCGATCAGGGTTCAGGGCCAATTTTCCGCGACACCCAATTCTGTCGATGTCAGCCAGTATCAGCTGGAGATTGGCGACCGAACCGACCCGTATACGATAACGGGTGAGGGCGAGATAGAAATCCGCGAAGAAGTGTTTTTCCAGTTCTTTGCAGACGGTCGCCAAATGAACCTGGATCGGCTCGCCAATACAGAAGGCAATGCTGCTGCGATCATAGATCCGGCGGCCCGATGGGCGGTCGTTCGTGAAATCGTCGACCGGATCCCGATACCGATTGCCGACGGCGAGATCGACTTTTCCCTGCCTGCGATAATTGCCGGTGACACGGTGATACGAGAACTGAAGGCCAGGGTAAGGCCCGACATCAATGGCTGGCAGATTATCGGCCTTCGCACCTTATTCCCCGGCAATACAATTGTAGAGGCGGACGGAAAACTGGGTACCCGTGGAGATTTTGGGTTTACCGGGCAGGTTCTGCTGGCATCGCGTCAACCAACAGGATTTGCGAATTGGCTGGCGGGCAGGACGAATGCTTCGCTGCGCAGATTGAAATCTGCGGGCATGTCGGCGGATATCACGCTCACCAGCAATCAGGCAACATTCGATCAGCTTGAGTTGATATTGGACGGTGTGCGGTTATCTGGAAAATTGCAGAGACTGACATCGAGCGGCACAAGACCGGCGGTAATTTCATCGCTTTCCGGTGAGACGATAAATCTGGACGATCTTGTCGCGATCTATTCGATGACACAGCCGGGCGGCAGCGAAACCGCCTTGAGTGATCAGGACATCGATCTGACGTTGAAAGCCGGATTGCTGGAGGGGCGCGGAATGCAGGCCAGCGAGGTAGATGCCCATGTCCGCGTGGAAAATGGCGCTCTTTCGATTGAAAGCCTCAACGCAGCCGACTTTTACGGCGCGAGCGTAACCAGTTCCGGGAAGCTCGACGATTTCCCCAAACACCTCCGGGGCAATTTCGGCCTGTCGATCAAGTCGGAACAGGCAAGACCGCTTGTCGATCTGGCTCGCAAATCATTTGGAACAAATCGTTTTTTGGAGTCTTTGGCGACAGATCCTGAATTGACGCGCGATCTGGACGTGGAAGTTGTTGTCGATGCACGTCCGGCTGAAGACGGTTCGCGAGGTTCTCTTGCAATTATGGGCACGTTGGGCGGCACAACGATTGATTTAAATGACCGTTTTGAAGGTACGTTTTCCGGTTGGGCAGGCGCCAGCCACGACCTTAGCATTCGCTTGGAACAAGTCGACCCGGCAATCCTTGCGCGGCAGTTGAGCGTTCCGGTCTTGCCCCTTGATGCCAACGGTCCGATCTTGCTGAGCGCTGAATTTACCGGGAACACAGAAGATGGTTTTGATACGCTGGTCACAGCAAGCGCGCCGGGTACGGAGATATCAGCCAATGGCAATTTCTCCATTGAAGCCGATAAACCGGTCGAAGAAGGCACTTTGCCGGAACTTTCCTATGAGGCTGCGCTGACGCTCGGTTCCCAGGATATGGACGAATGGCTGCAATTGGGCGGAATCGTTTTGCCCGGCACGGGCGAGGGGACGCCGATTTCACTATCGGCCGATGTCACCAAGGATGCCGGGCGTTATGAAATCAGCGGGCTTACCGGCCAGATTTCCGGCATATCCTTCGCGGGCGAATTGGATCTGGATGGCGACCGGCCAGGGAAACCCAAATTGACCGGGGAAATGTCCCTGGACGAACTTGATACGTCGACAGCCGTGGAGATGGTTCTTGGTATCGGCTCCATGGATCAACAAGATCTTGATGGTTTGTGGGCAACCAACGAATTCAAACAGCCTGTCTTGACGGGCCTTGATGGGGAAGTTGATCTCACGGCCAAGAAACTGACATTTCCATCTGGACGCCAAGCAGAGGATTTCGATGCCAAACTGGCAATTTTCGATGGATCTGGAACATTGGCGCCGTTTTCGTTTGATTGGTCGGGTGCAAAAGTAACGGGCAGTGCTGCATTGAAAAATGTCGCCGGCAGTGCCGTTTTAAGTACG
Organism: Salaquimonas sp.; assembly: GCA_028289365.1. GTDB lineage: Bacteria > Pseudomonadota > Alphaproteobacteria > Rhizobiales > Rhizobiaceae > BOKV01. Next base: position 11,692 of record JANQQM010000086.1, on the reverse strand, counting down.
CAGATTGATGCCAAGAACCTGGACGCAAAAACAGTCTCCGATGTCCTGGGCTTCGGTCCGGTGATGACCGGTACGGCAGATGTGAGTTTGAAGCTTGATGGCGGAGGCCGGTCTCTCCAGGGCCTGGTTTCCAATCTTTCTGGCAGCGGTACCGTTTCCATTTCGGACAGCCGTTTTCTTGGCGTAACCACGGGTGGCTTTGCGAACATTCTGGAATTGACCGACACGGAAGAATTTGAAATCGCGCCGGAAACGGTGCAACCGGTGGCGCAAAAATCCATGCAGAATGGAAGTTTTGCAATCCAGGAGTTCTCGACACCGTTTACGCTGAATGCCGGTAAACTAGGAATTCGCAATCTTTCCATGGAAGATGAACAGGGATCTCTTTCGGGCGGCTTGTCACTTTCGCTGGTGGATCTTGAAACCGAGCTAGACATGACGATCTCTCCTGACCCGGGCGAAGAGCGCATGGCGGCTGCGGAACCGGAGGCAAGCTTCACCTGGACAGGAACGCCAGGAGATATTGACGTTGCCGTCGATACCGCCGCCTTGCAGGGTTATCTTTCGTTGCGAGCCTATGAAAGGGAACAGAGGCGGGTCGAAATATTGCAGGCAAAGGCGTTGGAGAACCAGCGGTTGCGCCGCGAAGTCATTCTGGCAAATACGCGCATCAACTATCGTGACCGCGAGCGGGAACGGGAATTGAGGCAGCTTGAAGAAATCCAGAAAAAACTGGAAGAAGAGCGGTTGAAGCGCGAGGCGGAAGAAGAAGCGGCAAGGGCAGAAGAGGCACGGCTCGAGGAAGAGGCAGCTGAGGCAGAAGCCGAACGTGCCAATGAAACGCCTGAATCAGAGGTTCCAGCTCCAGCGCCGCCGCAAAACACTGTCAGGAGAACGCCTGCACCGCAAAATCAAGAGGCCACGACGGAGGCACCGATACAGATTGTCCGCCCGCGTCCGCGCGCCAGAGTTCCGGCGGGAAACACGAATACGCAACAGAGAAGAACCCAAAGGGTTCCCCAAACACAGCAAAGACCGCAAAGACCGCTACAGGGCAACACTCTCTTTGAGAATCTCCAACGGCTGTTTGGTAATCAGTGAGTTTGCAAATCGAGCCACGAGCTGGTTTATGCGCTCTCAGAGATCTGGATCCCTATCGCTAATGCGCGTTTTCAATGCCTTTAGAACATAAAGCCTGATAGCGCTGGAAAGGTTTGTGTCGGGTGAGCGTTGGTCGTCAATTTGGGATACGAGCCTGGCAAGTGGTTTGTTCTCGGACTCTGCTAGTGCGAGCAATTCATCATAAAATTCATCCTCGATCGAGAAACTAGTCCGATGGCCGCGAATTGTGATGGAATGCTTTTTCAGCAAATCGCTCCAGTTGGCGTCAGGAAGTCCCCGGCAGCGAGGAATTCAAACATTAATCGGACCTGACAATCACTTCTTTTTTCTGAAGGAATCCAGCGATACGACGTCGCCGCCGCTGTCCGGCTTATCTGTTTCTTCAGCGTCGGAGGAATCCGTCTTATCCTCAGTCTCGCCTGCCGGTGCGAGTGTTTTGCCTGATTTTTTGCTTTTTGATTTCGCCGTCGCAATCGGAGTGGCGTCGTCTTCCTGACCGGAGTCTTCCGCGCCCTGCTGTTCAACGTCGAATTGCAGGCCGAATTTTACCGCTGGATCAAAAAAACCACGGATTGCGGCAAATGGTACCCTGAGCCGTTCGCGGATATCATCAAACGACAGGTCAATCTCCAGGCAATTCTCATCGACTTCGAGATTCCAATAGGAATGCTGGATGACGATGGTCATTTCCTCGGGATAGCGTTCGCGCATTCTCGCAGACAGGCGCACGCCCGGATATCCAGTCTCAAATGTTATGAAGAAATGATGTTCTCCGGGAAGGCCGGTACGCTGGACCTCTTCCAGCACTTTGCGAATTACCCGGCGAAGTGCTTCCTGGGTTAGTATGTCGTATCGGATGAGATCGTCGCTCATTTATGCAGACCACGTTGCGAATCTTGTTTAGAAATTTCCCGATTCGATATAACCGGATTCCCATGAAGGACAAACACTACCAATAATTGATACCCATTTCATTTAAGCGGTTTGTCCAACCAACAATATGGGGCGGTTTTCATCTTCTACAATCCGACAAAATACAAGTGGAGGCTTCTGTTGCCAGGTGCCTCCGAACCCCGCCTAACCTTGCTAGAGGCCAGGAGTTTAGTCGAAACTATCGCACTGCTTACGCAGCGAGACGTGCTTCAGCATAGTTGTCGTTTGCAACTATAAAGTTTGGCCCGATAACGGTGGGTACCATGCCGAACGAAAACTCTGTCTTTACGCCCTCGTCGATCCTATTTCGCCCCCGCCAAAAGCCATCAAATTGAACATCCAAGTGCTGCCTGATGGGTTTTGGTGGAGGCGCCGGGTACCGCCCCCGGGTCCGAATGGTTTATTACACAGGCCATTTATCGTCATAGCCGGTAAAACCGGCACCTTCTATATACGGTTTAACCTGTTCGATTTAAAGGGATTTCCGGTAATTTGGGGCAGTTTACGGGCTGAATCGTGCCTTGCCTGTGGATTGGAGGCGAATTCAAGCATCTGATTCTGGTCATCGGACAAAATTTGCGGGTCGAAATTGACGCACCCGATCCGTATTTTGTGTAATGCCAATTGGTTTGTTATCAGCGCAATTTTCAGTATATAGCGGTGTCGGCCAGTGATCGAAAGCGGCGATAAGTAGAATCCAGGAGACAAGCATGTTCCCGCTAAGCAGATTGATGAATTCTTTTATCAAATATGGGCAGTTGACCGTCATTGATGTCGACGGGAAGCGTCATTTGTTCACAAAAGGGGTGGATGCCGATTCCGAAGGTACGCCGCTGAAGCCGGTCACGCTTCGCCTCCATGACAAATCGCTTTATCACAAGCTTGTATTCAATCCCGAACTCCATGCCGGTGAAGCCTATATGGATGAACGGATCACAATGGAAGATGGCACAACTGTCCGTGATTTTCTCACCCTGTTTTCAGCCAACCGCTACTCGCTCACCGATCTGAAAGAGCAAAAATTCCTGAATAATATCAAGATGTTGACCCGGAAGATCCAGCAGTCCAATCCGAAGGGCAAGGCACAGAAGAATGTGGCGCATCATTACGATCTGGGTAACGATCTCTACAAGCTGTTTCTGGATAAGAACCTTTTGTATTCCTGCGCCTATTTCAGGAGCCCGAAAGACAGCCTCGAAAAAGCACAGCGAAACAAATTGCGGCTCCTGGCTGCAAAGATGGATCTGAAACCCGGCCAGCGCGTGCTGGATATTGGATGTGGCTGGGGCGACCTGGCGCTATATCTGGCGCAGCTTGCCGATGTTGAGGTTTTGGGAGTTACGCTTAGTCAGGAACAGCAGCAACTTGCCAGTGAAAGGGCCAAAAAAGCTGGTCTGGACAATCGTGTGCGGTTTGAATTGCGTGATTACCGCGATGTTGACGGTCAATTCGACCGTATCGTCTCAGTCGGCATGTTCGAACATGTGGGCGTCGCGCACTACGATGAATTCTTCAAGAAAATCAATGCGCTGACCCCGGATGATGGTATCACGATGCTGCATTCGATCGGGCATATGAGCCCGCCGGGAATGGCAAGTGCGTGGTACAGGAAGTATATCTTCCCGGGGGCTTATTCTCCGGCGCTTTCGGAAGTCTTCGAGGTTATCGAGCGCAATAATCTTTGGTGCCTGGATCTGGAGTTCCTGCGGCTCCATTATGCCATGACATTGGCGCATTGGTGTAAGCGGTTTGAAAAGAACCGGGACAAGGTGATCGAACTCTATGATGAACGATTTGCGCGGATGTGGGAGTTTTACCTGATCAGTGCCGAGATGATGTTCAGGACCGGAAGCCAGCTGGTATTTCACATGCAATTGTCCAGAAAGCGCGACGCCGCGCCGATCGTGCGGGATTATACCGTCGATGTGCAGCGGAAATATATAAAGCTAGAGAAAACCCTGAATTTGGATATCTAGATACCGTAGCGGTCCACTGGTAATTGCGTAGAATCGAACAACTAAATGCGGTTTTTATCGTTAAAAATCAGAGAATTAGACCAATCACCTTTTAAGAAAAGCATATTGTAAATCTTAATTTGTGTGGCTGATAATCCCCGGAGTTTGGGGATTATAAAATGATAACTGCATCGAGAATGTTCTCCAGGGACATTCGGGGGAACTTTGCCGTTATGTCAGCGATTCTGCTCGTGCCGATCATGGGCATGGCAGGGTTGGCCGTTGATTTGACGACAATCTACTATGAAAAATCCGGCTTGCAGCAGGTGGCTGATTCCGCCGCGCTGGCGGGCGTGTCTGAGCTCGGCGTTGCCGGGCGAACGGACAGTGAGATCCATGCGTCCATAAAGAGTTTTGTAAGCTCGAACGCTTCTGCCTCCGATGCGTCTTCCGGTGAATCGGGTTTGACCATCAATGCTGAAATTTCGATGGATCGGACCACGCTGACGGTCGATTTGACCTATCGCTGGTCACCGTTCTTTGCGCATTATCTCAATGGTGACTTGATGCCCATCAAGGTCCGCTCCATGGCGAAACTCGCTCAAGCAGAGCCGAGCTGCGTAATTGCACTGAACAAAAAAGGGGCCGGGCAGTTCTCGATGTCGGGCAGGGCATCGTTACACGCAGATGAATGCGCAATTCATGTCAATTCAAATGCTGCCGATGCCATCAAGGTGGATAAGCTGGCACAGGTCTCAGGTGCAAATATCTACACTGCCGGCGGCTATGTGGGAAAATCAGCCGTGTTCCAGCCAATGCCGACGACCGACAGTCCTACCCTCATTGATCCGCTGGCGGATCGGGCTCCACCATCTATTGGTAACTGCGTTTCCAAGAGGTTCCGCCTGACCAGAAAGATCATGATTTTACGGCCGGGCACCTATTGTGGTGGTATTGAGGTAAGCGGCAATACCCATGTTTTTTTGCGTCCGGGTATCTACATCATCAAGGACGGGCCCTTGGCGTTGAAGGGTGCAAGCAGCCTGCTGGGCCGAAATGTCGGGTTTTATTTCACTGGCGAGGAAGCCGTCGCCGAAATCGGTGTTGAATCGACGGTCAAACTGACCGCGCCTAAATCTGGGCCCATGGCCGGCATCTTGTTTTTTGAAGATAGAAAATCGAAACCGGGCCGACAATTTGCAATCCGCAGCAAGAATGCTCAACTTATGGAGGGCGCGATCTACTTGCAGAAAGGCAAACTGTTTGTCGACAAGGAGAGCAAGGTAGGTCAGGCCGCGCATTGGACGGCAATCATTGCAGGGGAGATCGAAATCGGGGAAGGGCCAAATATCCGGATCAACACAGACTATGCAGGATCCGACGTACCGGTTCCGGTGGGGATTGCGAGCACAGGCGCGGCCAGGTTGGTCCAGTAATGATTTTTGAAATCTGAGTTTTGCGCTATTCTCACCGCAACTGAGGTCTAGCGAATCGGTCAAATTTCGATGCAACAATATCTTGATCTACTGGACATGGTGCTGTCCGACGGTGTCGACCGCGGAGATCGCACCGGCACCGGCACACGGTCGGTTTTCGGCCATCAAATGCGCTTCAATCTGGAAGACGGTTTCCCCGTGCTGACGACCAAGAAACTGCATCTGAAATCGATCATCGTTGAACTCCTGTGGTTCCTGAAGGGTGACACCAATATCGGCTATCTGCATGAGCATGGGGTTTCGATTTGGGATGAATGGGCCGACGAGAATGGAGATCTTGGTCCGGTTTACGGCTATCAGTGGCGCAGCTGGCCGGATGGGGCAGGCGGCCAAATCGATCAGATCAGGAACCTTGTCCGGACGATCAAGGAAAATCCGGCGTCACGCCGTCATATCGTGACCGCTTGGAACCCGGCGCAGGTCGACGAGATGGCGCTGCCGCCGTGCCATTGCCTGTTCCAGTTTTATGTCGCAGATGGCCGGTTGTCGTGCCAATTGTACCAACGGTCAGCCGATATCTTCCTTGGCGTGCCGTTCAATATTGCTTCCTATGCGTTGCTGACCATGATGATTGCGCAGGTATGCGATTTGAAGCCAGGAGAGTTCGTCCACACCTTTGGGGACGCTCATCTTTATCACAACCACTTTGAGCAGGCCCGTTTGCAGCTGAACCGGGTCCCGGGGAAATTACCGGAAATGAGGATTAATTCGGACGTGCGGGAACTGTCAGAATTTAGCTATGACGATTTTGAGCTGATCGGCTATGAAGCGCAGCCTACGATCAGGGCACCGATTGCTGTATAGGATGGCTATCTACTGAACAGGCTGTGTCTGGCTTTGGCCGAATTGCAGCTGGTTATAATTTTGACCGTCCCGCCACATGGTAATTGGGGTGCCATTCGAAAGCTGGCCTGAGAAATAGTGGACTCCGTCGCGGTTCAGCGTTGCCAGTACGGTTTTCCTGTCCTTTGTCTGCAGTTCCAGTTTTGAATCGTAGCCATTGGCGGTGTAGGCGATTGACCATGTCGCCATATTCGTGACGCCGGGACTGGTGCACTCGTTTAACTTTACCGTTCCGGTATCACTCCCCCGGCCCTGGGTAGCGAAAACACCATCCATTGTCAGCTTGCAAACACAGGAAGGAGAGCCATCGGTAATGTTCCAGGTGCCCTTTACATTTTCCTCGCTGCTGACTTCTGCGGTGGTCTGGCCCTCGGTCGCTGCGGCGGTCTGACCGCCAAAATGTCCGCCAATTGTCTGAATCAGGCCCTGTCCTCCGCTGGCATCATTCTTAGCTGCTGACTGGCCAAAATCCGCACCTCTGGGCGGTTTGGATGGTGGTCCGCTGGCAAGCTCGGTTATGCAGTTCGGATTGACGACAGGCGCAGCCGGTTGCGCATCAACCGGAACGACGGCGGTCGATGGTCCGGAGGTGTCGGAAGTCTGGCAGGACGAGACTGCCAGGCCGATGGCAACTATCACGACAGTCGTTGGGGTACTGCGTATCTTCATAACATGCCCTGAACGTTCCAAGACCCTTAACAAATAATGCCGGTCAGTGCGGAAAGCAAATTACGATGCATGCCATGGTTAGCAGCAGACATTCTTTGAAACAAAGCGGTTACTGTTTTGATTTCCCATGGCAGAGGGCGATTCAATCTGCTAGCGAGAGGCTATGGATGAACAAACGGTCAAACTGGTTCTGATTGCAGCAATCGGCCAAAACGGCGTAATTGGGGTCGAAGGTGGCTTGCCGTGGCGGCTATCCTCCGATCTTAAGCGGTTCAAGCAAGTAACCATGGGAAAACCGATCATAATGGGCAGGAAAACCTATGAATCGATTGGTAAGCCTCTGCCCGGCCGCTTGAACATCGTTGTAACAAGAAACCCGGATTTTGACGCCGAGGGCGTGGAGGTTGTCTCTGATATTGAAGACGGAATTGCTGTTGGAATGGAGCATGCTGAAAACAATGATGCCGATGAAATATGTGTGATTGGAGGCGGTGAAATATACGCCAAAACAATTGATTCAGCCGACAGGCTGTATATCACCCATGTTCTGGTATCTCCGGAGGGAGATACGAATTTCCCGGAAATTGCGGAAGATTACTGGCAAATAACGCATATGGAGGACATTCCTGCAGGTGAAAAGGACATAGCTGCTACTCGATTTGCTGTGTATGACCGTTTATAATTCCAAATATTGAGCATTTACGTTAAGCATGCGTCGCATTGGCACAGTCGCTTAGGCCATTTGAACGACGGGTTACAAGAGATTTAATTGAAAGCGGCAAGGTTGATGCCTATAACCCACATAACTGAAAGTCTCATTTGCATTTATAAAGGACATTGAATGCCCTGGAGCAATCAATCCGGCGGTGGCTGGAACAACAACAGTAACGGATCTGGAGGTCCATGGGGCCAAGGTCCACAAACTCCGCGTGGTGGCGGAACGCCTCCTGATCTCGAAGAAATTATTCGCAAGGGGCAGGATCGTCTTAAAAAGGCAATGCCGGGCGGTGGCGGTGGTTCGCCTTTCTTCTGGATAATAGCGCTCGTCGCGCTGATCGCCTTATGGCTTTTCCAGTCAATTTACACGGTTCAGCCGGACCAGCGCGGCGTCGAATTGCGCTTCGGCAAACCGAAAGACGAGATTTCCGGTCCGGGCCTGCATTTCCATTTCTGGCCGATTGAAACTGTCGAAATTGCCAATATTCAGGAGCGTCAAATCTCGATTGGCAGTGCGTCGCGGACAAGTGCGCAGGGTGGGCTCATGCTGTCAGGCGACCAGAATATTGTGGATGTGACTTTCGCGATCCTTTATTCGGTCACTGATCCATCGGCCTATCTGTTTAATGTGGCCAATCCCGATGAAACCGTAAGGCAGTTGGCGGAAAGCGCCATGCGTGAAGTTGTCGGGCGCAGGCCTGCGCAGGATGTGTTCCGTGATGACCGTGCCGGCATTTCTGAAGATGTTCTGACTATTGTTCAGTCAACCCTTGATGAATATGGCGTTGGCGTGCAGTTGAACCGGATTACCATTGAGGATGTTGCACCGCCGAGACCGGTGGCCGATGCGTTTGATGAGGTTCAGCGTGCTGAACAGGATGAAGACCGGTTTGTCGAGGAAGCCCAGCAATATGCGAACCAGAAACTGGGTGCTGCCCGTGGTGAGGGCGCCCAAATACGGGAAGCTGCCGCTGCCTATAAGGGCAGGATAGTCAAGGAAGCCGAGGGTGAAGCACAACGGTTTGTTTCCGTCTATGACGAGTATCGCAAGGCTCCGGAAGTTACCCGGAAGCGGCTTTTCCTTGAAACAATGGAAAATGTTCTGGAAGGCTCCAACAAGGTGATTATCGGCCAAGGTCAGGGAGGGCCGGGTGTAGTACCTTATCTGCCACTGCCTGAAGTACGCGCCAGACAACAAGGAGCATCCCAATGAACCGGCTACCGATCATATTAATTGGCGTCGCCATTGTTGCGCTGCTTATCTATAACGCGATTTTCGTCGTCAATGAGCGGGAACAGGCGATAGTTGTCCGTTTCGGTGAAATTCAGTCCGTGAAGACCGAACCCGGTCTTTATTTCAAACTGCCATTTGCATTTATTGATGCTGATAATGTGCAAATTATCGAGGACCGCAAGCTACGCTTTGATCTCGATGATATTCGTGTCCAGGTATCCGGCGGTAAATTTTACGAAGTGGATGCCTTTGTTGTCTACCGGATCGCTAATCCTGAACGTTTCCGGGCGACAGTTGGTGGTGACGTGACACTGGCCGAAGCCAGATTGCGTACCCGTCTCGATTCGGCATTGCGCGGTGTTTACGGTCTTCGCGGGTTTGAAGCGGCACTATCGGACGAGCGCCTGTCGATGATGCGTGAGGTTCGTGACCAGCTTCGCCCTGATGCGGTTTCACTCGGTCTTGAGATTGAAGATGTGCGAATTCGCCGGACTGATCTGACCCGCGAAGTTTCTGATCAGACCTTTGAGCGGATGAAGGCGGAGCGCCTTGCTGAAGCTGAACTGATCCGGGCTCGTGGCCGGGAAGCCGCGCAACGGATTCGAGCGGTTGCCGACAGACAGGTCGTCGAAATCGTGGCTGATGCCCAGCGGGAATCGGAAATTCTCCGCGGTGAAGGCGAAGCTGAGCGCAACGCCATATTTGCCGAGGCATTCAACCGGGACCCGGAGTTCTTCGAGTTCTACCGTTCGATGGCTGCCTATACCCAGGCATTGCAAAGTTCGGGAACCACGATGGTTCTTTCGCCGGATTCGGATTTCTTCCGGTATTTCGAGCAATCACGGCTTGACGGGCTTCCAGTTCCGGCACCTGCCGACGAGGTCGATGTTCAAGTCGATGAAGTGCAGACTGACGACAATCAGGCTGCCGGTAGCGACAGCAATTGAACCAGGGATTGAGTTTGCCCGGAATTGTGATTGTTGAAATCTCGAATGGAGTATTGACGCAATAATGGGAATGCATGAGCTGGCGATCGGATTTGGCCTGTTTCTGGTGTTAGAAGGTTTGATCTACGCTGCATTCCCGTCGGGTGTGAAAAACCTTGCCCGAATGGTACCGGAAATACCCGACCACACGCTTCGCAATTTTGGCGTAGTTGCAATGATTATGGGCGTAGGTCTGATTTGGATAGTCAAGGGATAGGGCGGTGTGCCGCTACCCGTCATCGAGGAAAAAAGAATGCTTGCAATGCTGAATAAGTTCTCGTTTGCCCGCCTGACCATTGTAATGGCCATTGCGCTGTTACTGGCCGCTGGGCAGGGGGTTACCTTGAAATCACCGGCGATTGCGCAGGGGCCGGAATCGGTCGCTGATCTCGCCGAGGGCCTGATCGGGGCGGTCGTGAACGTTTCGACATCGCAAAAGGTGGAGCAGCGGCGCCCCAATGCGACGCCAAGGGTTCCCGAAGGCAGTCCATTCCAGGAATTTTTTGACGAGCTGTTTCCCGATCGCCCGAACAATGGCCCCCGGACCCGCAATTCGCTTGGATCGGGTTTTGTCATCGATACTGACGGCATCATCGTCACCAATAACCACGTCATTGCCGATGCCGATGAGGTGATTGTCAACTTTTCCGATGGTGCACAGCTTACTGCTGAAGTGATCGGCCGGGATTCAAAGACCGACCTTGCCGTATTGCGGGTGGAAACCGACAAGAAGCTAACGGCTGTCCAGTTCGGCAATTCCGATTCTGCACGGATCGGCGACTGGGTATTGGCAATCGGCAACCCATTTGGCTTTGGGCGCACAGTGACGTTGGGGATCATCTCGGCGATTGGCCGTGACATCAATTCTGGTCCCTACGACAACTTCATCCAAACTGACGCTTCCATCAACAAGGGTAATTCGGGCGGACCGCTATTTGACATGAATGGGAATGTTATCGGCATCAACACCGCCATCATTTCACCTTCGGGTGGTTCCATCGGTCTTGGGTTCGCGATTCCTACCAATCTTGCGAAGAAGGTAATCGATGATCTGGTGCAGTTTGGTGAGACACGGCGTGGCTGGCTTGGTGTTCAAATCCAGTCAGTGACGGATGAAATTGCCGAATCTCTAGGTCTGGACGAAGCGCGCGGGGCCCTTGTGGGTGATGTAGTATCCGACGGTCCGGCAGAAAAGTCGGGAATAAAACCTGGCGATGTCGTGCTGGAATTTGATGGCAAACGGATCGAGAAGATGCGTGATCTGCCAAAAATCGTGGCAGATACCGAGGTTGGTAAATCGGTCGATGTGCTGGTTTTGCGGAAAGGTGAGGAGCAGACTCTAAAGGTCGAAATTGGTCGCCTGGAAGATGGCGAAAAGCGCATGGCCGAAGCCGAGATTGATACTGATGATCCAGATGCAGAAGATGAGACGAAAGCGACTGAGGTTCTGGGCCTGACCTTGATGGAATTGACCGATACAGTCCGCCAAGATGAAAGCATTGATGAAAATGTGAATGGCGTTCTGATTACTGCGGTCGCGCCGGGAAGCCATGCCGAGGACAAGGAAATCAAGGCCGGTGAAATCATCATCGAAGTTGGCCAGGAACCGGTCGTAACACCGGAAGAAGTTGTCGAGCGCGTCGCGGAACTGAAAGATGACGGACGCAAGAATGCGCTGCTGATGATATCTTCAAAGGCCGGCGAGATCCGGTTTGTGGTGGTTCGTATTGAGGCTTG
>JANQQM010000080.1 GCA_028289365.1 Salaquimonas sp. | reverse complement strand
ACGGCGCTTGATGTGTCAGTACAAGCGCAGATAATTTCACTCCTGAAACGGCTTTGCCGGGAACGGGGCACAGCCGTCATGCTCATTACCCACGACATGGGAGTCATCGCCGAGAGCGCTGACCGCGTCGCAGTCATGTATGCGGGCCGTTTGGCCGAACTTGGCCCTGTGCGCGAAGTTTTGACCCAGCCACGGCACCACTACACGCATGGGCTGATGGCATCGACGCCACTTGCAGCCGGAGGCAGGCAGCGCTTGCACCAGATCCCTGGCTCGATGCCTCGATTGAACCTCATGCCTGACGGGTGCGCGTTTAACCCCCGCTGTCCGGCTGTTCAGGACAAGTGCAGAAGTGATCCGCCACCGACGATGACTGATCATCGTGCAGCCTGTTGGTTCCCGCGGATAGCGGAGGCGGCTGAATGAACGACTATGTAAAAGTCCGCTCCCTGACACAAGTTTTCGACGTGTCCAAGCCTTGGCTAAACAGGGTTTTGGAACGCCGAAAAAAGGCCTACCTGACTGCCGTGTCTGATGTGGACTTCGAAATTGAGGAACGCAATACCTACGCCCTCGTTGGTGAAAGCGGATCGGGAAAGTCCACAATTGGCAGGATGCTAGTTGGGTTACTCCATCCCACATCGGGTTACGTGGAGGTTGAGGGCGTTGATCTTGCCGTGGAAACGGACCCGGACAAGGTCTGGTCGGTTCGATCGAACATCCAGATGATCTTTCAAGATCCCTATGCTTCGCTCAATCCGAGGTGGCGGGTGCGCGACATAATCGCTGAACCCGTCGCTTCAAAGGGTGGACAAACCGAAGGGCTTGCTGAGCGGCTTTTGGAGCAGGTCGGCCTGCATGCATCCGACGCGGGGAAGTATCCGCACGAATTCTCTGGCGGTCAGCGTCAGCGGATCTGCATAGCGCGTGCGCTGGCGTCCGAACCCCGGCTGATCGTCTGCGACGAACCAACCTCTGCACTCGACGTGTCCGTACAGGCGCAGGTTCTCAACCTGATGAGCGATCTAAAGGAAGAACTCGGGTTGACCTATCTGTTGATCACCCACGATTTGACCGTGGTTCGACATATGGCCGACAGGATCGGCGTTCTCTATCTTGGCCGCCTCGTTGAAGAGGCATCACCGGAAGAACTTTTCGAGTCACCCAAGCACCCATACACACAGATGCTTCTTGCTGCAGCTCCGCGCATGGACGCCTTTGGGCGCGAGGTACCGCCACCAACCGGGGAAATTCCCGATCCTATCGATCCGCCCACGGGATGTGCCTTCCATCCGCGCTGCCCGATAGCAAAGGACATTTGTCGTCAGGATCGACCTGAACTGCGACAAATGGGAACGCGCCGTGCCGCCTGTCACTTTGCGAGTTGAGCTTGGTCAAAATCCGGGATGTCAGTAAAATGGAGACCAGGTTATTCTCAACCTCGCACGTTCTGATCGGGTTACAGCAATAATTGCCGGCATGACGTTCGTGGCCATGCCGGCTACTGAATCATTCTACTGTTACCCACCTGAGAATGAAGAAATTGTCCGGGCGTTGTGTCAGCTTGATATTGTCTCGCATTCCCCAAACAAGTGGCTGCACATATAGTGGCACATATGCGTGCTGATCTTGATAGATATCAACGACCTCATCTACCATTGCCTGGCGTTTGCCGGCATCTATTTCTGACTGGATAACCGGGAGCAGTTCATCGACTCGAGCGTCGGAAAACCCGCCGAAATTCCATGAACCAAGTTTCTTGTCGGGGTTTGGCGTGGTGACAAGGAAGCGGATGGGATGCTCATGATCAAATGTCCCAGGTGACCAGCCAAGCAAATACATGTCGAAATTGTCCGCCCGCAATTCCGGCCAGTAGTTTTGAACCGGCATTGCATCGAGTTCTGCCTTGATTCCCACCTGCGCCAACATGCCTGTTATCGCCTGACAAACCGCTTCGTCGTTGAGATAGCGGTTATTCGGGCATTTCAAGCCAAAAGAAAATCCGTCCGGATATCCGGCTTCAGCCAGAAGCGCCTTTGCGCCCTCAGGGTCAAAAGCGGTGCGGGCATTATTGCTCGCCGAAAATGCATTCATCGCGGGACTTACCAATTGGCTTGCAGCCTCGGCACTGCCGCGCATGATCGTTTGAAGGATGGCGTCAACATTGATTGCCTTCGCCACAGCCTCGCGGACGCGCGCATCCAGGAATGGATTGGCTTCACCTGCCATGGATGAATATTTGAGCGCTTCGTGATCATGGCCGAAGCCCAACATTATCACGCGTGCCTCGATCCCCCGGACAACTGTTGTTTCATCGCGCTCATCAACTCTCGCAGCGTCCTGGATCGGCACCGGGTTGATCATGTCGACATCGCCCGACAACAATGCGGCCACTGCTGTTGCGGGATTATCGATAGGGGTGAAAGTCGCTTCCGTGATATTGTGTTCGGCCTTGTCCCACCAGCCATCAAAGGGCTTCAAGGTGGTCGTCAGCCCGGGTTGGCGATCGGTGACCATGAATGCGCCGGTCCCATTAGCATTCAGGGTTGCGAAATTACCATTTTCCTTGTCTGGGCGTTCCGTACTGTTAGCCTCGGCCCATCCCTTGTCCATGATCATCCAATTGGCAATGGAATCAGGAAAAATCGGATTTGGTGCATTGGTCAGAATGTCCACCGTATAGTCATCAACAACCACAAGATCCTTCACCGGTGCAAACCAACTGCGAGTGTCTGATGCTTCAGAAGAAGCCCTTTCGAAGCTGAAGCGGACATCCTCGGCATTGAAGTCCGCTCCGTCGTGGAATTTTACACCTTGCCGAAGTTTAAATCGCCAACCGTCACCATTTCCGATCGGTTCCCAGGATTCCGCCAGCGCCGGTTCAATGCTCATATCCTTGCCGCGGCGAACCAATCCTTCGTAAACATTGTTCAAGAAGCCAAGAACGGGTGCAGAATTCACTGCGTGTGGGTCCATGGTCTGCGGGTCCGTTTTTCCCGCCCACCGAAATGACTCCGCTTGGGCTGTGCCCACTAAACCGACCAATAACGCTAACGTTGCGACGATATTTTTCATGTTTCCTCCGGGGACATTGGTCTACAGCACTTTTCAAAGATATAGGGCACTTGGTAGGGAGATGTTACGCCGAAACGCCTTACTTCCCAAACTAATTGTTGCTCAGACCTGTATTGAGCAATCCGAATAGAAACAAAGCTCCGCTCCGGCTCAACCGAAAAATGAAGTTGTTCAGCAAGCGTCTTGCACCATGAAGCAGGCATCAGGATTTCGATTACAGGATTCTCGAAGCGCATCGCAATAATTGAGGGCGGCGCAATCACCTCTTAGTCGATCACAGCTATTCCTGAAACCATTTCTGCATTCGATACTCCAACGCCGGCACAATCCACGGTCTGCTGTTCTTCCACGAAAGAAATAATTGGCATGCGCTTCACGGCGCCGATCGTCAGGTGGGCGGTACAATGGTGTTCCGCTGCTGGAATAAGGCGGACGGTAGCCGGGTAATCCGAAATTTTTTTCGCCGCTATCCTGGCTCAATCGCCAGTCAGAAAAACCATTCGGATAAGATTGGTTTGCGTCTTCGTCGCTTGGCTGCCAATCTCCATTTGAACTGAGCACAGAAACTGCGCTATCGGCTTGATGGATCATTAGGGTAGATAACCAGAGCCACGAGCAAGGGATCATCAAGAACCATCGTCGATTGCGAAGGCTCAACTTGCATTCCATTTTATAAGTCCAAAAGTGCGATGAATTCCTGCGACCTGAAAAAGTCAAAAATCAAAATTCCTTTGATTGCAGACCGTGTCAATGCAATTAGAACATATGGACAATTGTGCAGCGTGCGGCTTTCAGCAATTTATGGGAAATTAGAGAAGCATGGATCTTAAGGTGAATAAAATCATAAATGCGACAGCACCCATTTTCGCCTTTCTGCTTTGTGGTGTTCTGGCACCGTTCGCTGCCCAGGCCCAGCAGGATGAAAGGGATCTCGACAACATAGAATGTCGAGAAATCATGATCCTGTCAGGGCTGGATCGAGACACCGCAATTGCATTTATGCACGGTTACCTGGTTGGTCAGTCTGACGAAACTACATTTCAACTTTCAAGACTGACTGAAGCTACCGAGATATTTCTAAATGATTGTCTGGAAAAGCCGGACAACAACGCGGTGTCGGTGATGAAAGATGCATTGCGACGAGTACGGTAAAAACAGCGGTTGAAGCAGAGCTGTCGTAGTTTCGTTCTTGACAGCAATGATACATTTTTGGCCCCTTTTGATGGAAAACAGACACCCAAATCTAACACTCGGTATGGTTTTTTCTGGCACATTGCGGAAGTTGCCTCTCCCTGCCCAATATGTCTGTTACCGGCGCTTACCTGCCGTTGGGACCTTGGCCCGCTATCGCGGTGTGGTATCGTAAAAGCCGACATTCGGCGGTGACAGTTTCTCTCAGACATTCGACGACTGCGATACGGACACTTTGGTTGTTAATCTTCAATGTCCGCATGGCGCAATTTGCTGTGCGCATATGATGTTTTGCTTTGTAACTGAGAGATGTTGAGTGAATGAATTTGAAAAGATTTCTTGTGTTTCACTCCCGATGAGCTAGCTGCCCTTGGTAGTCTCATTCGTTAAACGATTCAAAATTGCATATGGGGATGCACGACGGCATGAGTAAAACAGCCGCATGAACAATATGGAGTTCACCTTCAAAGGAAATTCTGTCAAGACTTTCACCATCCTGATCAACACTCATCCAAGTTTTCAAATTTCGGAACCAATGAACGAACCCGGATCGACTGCCGAGATATGACAGTTACGACCCAAAACGCGCCCGGCCCACGCAACTGGGCACTCCTTATGTTCCTCAGCTTCGTCTGGGGAGGCGCGTTCATGTCCATGGCCGTGGCACTTGAGCAATATGGCCCCTTCACGGTTGCCGCTGGCCGTATTGGCATCGGGGCTTTGGCGCTTCTGGCGGTAGTCGCCGTCACGCGCCCCGGTGATCTGGTGATCCGCGATCTGAAGATGCTAGGCTTTATTCTGCTCCTGGGTATTCTGAACTTCGCATTACCCTTCAGCCTTCTAACCTGGGGACTTCAGCGCGTACCATCGGCCTTTGCTGGTGTAGCGATGGGCTCTTCCCCAATATTCGTGTTGCTTCTGGCATATCTCTTCGTTCCGGACGAGCAAATTGGACCGCGCCGAATTGCTGGTGTTATCCTGGGGTTTGTGGGGCTACTGGTTCTGATCCTGCCCAGGGGCTCGCCAGAACTTGATGAGGGCGGGACTGTCGCTGCAAGAATCGCCTGCGTGGCAGCGGCGCTCTGTTATTCGGTCGGCGCCATTCTGATTCGGCGTGCGCCACCCATCCCGCCAATGGTGTTCACCGCGGGAATGTTGGTAGCCGGAGCACTTGTACTAATTCCGCTCGCG
Source organism: Salaquimonas sp. (assembly GCA_028289365.1). Classification (GTDB taxonomy): domain Bacteria; phylum Pseudomonadota; class Alphaproteobacteria; order Rhizobiales; family Rhizobiaceae; genus BOKV01. The sequence continues at coordinate 20,829 of JANQQM010000080.1, read as the reverse complement.
CTCCTGGTGGAGGGACTGCCTGAGATCACCAACACGCAGGCGACTTGGGCGCTGCTATATGCCGGGATATTCCCCACCGGCCTGGCGTTCCTCTTGCGGGTTGTGCTGATCCGGTCTGCAGGGCCAATCTTCATGAGCCTCGTGGCCTACATTGTGCCGCTATGGGCAGTTCTGCTGGGCGTCATTCTGCTGGACGAAACCCTGCAGCTCAGCACTTACATCGGTGCGACAATCATCTTGTTGGGCGTCGGTCTGACACAGCTGAGATTCCTCAGGCCGCGCTGAGTAAAAGGCTTTGTCAGACGAATTCTGGACTGTCCATGAATGCCGGTTAGCAGCATGACCGTCCGCTCTTGGGGTGAAGATCGAAGCTGCGCTCAATCAAATGGGGTGTCTGTCTTGCGCCAGTTCTTGCCAAGCGCCAATACGGCAATGAAGACTTGCTCAGGTCCCAAATGAACTCGCACACATGCACCATAGCAATTTTGAAGAGGCCGGTCAGGCCCCTTCAGAAAATTTGCCAATCATTGCATGCACTAAAGCGCCATACCACCGTCAACGTCGACGGCAGCGCCCGTGATGAAGCTAGCCTCATCACTTGCGAGGAATGCCGCCATGTTTGCAATCTCGGTAGGTTTTCCATAGCGCTTCAAGGCAGTCAGGCCTGAAACAGGTTCAAAGAATGGCCCGGTCGCCGGATTGAGGTCGGTGTCGACCGGTCCTAGTTGGATCGCATTGACCAGTATTTTTCGAGAACCAAGTTCGCGTGCCCATCCCTTTACTAGGGCAGTCACGGCCGCTTTGGTTGCACCGTAGGCGGCAAGACCCTCAAATGGCATTCGTTTGGCATTCACTGATGAGATGACGATTATCCGTCCGCCGTCGGGGATGTGAGGTACAGCCGCGTGGGTGCCGGCATACACGCCATCTACATTGATCGCGACCTGCTGACGAAACGATTCCAAGTCTGTTTCGGTAATCGGTCCAGGGCGGAACACGCCGGCATTGTGTACCAGGATGTCGATATGACCAAAGGCCTCGACCACTTTCTCTACGGCAGTCTTTGTTTGGTCAGGATCAGAAGCATCGGCCTTTATCGCGATGACGTTCTCACCCAAACGGTCAGCAAGTTCGTCTGCCGCCGCCTGATTGCTCACATAAGTGAATGCTGTTTTGACGCCTTCAGCCGCAAGTCGTTCAACGATAGCTGCTCCGATTCCGCGTGCGCCGCCGGTTACAAGGGCCGTTTTGCCAGTGAGATCATAAGTCACTTTCTTTTCCTTTCATATTCTAATGGTTGTGGTAGCGCCGCAAATACAAGACGCGGTGCTTAATCCGATTCATCCAGCGACGGCTTTCAGATGCCCTGGTCCAGACAGACCTGGATTTTCGAAAACGTGGATAAAAGTGTCGGGGTGCGGACGGACACGGTAATTGTCTGTCTCGTCGCCGAACAGGACATTACCCTTGTCGTCAAGCGCGATAACGGTCGCCATTACCGTATCCTTGGGAAAAGCGGACATACCGGCAGGTGTGCCGCCCAGATCTTCAATTCCCAGGACTCGGGCCGCGCGAAGATTGTTGTCCTGAAGTATTTCGTAGTGGGATGGCAGGTTCAGTTTTTCTGCCAATTCTTCCGAATGTTTCACGCTCTGGTTCGAGATGAATTTGACCTGGACGCCGTCTGCTTTCAGCTGCTCTGCCTTCGCCAACACCTCCTTGAGCTGTCCCATGCAGAATGGACACCAATTCGCACGGAAAAACACCAGGAGTGTCTTCGAACCGCCAAAGGATGAAGATCTGATTTCCTCGCCGTTCAGTCTCCAGAATGGCAGGTCGGGGAGCGGACGCCCCTTAACGATTGCGCTGCTCTTCTTGCGGCCATAATTGGAATAGGACCAAACATACCATTGAACAAAGACCGCCCCGATTATCGAAAGTATCAAAGCTGCGTATTGTGAAATCGTTTCGGGACCCTGGACGGTTGAAAACAGCGTATAGACCGTTAGTGCAAGGCCCGCGAGGCTGATCAGCTGGACCAGCGGCAGGCGCGTTGTCGTACGCGTGATGCCAAAAGCATTCGTCATGATGATCAGAAAGAATGGCAATGGCAGCATTGCCATCATGGAACCGATCCACATCGGATTTCCACCCGACCACCAAATCATGAAGCCAGATGCGATGCCGCCGATCATATTGAGCATGATCAAGGGCAAGATAACTTTGTTCTTCATTTTCTCTTCCTTTCAATAGCCGAATGTTCGCCTCAAGTTGGCGCGTGCGTCAGGATGCAGACCGTAAAATGCTGCACAGGCGGCCTATTCGTCGGCAGTGAAACTTGATGTGTTTGGCAATTGCTCCCCGGAACACCGAAGACCGGTAATTCCGGGGTGCATCGTTTGCAGCAAATATCTATGCGGCTGCGCTTGCGTTGAGTTTGTCCAGCACGGGGAACAGATCTGTTGGTTCCGGGCGGCGGGTGTAATCGGGATTTACCTCGGCATATGCAACCGTGCCATCGGTATCGATGACGTAGCGGGCAGGCATTGGCAGGTTCCATTGACCGTCACCATGGATGACCGGCAGTTCGACCTTGAACATCTTGAAAAACTCCTTGACGTAGGGCTGCAGGGTCCAGCGCAATCCAAACTTCTCTGACAACTCGCCGCCCTGGTCGGTAAGGATCGGGAAGCTCAGATTGTTGTCCCTCTGGGACTTGCGGCTATCGGCAGCGCCCTGCATGGAGATCGCGATCAGCGTCGCGCCGCGGGCACTGATTTCGTCGGAAACTGCTTCCAGAGCTTGCAGTTCAATATTGCAATAGGGGCACCAGGCGCCACGGTAAAAGGATATGACAACGGGCCCTTTGGCCAGCAGGTCGCCCAACGCTACTTCATTACGCTCGGGATCTGTCAGAACGAATTCGGGGACCTTGTCTCCAGCTTTAATGGCATTGTCGGCCTGGCCGCTGTCGATCAATTCCTGCGTTGAACGTTCAAAGGCTTCGATCGCCGCTTCCGGTGCTTGAGCCTTGAACTGGACTTTGAATGCGTCGAGTTTTTCTTGAAGAGACATATTTGTTTTCCACTTCACGGATTATGGATTTCGGTTGACTGGCAGGCCCGACATTTGGTTCCACGAAGATCCCGGCGCCGGGTAAACAGGAGCAATATCCTGCTGCCTGACCTTAATATTTATTATTCATGTTCCAGATGGTAGAAGCTGATAACGCGTAATGGTTATTCAAATTACAAATGACACAAGACAGACTGCAGTAATGTAAGAAGTGGAAAACGGACCCGGCAATTTCCGGGTCCGCTCAATTGGTATCGGTTTCGAGGCGCAAGCACCTGCTGGCGGGCAATGATTATGTCGCCGAAGCCATCTTGGAGTCCCAGGCGAACTGTATAAACGGTTTGTCGAGTGAGGGCGTGGTAATTGGGGTGGTGTAATTGGAGAGCACCTTGAGGCTGGTACCGACAATCACCTCAAGAACCGTTTGCTTGGTGTATTCCGCCGCGAGAAACGCTTCGATCTGTTCTTCCGTAGGATGCCCTCGTGTCTCATGAATTATCGCCGCGAAAACACGCAAGGCCTCAAGCTTGGGATCGTCGATCGGAGATCCGGTTCGCAACGCTCTTATTACAGCCTCATCGACACCTGACATCTTGGACACCGCCGTATGTGCGGCCATGCAATAGGTGCAGCCATTCAAACGATTGTTTGTCATCAGAATGATCTGGCGCTCAGTCTCGCTGAGGTCGGTTTTGTCAAAAAGTCCCATGAGCGTCAGATAGCTTTCCACCAATACCGGCGACTCCGCCATGGTTGCCATGAGATTAGGTACGAACCCGACTTTCTCTTTGGTCGCTTTCATTATGGGCCTTGAAGCTGCCGGAGCCGTTTCAATTATGTGCGTATCAAAGTAAGGCATTGGTTAGTCTTTCATTGTTGGAGCGGTTTATACAGCCTCGAAGCGAAAGCCGTTTCCCGCTCGCAAAACGCGACCCAATCCCGGCTTAGAAATGTGGGCTGCGCCCATCAGGAGTCCGTCCGTAGCAATCATGTCGAGGATCGATTTGCGGGATTTCACGGCCATCTCGCCGTCGACATCCAATGCCCATCCGTATTCTGGATTTGCAAAATGCACACCCTCATGCACAGTCAGGTCTCCGACTAAAATTAGCTGCTCGCGCCCTCCATCCAGGATGATCGCGGAGTGTCCAGGCGTATGCCCGGGCGCAGGAATAACGTTGACACCGGCGCCCAAATTGTCTGATCCGCCATGCAGAGAGATATTGCTTTTGATAACTTTTGAAATCTCTTGTGCGAACCCAACCATTGGCTTCAGAGCGTCTGGTGCCGAAGTCGCAATACCATCCGCATTCCAGAAGTTCCACTCAGCTTCCGCAATGTGGATGCGAGCATTGGGAAATGCCATCTGACCATTTACAGCCAAGCCGCCTACATGATCCGGATGCATGTGCGTGATTACAATATCGGTTACGTCATCCGCGGCGATCCCGACCGTTTCAAGATCTTCAGGCAATCTGCCGACTGTTGAAAATGCCTGCGTGATGAAGTCGCTTTTGCCGGCACCCGCATCAAACAGAAAGGTTCGGTCACCGCTCCGATATGCATAGGTATTTGCCGCGATTTGTGCCGGATCGCCAATCTGATCGCGCAAGGATTGCGGTGTCCCGAGAAACATGTCTGCGGGCATATCAAAATACCCGTCAGAAAGTGCGATAACGGGTGTTTCGCCGATCACAAATTCTGTGGCAGCGAAAGCTCGCGGCACTGCCAATAAGGTCGCTCCAGCAATCGCGGAGCCGATGAGTTTTCGTCTGCCGATCATCATTTTGGACATTTTGATCTCCTTCCTGCAGCCTGCCATCGCGTAGCAAAATCACCGCCGCCAACGACGATTGATTATGCGCGCACTACATCAACTGAATCTGACTTGGCGGATGCTTGACCAGCTGCAGACTTGTCGAGATGATCGACACAGCCGCAATAGGTATCGGCGTCCAGTTTCTTGTTGGAGGGATCGGTCTCGAACAGCGAAACGATCGTCTGGCACAAATCATCATATCCATCATCAAACATCACAATTCTCCGAGTTTTCTGGTTGCTTTAGGTGACGCCGGATTTTCTCCTCCCACCTATGAGGCAATATTGTTCATTCATGATTTGATTGGTAGGATCGTGAAACGACTAACAGCTATTCATAATTCAAATGAGCGATAGTGTTGCTGCCTTGCGCCTTTTTTGCCGTGTTGCCCGAACGGAAAGCTTTACAGCTGCCGGCAGGGAAGTTGGTTTGTCTCAGCCTTCGGTATCGAGAATAATTTCGAAACTTGAGAAGGATCTTGGCGCCGCCTTGTTCGTCAGGAGCACGCACGCCGTAAAGCTGACCGAAGCCGGAGCCGACTACCTTGATCGGATAGAACCGATCCTGGCATCTCTTGATGAGGCCAATCACGTGGCCCGCGGCGACGGGAAGCTGAAAGGACGCCTAAGAGTTGGCTGCGCCACCAGCTTTGCGGTGCGTGAAGTCATTCCCCGCATCCCGGATTTCGTGAAAGAACATCCGGAACTGCAGATTGATTTTGTACTTACAGATTCCATGCAAGATCTGATCGATCAGGCAATTGATGTCGCAATTCGGTTCGGGGAACTGGCCGATTCCACCCTGGTCGCCCGCAAGATTGGCGAAACCCGACGCATGGTCATTGCCTCCCCGGCATATCTGGAAAAAGCCGGCACTCCGAAATCGCCTGCAGACCTAGCCGGTCATCAGGTCGTGGTGGGACCAGCCGGCATGGGAACAGCCGGCTGGAAATTCACAAAAAAAGGAAAACAACTGTCTGTCCGCGTTGAAGGTCAGGTGACGGTCAATGTCAATGAGGCGGCAACGGCGGCGGCTCTAGCCGGTTTGGGAATAATCACGACAAGCTATTGGGGCTGTAAGTCGGAGATCGAAAGCGGACGGCTCGTCCAACTCCTGCCAGACTGGGAAATTGGCACTGTTGAGGTAAACGCTCTATTGGCTGGAGGAAGAGATGCAAAACCATCGGCGCGCGCCTTTACGGATTTTCTCATACGTTCGTTTCGGAACAGCAAGTGAGTGCAATTTGGCCCGGTACACGCTGACTTATTGAGTTTTCACCGCCGCCAGTGCAAGATATTCAGCAATCGTGGACCAATAGAAATGTCGCACATGAGAAATAATTTCGGAATCTTCGTAGTGCTGTTTTTCGCTGGCATGATTTTTAACCTGCCAGCATGGGCCCAACAGGCTGCCGGTCAGGTCGAACGCCAAAAGGGCGCGGCCAGCCGCAGCACGGTCAATGCCACCAGCGATCTGGCGCAAGGCAGTCAGGTCTATGTTGGTGACGAGATCCGTACAGGTCCGGGTGCTCGGCTCCTGATCCAGTTTGACGATGAGTCGAAACTGACCCTGGGTGAGAATGCGCGCATTACAATCAACCAGTTCGTCTATGAACCAACCGGAGATTCTAGCCAGGCATTGGAAATATTGGTTGGGGTATTCAGGTTCATCTCCGGCCAAATTGGAAACGAATCACCACTCGACGTCGCCTTCTCGACGCCAGTTGCGACCATCGGCCTTCGTGGCACCGAGTTCCTTGGTGGTGAACTGACCGTTGGAATGCCAGTCGGCCAGCCACATTACGGATTCCAGATCAACGAAGGCGCAATCGAAGTGATCTCGCCTGGTGGATCAGTCTTGCTTGATGAAGCGGGTGAAGGCACGTTCCTGCCCCTCACCGGAGTTGCCGCACCAACGCCTGTCCGCCAATGGACGGCCGAAGAAGCCGCCGAAGCAGTGGACGCCTTGGCGTTCTAGCAATCTAATGCAACTGTCTGATGATGGCTTGTGAGGTTCTAGCGCGCAGGAAAAATCACCGCTGCGACTGTCGGCGTCAATGATCAGGCTGCCACGACTTGATGGTCCTTGTATGATCGGTTCAATTTGCGCATATGATTTTTACCGAGATGCCTCCAAACCGAGCGCTTCCAGATTTTGGCGGAAACGCTGGAATTCTCATTTTTTGTCCTCTAGTTTGTCTTGAAAAGCATCGGTTCCTGACAAAATTCCAGTAGGCAAAAATGACAATTGAACTTTGGCTGATTTACACCTTTGCGGCGATTGGTCTTTCGCTGACGCCGGGACCAAACGGATTGCTCTCGATTACGCATGGGGTTCGTTATGGGTTTCGGCCCACGATCTTTACCGTGCTTGGCGGTGCTTTCGGTTTCTTGCTGCTCATAGCGATTTCCTTGGCTGGTTTTGGAGCTCTGCTAGCTGCTTCCGAGCGTGCATTCGTCATCGCCAAATGGATTGGCGCGGCCTACCTGATTTACCTGGGATTGCGTGTTTGGAATTCTCCGTTAATGGCCGTGCATGAGCCCGGAAAGGCATCAGGTGCTGCAGGAGCCAATCCATTCAAATTGTTTTGTGAAGGGTTTCTTGTAGCAGTTTCAAATCCGAAAGGTCTGCTGTTCTTTGCGGCGTTTCTGCCACAATTTATGGTTCCGCATACTTCCTTCATCTTGCAATTGATGGTGTTTGGCGGAACTTTTGTGGTTGTCGAGATAGTATATGAGCTTTTCCTGGCGGGATTTGCTCAACGTATCAAACCATTGCTTGTTCGGAACGGAAAATGGTTCAATCGAATTACTGGCGGCATGTTTATTGGAATAGGCGCGGCATTGGTTACCACAACAAAATAACCGCCGACATCGTTTGAGGTTCTTTCCTGGGCACGATGCGAATACCAAAACCCAGATGCTCTCGATCGCCAGAAATTGCGGTCGAGACAGCGAGAACTCCACCGTCAACTGTGTATTCCGCTCCTGACATGTAAGTCGTTTCATCAGATACCAGCATTACTGTAGTTGCGGCTACATCTTCTGATCCACCGAAACGGCGCATGGTCGTATCAGCAACGATGGCGGCTTGCTGTAGTGGCGCAAAGTCGGTGGTATCGCCTAAAAACTACTTTTCTCGGAAAAATTCAGGATGGGACCACCTTCGGTAATAAGATTGAAAGCCTCGAAGGGTTGCACCCCCTCCCCCAAAGGCTCATCCGTCGTCTACCAGTTTTCAAGAAGTCGAAAATCAACTACGGAATTAGAGCAACTAACCTCAGGCGAAAGCCCGACCTTTTGTGCCAAGCTTCGATTTCATTCGATATGGATATTTCACTTATCGGCTGGTTGCTTTGAAATTTCAGTAGGAAAACATGCTCGAATTCGAGTAGGCTTTGCCCCTCATTCAGAAGCAAATTAAATCAATCAAGATCGGGAGGAATTGGAAATGAAGCAAACTAAATTCATTGCGATAGTGTTGGGTACTTTGGTTGGCTGCGCGCTATTGGTTTCAGGTTCAAATCGGGCATTCGCCGATGACATCGATTGGTCCGAATACATGCATTCCTCCTTTTCTATCGGCGCTATCGCTGCGGCCATGTCCCGGGTCGAACATTGCAGCAAACATCCATTGTTGATCGAAGAATTGAAGGACGACCCGGAAGTGCGGACCCTGGTGATAACCTGTGACGGTACCGAAGAGGAAGAGGGAAGTTCCATTATCCATTTTCGTGAATTGGGAACGGGTAACTGGCAACCCGTTGAGTTCGATTTTGCCGGCTGAAAAATAGTTGCTCGATCCGGTCGACTGACTGGTGATATACACTGTGTTTGAAAAGCTCACGAACGAACGGGAATAAGATAGTTTCCATTAATCAGATCACGTTCAGCCGCCCTGACTGATTTTCATCAATGCTTCCCGGTTCATGTAAAAACACTCAACTTTGAGCGACTGAGCCATATATTTCAGTAGCGTGGCGATCTTCAGTTGCTCATCACGGCTTGGTGGTCGTCCGAAATATGCCTCGTAGCAAACGCCTGTCAGCGGTGCGGAATTTATGCCCCAACCTGCCTCACCAAGTTTCGGCGGCCCCCACTTTCGGTTGTCTGGCCAGCAGGTCGGAACACCCCAGGGAAGCAAGCGTGCGGTCATGGGAGGAGCCGCGCCACTAAACGTATTGCATGCCTCCTGGAAATCTACTGTTTTGCCCCCGGTGAGACCGGGACATGCCATTGTCAATCCCATGAAATCGAATGTCTGTTCACCCAAGCCCCGTTTCATGGAACCAAACGGAAGTCGCATTGAGTATTCCGGATCACCATTTCCACATTCTTGCAGATTCGCATATTTGACGTTCTGACCGAAAATCTCTCCATTGCCCTCCGCATCGACGATGTCCTCAGGTTTTAATGGAGGGAAACCGCTGCCGGGACCACCGCCGCCACCTGCATCACCGTTATTGGGCCGCCCGGCAATACCCGCACCGGCACAAAGGATTTGTCGTCCAGCCTGTATGTAGTTCGGCGTATTTTTTTGCTGCATACAAGCTAGCCGGTAATCAACCGCCTGCAGCGCAAAGCCTCCGGTTGCGCCGGGTTGACGACAATAGTGCCTGATGCCGGTTGGTTCCGGTTTTTCTTCAGGAATCGAGTTCGGGAAATTTTCACGACAATAACTTGAGATGTCAACCGGACCTGAATCTTCGCCGTTGTTTGCCTCGTTGTCTTGGGCAGTTTCGGAACAAATCACCCTGGCTCCAAGCTCACGAAAATCATCGCTACCGGTTGTCAGGCGGCAGGCCTCCGAAAGGTCGATGCCCAGGCGCGTTCCCTGGTTGTTACAATTGTGTTGAATACCCGAACTTACTTCTGTCTTTTCATATTGGCTGCCAGGAAAGTTTTCACGACAATAACGACTGAAGTCTGCATCTATCTGGGCATAAGCGTGATGCGATAGGAATATCAAAAAGGCTGCAATTACGAAGGCTGAAAATTTGAAAAATCTATGTGCGTACTTTGCAAGTGGCATTTGAATTCCTCCTTACAACAAAAGCTGATCAGCAAAGAATAAAAAGCCCTGGCGAAGGATCGAACACTTTTTGCATGTTCTCGACCTAGTAACTGATCGCTTCAACACGAATTATGCTTGGCAAAGGCTCGGAGATTTTGGTCACAACGCTTCATGTTCGGCAATCTTCGCCCGTCGGTGCGGGCATCTGCTGACTACCTGATCCGGCAATTTATTCACATCCCAATCGGTTCAAGATTGTCCATTAGTAACCTCACGACGGTGGTTCAGGCAAATTGCTCGATTTTACAGCGTTCAGCCATTTTCTCAGTATTGATACCGATATTGTCAAAAAGCAGATTGGCCCATTTCACTGCTCCGGAGGTCAGAAGAAAAACCTCAGGAACAACCACCCATTCGCCGATCCAGGCACCACCGGACCTTTCGTGTTCATGCAGGGTCATCTCTCCAACCTGCTCAGCCCTTTGCCTACCCAGGCGGGCCACAGCCTCCATGAATTCCGAACCGCGCTGGTTTCTCTTGTGATGCATTGCCGAGGACGCGCCTTTGCCTGCCACATGGACTTCGGAGAATTCGGCAATATCCGAGGAAGAGAGCAGATTTACGTTGCGCGCAATCTTGCAAAGCGAAGCGCATAGTGCGCCAAGAGAAGAAATGATGTCGGCAATACCGTCCCTGGCGTTTTGCCAATGAGGTTCGACAATCCCAATGCCAAATTTTTCGGCCATGGCGGCTTTGACCCGCATTCCTCGAGATTTCTCATAGCCCCTGAGGTCACCGACAGGCCCACCAAGCTGCACATTCAGGCCGCGACTTTGAGCCTGCTCAACAGCTTCAAGCCTGCGGGACAATTCCGATTGCCAGACACCAAATTTGGTTGCCAATAACATGGGGACTGCATGCTGCCCATTGGTACGTCCGATCATGATTGTTCCGGTATTTTCCTCCGCAAGTTCATCAAACCTGCGAACAAGCGCTTCACATGAGGCAGATATTAGCTCCAGACCCTGCTTGATCTGCAGGACCATTGCGGTATCCATGATGTCTTGGGTCGTGCTGTTGAAATGGACTTCGCCGCCATGGACTCCCACCAGCAAACGAAGTTGTTTGACCAACCCTACAATCGGTCGTCCCACCAGGGCCATTTCGGCTATCAGTTCCCGGTGATCAATGTCGTCCAGCCGGATAGCCTCAATTGCGCTGGCAGCTGCCTTTGATATGACGCCCACATCCGCCTGGCATCGTGCGAGCGCCTGCTCCACATCCAACCATGCAGATATGGTGGCTTGTTCTGACCAGATGTCTCGCATCTCCGGGGTCGAAAAGCAGTCCTGGTATATGCGAAAATCAAGCATCACCGAGTGCTCCTTTTACAATCCGCTGTTCCTTCATTATCTGCCGAATGCGGAATCCCATTGCCGCAATCCCTATGAAGAGGAATGCCGCTGCGATTGGTCGCTCGATAAAAATCATCGCGCCACCGTCAGACATCAAAAGCGATTGGCGGAACGTTTCCTCAGCGCCCTTTGCCAGGACAAATGAAATTACGAATGCTGCAACATTGAAATCATACTTTCTCATCAACCAGCCAACAAAGCCGGCTGCGACCATCACGGTCACATCAAAGACCGAACCGCGAGCGGAATAGGCCGCGACAAAAGCCGTCATGAAGATCAACGGGTACAAAACGGAGCTGGGCACCCTGAGGATCAGGCGCGCCATTTGGCTTGCCCCAAAATAGCCGATCAAGCCGTAGGCGATGATACCAAGCATGCCGCAGGCAAACAGTTGATAGACCAGTTCCTTATCTGTCAGGAACAGGGTGGGACCAACCTGTATCCCATGGATAAGGAATACTCCCAGCAAAATCGCGCCAATTGTCGAACCCGGTATACCCAGTGCCAGTAGCGGAGCCATGGACGGGCCTGAGACTGCATTGTTGGCCGCCTCTGGCGCTGCAATACCCTCCAGTGCGCCTTTGCCCCATTGTTCGGGGTTTTTTGCTCTTCTCTTGCCTTCACCATAAGAAATAAACGCTGCAATTGCAGAGCCCAGACCGGGCAATACGCCAATCCCCGCCCCAATAAATCCACCTCGTATCGCGTGGGGAATGCAGGGGCGATATTCGTCAAAGCTCAACGAGTACCCATTTGGGTCATTGGGATTTTCCTTGATCTCTCCCTTGGCTTTCTTGCGGGCCTCAAGTTGGGCAAATACCTCTCCGAGCACGAATACGCCGATCATCAGCGGTACAAGGCCAATCCCGTTGGATAGGTCGAATGAGCCAAATGTATATCGTTCTTCGCTTGAGATCGGATCAAGTCCGACCATGGCGACTATTATTCCAAGCAGTGCCGAGATCAGTCCCTTGATGATCGACTTGCCGATTACGGAGCCGATCACGACGAAGGCAGCGAAATAGATCGCGAAGGTTTCCGGCGGGCCCAGTTTCAGAGCAATCACCGCAATAAATCCAAATCCGATCACCAGCATTACATCGCCCATCAGATCGCCGATAACCGAAGATATGGTAGCGACCTTCATGGCTTTTCCGGCCTTCCCCGCCCTTGCCAGCGGATAACCGTCAATCTGGGTTGCAGCGCTGGCAGCAGTGCCTGGCGTGTTGAACAGGATTGCCGCGACCGAGCCGCCATACCGACCCGATTTTCCGATCACATAGAGGAATGCGAGGGCAAAGATCGGAGACATGTAGAAGGTCACCGGCAGGAGCATCGCAATTGCTGCCGAGGCGGTGAGTCCGGGCGTGGCGCCGACAACCATCCCGACAATTGCTGCCAGAATAATTGCAAGGATGAGCGTTGGATCGGTTATGACCGTCAATAAAGCGGGAAATATTTCCATGGGAATTTAACTCCGAATCCAGTCCATAAGATCGAACACTTCACCGTAAGGCGGGAAGACGCCCAGGAGCTGGAAGAAGATGAGATAGAAGATCAGGGGGCAGAGAACGATTGACGCCGCCAGCCCGATCCAATTTCGGACACCGAACAGGTAGAATACGGCCGGGGCGACAATTGCTGTCGGAAGCAAATACCCGAACCAGCGGAATGACTGCTGGTAAAGCAGGGCTATCGCAAACAGGATCAGGATATCCAGGGTGCCGGGAGAACCATTTTTAATCTCTGCCGAACCATGATCGGCCATGCGCAATCCGCCAACTATTAGCAAGCTGGAAAGTACAAGCAATGCGACTGACGCAGCAAATGGAACGATACCTGCCCAAGTATCGCCGGGACTGGCGCCCGGCACCTGCCATGCACCCCAGATCGCAATCAAAGAAAACAAGGCAAGCACAATTCCTTCGATGACGTCCCGCATGTCGTCCTCCTTTGCGCAATGCGGGGCCGGTAGCTGTCCGGCCCCTATTGCGTCCCTGATTAGTTTGTAAGGTCTTTGACGAGTGGCTCGGCGTCCGATTTCATTGCTGCAAGCCCTGCCTTGGCATCAGCGCCACTTGCATAGACCGGACCGGTACCCCGCTCGGCAAGAAGTTCGGCGAATTCCGGTTTTGCTACAATTTCGGACAAGGCCGCTTCCATCGCACTGGTAACTTCTGCCGGTGTTCCTTTCGGCGCAAAGACGATGACCGGTGACGAAACCGCCGCAAACGGTACGCCAAGTTCGCCGAAAGACGGAACGTCGGACATTATGGTGTCCCTGTCCTCGCTATTTACGGCGAGCGCCCGGATTTGCTCTTCGAAACCACGCAACTGTTGTACGCCGAGAAAGCCGAAATCCGCTTGTTCACCGATTAATGCCGCGCGGGTTGGTCCGCCACCCTTGAACGGTACATCTTGTGCCTTGATGTCATTCATGGACAAGAATCCGAGCCCGCCAACATGGTGAAATCCACCCCGGCCGGAATGCGCCCATCGCAAGGAGCCCGGATCTGCCTTCGCTGCCTCAATTACATCCTGAGCGGTCTTGAACGGGCTGTTGACCGGAACCATAAGGGCGGTACGAAGCTGTCCTACCTGTGCCACGAAATCAAAGCTTTCCAGCGGGTCGATCTTTGTCTCGCGGGTCATCGTTGATAACAGGAATGAACCGCCGGATGTCATCATCATCGTATAGCCGTCAGGACGGGCACCCACGACCGCATTGGCGCCATTGAGGCCACCCGATCCGGGCTTATTGACCACGACGACGGGAACATCAAGTACACCTTCTGCAGCTGCAGAGATTGCACGCGCATAAGCATCAGTCCCGCCCCCTGCCTTGTAGGGCACGACAAGATTAATTGGGCGTTTGGGCCAATCCGCGGCAAAGCTGTTTGCCGTTGTGATGAGGGCAGCCGCTGCAACCGCCGCTCCGATAAAAAATCTGCGTTTCATATGTGATCCTCCGAATAAAAGACGGAGCAGGATTAGCAGATATAAATCTTGTCAAATTTGCAAATATCGAATGTAATGCTGCAAATCTTGCAAGGGTTGTACATATGAATATAAAGGCGCTTCGCGCTTTCCGAAATGCTTTTTCAGAAGGTTCAATCGCGGCAGCATCAGAGGTAATGCATTTAAGCCAGCCTGCCATAAGCCGATTGATAAGCAGCCTGGAAGCAGAATTGCATTTGCAGCTGTTTGATCGCAGCCGGCGCAGCCTGACGCCAACGGCCGAAGGCATTGCGTTCTATCGGGAAGCAGGACGTATTCTCGACAATCTTGATGAGGTCCCGAGGATTGCCGGTGAAATAAGAGCAGGCAGGACTGCAAGTCTGAGAATTGTCACGATGCCAAGGATTGCCCAGTTCCTGACCGCGCCCGCCGTCGCGCAGTTTGTAATTGAAAATCCGAAAGTAAATGTCAGCCTTGATGTAAGGGCAAGACGCGAGGCGGGAAAGTGGCTTGCTGGACGCGAATATGACATTGGCATCGGGGCATTGCCGGTTCGCCACCCCGATATCCGGACGGAGCCGCTGGTAAGGGTGCGCGCTTTGGCCATTTTACCGAAGAAGCATCCGCTGGCGAATAAGAGCGAAGTAACAGCGGACCAACTTGTAAATGACACCGTGTTTCGGCTGATGCACGGTTTACTTCTGCGAGACCAGCTGGATGACACCTTCAATTCTGCAGGCGTAACACCCTTGCAAACCCACGAAGTATCGTCCTCGCAGCTTGCCTGCGCCCTTGTTGCAGAGGGTGGCGGGATCACGATCGCCGATGAGATGGTGACCGCGCCGTTTGGTGATGAGGTAACGAAAGTGCCAATCAAGCCGGAAAAATGGATGACCTTTGGTCTTCTTTTTCCCCGGCAGGCAAAATCCAATCAGATCACCGAGCAGTTCAAAGATATCCTGGTCAGGCATGTTAATCGTGTTTGCTCAGCAAGCGAGACCGCACAAAGCCTGGCGACCTAGACTCTACATCTCCATTATGTTTCCGACTGGATTGTGTGGACTTGGCAAGGAAAAACCCGGAAGGTTGTTGTGCAGACAAGGAAATCTTTCTGCCGTCTTGCCTGCCATACGATCATGAATGGTCAACCAAGACCGAATCACACTGCAGTCGACAAATTTCTATCCATTCGACCGCTGACGCCGGATGCAGATCAAAAAACCGATAAGCAGTTAAGCTGCAACCGGCCCTTCCCTACTATTACTGGTCCGGGCAATCTGGCATTCGGTCCAAAGTTCGCCAAGCGATTCAATGAGATGATCTATGTCAGCATCCGTATGTACGGGTGACGGTGTAATCCGAAGTCGCTCAGTGCCTTTTGGTACAGTAGGATAGTTGATCGGCTGGATGTAAATTCCATAATCCTGCAGCAAGGTATCGGAAATGAACTTGCACTTCACGGGATCACCAACCATGACCGGTATTATGTGACTCGGATTGGATAAATGCCTTATCCCGAGCCTGTCCAGGCCATTACGCACCCTTTTCACACGTTCCTTTTGGATATCGCGTTCTGTTTGTGACTGTTTCAGATACTGGACAGATGCCCGTGCGCCAGCAGCCACCGAAGGCGGGAGCGCAGTCGTAAATATGAAGCCGCTTGCGAAACTACGAACGAAATCGCAAAGCTCTGTGGTGGATGCGATATAGCCGCCAACAACGCCGAATGCCTTGCCAAGCGTGCCCTCAATCACGGTCAAACGGTCCATCAGACCTTCCTGCTCGGCGATTCCGCCGCCACGTGAACCATAAAGCCCAACAGCGTGTACTTCGTCCAAATAGGTCATTGCGTTGTATCTATCGGCTAAATCGCAAATCCGGGCGATTGGGGCGATATCCCCATCCATTGAATAAACTGATTCAAATGCGATTATTTTTGGTGCCTCCGGTGCCGATTGAGCCAGTTTTGCTTCCAGATCCTCCAGGTCATTGTGTTTCCAGATAACCTTGGTTGCCCTGGAATGCCGAATGCCCTCGATCATGGATGCATGATTCATGGCGTCGGAATACACAATGCAACCAGGAATTTCGGATGCCAATGTACCCAGCGTTGCCCAGTTTGATACATAACCGGAGGTGAAAAGCAGCGCTGCCTCCTTGTTGTGCAAATCGGCTAACTCGTTTTCCAGCAATACGTGATCATGCGTGGTACCCGAAATATTGCGGGTACCGCCGGCTCCCGCGCCGCAACGTTCAATCGTATCCTGCATCGCAGCAATGACTTCTGGATGTTGACCCATCCCCAGGTAGTCGTTGGAACACCAAATCGTAACGTCCTGCCTGGTTCCTTGTTTATTGTGATATGCCTTGGGAAACGCACCGCGCCGTCGTTGAAGATCGGCAAAGACACGATAGCGGCCTTCGTCATGCAGATCATTCAAACGTTTTGCGAAATAACCTTGATAATCCATGCAAATTCCTCCGGCAGAATAGATGTCCGCGACAGTCAAGCAATGGAATGCCTGCCAATCCATGACGTTGGTCAAGTACGAGGCAGAAAATCGGCTGTGGACGCCCCCATTAAAACCCATTAGTTTCTGAAGCGGTCTGGCACGGTAATTTGCTTCCTGCAAACAAGATGAAGATGCCTGGATGCCAGACAAACGGAACGACTGAGTGCCAAATGAACTTCAAAAAAACATAGCCCGCAACTGTACGTTGATGCGGCTGCTGCCTGAGCGGCATGTAGAAATGCTGTTGACCAAGGCTAGTTGGCGCCACTACGACCGCGACGAAACGCTGTTCCTGCAAGATGAAGAAGCAACTGCAATCCACATTGTTCTGGATGGTTGGGTAAAGCTCTATCGCGTGACGACAGACGGCAAAGAAGCAGTCGTGAGCGTCTTTACACGCGGTGACAGCTTTGGTGAAGCGGTCGCCCTGCAGAACCTGAAATACCCGGTTTCCGCGCAAGCGGTTTCAGCCAGCGAGGTAATGCATATCTCTGCGAGCGTGTTGGTTAACCTGATAAAGGAGGATGCCGAAGTCGGATTATCCATCCTGGCCTCCACATTCCATCATCTCCACTCTCTGGTATCCCAACTGGAGCAGTTAAAATCGCGTACCGGCGGTCAACGGGTTGCGGAATTCCTGTTGAACCTTTGCGATTGCGAGACAGGTCCGTGCAAGGTCACAATGCCTTATGACAAAATCCTGATTGCAGGCAGGTTGGGAATAAAACCGGAAAGTCTTTCTCGGGCGTTTTCCCGCCTCAAGAAGGTAGGAGTCAGAATTGACAAAAACCACGCCAGCATCGACAATGTCGAGACATTGCGAAGTTATCTTGAACAAAGTCCACAACAGCGACAATTATGATGACAACCGATAGGCTGAACCAGGCTCTGGCGGCGATCGATTTGGCTAATTCAGCCGATCCGCGTATGGACGAAGGCCAGCCCGAAGCACTGCTTTACGGACAGCGTATGAGCACCGAGTGCGATCGTTTATTTCCTGATGCTGACGAAATGCTGAGGATTGCGGCTCGCGGTCAACATATTGAACGGTGGATAATAAAGCGTTCGGAATATCCCGAAGGACGTGTCGGTTATCTGAACTGGCGTAGAGATCTTGCTGAACATCATGCAATGCGCATAGCCCAGATCATGCGCGAGGCTGCTTATGGTGATGAGGCGATTGAAAAGGTTGGGCGGATGTTGAGAAAGCAAGGGATCAAACGCGAATTAGACGTGCAGGCACTTGAAGACGTGATTTGCTTTACATTTTTGAAATGGTATTTCGCGCCGTTTGCAGCCAAACATCCTGCAGAAAAGGTGCAAAATATCGTCAAAAAGACCGCCCGGAAAATGTCGCAGCCCGCCCGTGAGCGGGTAATTCAGGAATTTGATTTGCCGGAAGAGCTGGCAGACGCCTTCAGGCAATAGAACCCGGAATCAGGTAAAGCGTCAGCAATAACAGGCAAAACAGTGTCAAAAAGACATTGAAGCCGTATTTGCACCTTGGAGCCTGCGACAGACCCAGGTAGTGGGCCAGGACAAGGCGCGCTTTCAGCAAGGCGAGAAACAAGATCAAAGCGCCAATTAGACGATGATCCAGTCCGATTTGCAAACTGGCGGCGACAATGGTCGATCCGGCGCTTAGCGCAATTAAACCGATCCAGGCACGATCTATATCATCCCACTTCATGCCTGCTACCCCAACAGATAGATAACCGGAAACAATAGTATCCAGATGAGATCGACCATATGCCAGAAGGCAGCTCCTGCCTCGATGTTTTGAGGTGCATCACGCCAGGCTATCATTATGAGAATTACGACGCCGGCAACGACATGGGCTGAATGGAATGCGGTCAACAGATAGTAAAACGTGAAGAACGCATGCGTTTCATAGGTGATTCCCTGCGCGGCCTTGTCTGCATATTCCACCCATTTGATCACGAGAAAAACAACACCCAGCAATGCTGCGGCGAGCAGCGCCAATCGCGCAGCCGCACGTCGACCGGCTTCACGCAAGGAAAGTGCCCGCGCCGCTAGATATCCGCTGGTTACCAACACAATTGTATTTGCCGCGGCTGCCGTCCTGTGCAGATAATTCTGGGCATCCGCAAATCCCGACGGATCGTCTAGGCGAATTGCCATGAAGGCAACAAGGCCAACACCAAACACCAGCAACTCGCTGACAATCAGCACCCATATCAACAATTCGCCTGGCAATTCATCCAGAATGGACAGGGATGCTTGGTCATTCATTTATTGATTATCCAGCCACCAATTGGCGATAGATTCTTGGCAAGGCATAAATCAGCTTGTCGGGATTGGAGATGATTGCATAACTGCCTCTGCCGAACATTCGCCCAAACCATGATTTCCCAGTCGGATCGACCGTCACACCATAAACAGAATGCCCGATACGCCGGGCCTCGCGCACAGCCATCGCCGTGTCCTCGATTCCATGGCGGCCCTCATAGTGATCAAGGTCATTGGGCTTGCCATCGGTAATTACCAAGAGCAGGCGCCTCTTATTGGTTCTCGTGCTTAAATCTGCTGCCACATGCCGAATTGCAGCGCCCATTCTCGTATAGAATCCTGGCCGCAGGCTGCCGATGCGTTTTTCCACAAGCGAACTCATCGGTTCATCAAAATCTTTGCAGCATTGCACATATACCCGGTCGCGCCGAAGCGACGAAAATGCATGAATGGCGAAGCTGTCCCCGCAGGCATCCAGACCCCAGGACATCGCATCGAGCGCCTCGCGTTCGATGTCGATCACGGCACGACCGGTAACACCGCTCTCGGTGGAACGGCTGACATCCAAGAGAATTGAAACTGCCAAATCGCGGGCCTCGGGACGAGACTGCAGCCACACACGCTCGTCGCCCTCGCCAACAGCCAGCTGGTCCACATGGGATCGCACTGCAGCATCCATATCGAGCGAATCTCCATCCAGGTGACCGCGTGTGATTACACGGCCTGGACGCAACGCTTCGAACTGACGTTTGACAGCGCGAATCCGCCGTGTTGCAGCGGGATCATGGGTCTGGATAGCGCTGTCCTCTCCCAAAGGTGCTTCGCTTGTAAGGACACAACAATGATCTGCCAGATAAGTACCGGTACGCACATCCCATTCGGGATAGGTGATTTTTCCGGAGATCCGTTCTCTGTCGACATCCTCTGGCGCGAGGTCCAGGTGCAGTTTAAGCCGGGTTGGCGGAGCTTTGGAAATCTGACCTAGTCCGATCTCATCCTGGTCGTCAGCGGCTTTCTTTGCGTTGTCAGGATCATCGTCATCCACCCGCCGGTTGAGGTTCAGGAATTCTGCCCAACTTAGGATGGCCTCAAACTTATGCAGGATAAAACTATCATTGCGCTCAGCCTGTTCCGACTTGCGGCGTCGGGCACGGTGGGTACCTTCGCCACCTTCTTCTGGCGGCCCTTCGGTATCACGGCTTTCGACTTCGTGACGTTCGGAAAATTCGACCGGTCGCAGTTCCGGCCATAAAGGAACCGGGCGAAAGTTCCGGTAACCGCGAGGCGCCTTCAGATCACCTGGTTCACCGGACTGTATTACCGACCATAGAGGGTATGCCTTGGCCGGCAATTCTTCTCCGAGCATGTGACGCACAACCGCTTCGACTCCGTCCTCAATTGAAGGAAGTCTTGTTCGCGGGCGGTAGTGCAAGACGCCCTCGCACAGTGCGTCGTACAGGTCACGCAAACCTGGTGCATTTCTCAACGTGGTGCTCACCATAAGCTGCACAGCACGTAGAGCACGCAGGTCCGCATGTAGCGGATCGGTAGAATCATCTCGCGCTGGAGCATGAGCCGTAGCAGCGACTAACCAAACATAGATCGCCGCATTTGCTTCTCGGACAGGCAATACAGCCAATTGCTTGGGCAAACGCAGAATTTCACCATCGAAACTTGTTCTTGGCAACGCCTCGGCCTCGGCGCCAAGACGTCGACGCCAACTTAGCCTGTGACGGGAGATTTCTTCAGAAACAGGGCGCAGCTCAACACTCGCATCCCCCCCTAG
>JANQQM010000061.1 GCA_028289365.1 Salaquimonas sp. | reverse complement strand
AGCGAGGGAGCAGCTGCAATATTACGCGATCATGATGTCGCAGCCGAGTGCCTGGAAGGTGGAATCCTCGCCTGGCAGGAAGCAAGACTACCGCTGATCCCGGCTGAAAGGATCCCGAAACGAAATCGGGAAGGCCGCACCGTCTGGGTCACCAGACATCGCCCCAAGATCGACCGGATTGCCTGCCCCTGGCTCATCCGCCGTTTTGTTGATCCGGTAGCGCAGTTTCTGTTCGTAGCCCCGTCGCAAGTACTGGCGGTCGCCGAAAAATACGACGCGATCCCCTTTGATGTAGAGGATGTTTTTTGGACCCACCGTGGTGACCGTTGTACGTTTGACACAATGATCGAAGAGTTTGAATTGCAATCCGATTCGCTTGATCGATTGGCTCGCATTGTGCGGGGAGCAGATACGAACCGTCACGATCTTGCGCCGCAAGCAGCCGGCCTGTTGGCCGCATCACTGGGACTGTCACGCATGTACCGCGATGATTTGGAACAACTCAAAGCCGGGCTCGGCTTGTATGATGCATTTTATCGATGGTCGCGCGATGCTGTCGATGAAGGGCACGATTGGCCAACCGCTTCAACCAGGTCATAACGCGATGTCAGTCGAAACACAGCATGAGTCTGAACAGAACCAGACACCATCGCTCGGCGAGACGTTTAACATTTTCGCGAAAATCGGCTTCTTGTCGTTTGGAGGCCCGGCCGCGCAGATATCGTTGATGCATCGGTTTCTCGTTGATGAAACACGGTGGCTGAGTGAGAAGCAGTTTCTCAATGCTCTGAGTTTCTGCATGCTGCTGCCCGGTCCCGAGGCGATGCAACTTGCAACATTTGCTGGTTGGCGGCTGCATGGCCTGGTCGGCGGCTTGATCGCCGGACTGTTGTTTGTCTTGCCCGGCGCTGTTGTCATTCTGGCCCTTGCCACGCTTTATGCCCTGTTTGGTGAGACCACGCTGGTCGGAACCCTGTTCTTGGGAGTAAAGGCGGCAGTCCTTGTAATCGTTGTAGAAGCCCTGCTGCGGGTCTCCAAG
This sequence comes from Salaquimonas sp., assembly GCA_028289365.1. Classification (GTDB taxonomy): domain Bacteria; phylum Pseudomonadota; class Alphaproteobacteria; order Rhizobiales; family Rhizobiaceae; genus BOKV01. The sequence continues at coordinate 10,993 of JANQQM010000061.1, read as the reverse complement.
AAAGCGCTGAAGCAACATATGCACTGGGCAATTGCTGCTTTTGCTTTCATCGGGATATTTTTCTTTGCGCTACCCTATCCCTTGATCGTCTTGTTGGCAGCGCTGTTCGGTTTCTTTTTTGGTGCAGAGCAACAGGAGACAATTCAGCAGTCCGAGAAAATATCCGTGTCTGGGATGCAGACACTGACAAATATTGTCGTCTGGCTGGCGATCTGGTGGGTGCCGATCCTCTTGATCGGACAGTTTTCCGGCCAACCCATTCTCGCGGATATCGGCTGGTTCTTTTCGAAGCTGGCCGTTGTAACCTTCGGCGGCGCCTATGCCGTGCTGGCCTATATGGGTCAGGACGTGGTCGCCAATTATGGCTGGCTGACCGCAGGCGAAATGATGGATGGTCTTGGGCTGGCGGAAACCACGCCAGGTCCGTTAATCCTGGTGACCGAATTTGTCGGATTTCTTGCTGCCTTCGGGGAAGGCGGGTTGCCGCTGGCTTTTGCGGGCGCGTTCGTGACCCTGTGGGTGACCTTCGTACCCTGCTTCCTGTGGATTTTCGCCGGTGCGCCTTACATAGACTGGATCTGCAACCAGCCACGCCTGAACGGGGCATTGTCGGCAATCACGGCTGCCGTGGTTGGCGTGATTTTGAACCTTTCCATCTGGTTTGCCCTGCATGTTTTTTTTGATGCGATATCTGTGTTGTCCGTGGGGCCGTTGAATGTTCTTCAACCGGACATTGCAACGCTGGACTGGCGGGTGGTAATCCTGGCGGCATTGTGCGGCGTGTTGCTGCTGAAGTTCCACTGGTCGATCGGTCGAGTCCTGGTAATTTCTGCAGCGTCAGGCTGGTTGCTGTCTACTTTCTTGATGTGATTATTTCCGAAGCCAACAGCTCTCACTGGTCTGCAGCAAGAGGAGGCGTCGATGATGAATTGCCCGCCAAATCTGCGGGATCGGTTTCTCCGCCAGATTCCAGAAATGCCTGAATGTCCTTATAGGTTTCATCAAGATGATTTTGCATCGCCTTTCTGGCCGATTTTGCGTCACCATCCTTTAGCGCATCCAGAACAGCCTTGTGCTGTTGCAACGTCATTTTTCCGCGGCCTTTTCTTGAAACCGTCTGGTGGCGACAGCGGTCCAGCTGGGCCTTGAAAATCGTAATCGCGCGCCAAAGCAAAGGCAGATTTGCGATGCGGGCAATCGTCTGGTGAAATTCATCGTCCAGTTTGATTGCATCGACAAATTGGCCACGGTTTATCGCCAGCTCATGTTGCAGATAGTTTCCTTCAAGCCGGGTTGCGTCTTCCGGGGTCATATTGTTTGCCGCAGCTTCAACCGTTTCACTTTCAAGAGCTCGGCGTATGATGAAGGCCTGGTGTACCTGGGTCTGCAAAATATAGGCTACACGTGTGCCGGACTGCGGTTTGATTTCAATTAATTGCTCGTCGCCCAGTCTTTGAACAGCCTCGCGTACCGGTGTCCGCGATACGCCAAGGCGCGAGGCAATAACCTTTTCTTCCAAGGAACCGCCAGGTGGCAGTGCGCCGGTCAATATCATCGAGCGGATCATTGCATAAATCTGGTCGCGCAAGGGTAGTGTGCGGTCGATCTGGTCGAACTTCCACTCGGCATCAACGGTGATGTTTTTTTTCGACGATTTTGTTTTCAAGGATTCGACACTTGTTGTTCCCGGATTGGTATGTTTATACTAATATATCAGTTTACCGTCCTTTTGTCAGCGCAATTGATTGCAGTTTGCGAAACGGCGGCTATGCTGTCGTACATGCTTATTGTTCTCTGGGAGGAAAGCAGTGGCGCTTGCAAACGAGTTTCCAAAGATCCACAACGCCATGTGGCCAGGTTTGGTTGGTAAAGGCGACGATTCTGAACCGCCAATAGATCTGGACAAAATGCTCGATATGACAGTCGCAGCAGAAGTGGACGGACAAAAATTCGATGGGGTGGATATTTTCCTTTCATTACCCCACACACCTATCGACATAGACGATGATGGAATTAAAGCGCTCGCAGACAATGTCGGCGGGCGCGGATTGATGATCGGATCCGCCGTTGCCCCCGTCTGGCCGCCGGTTGGTGGCGGATCTGCAATGGATGAGGGCGAAGGGCGCAAGGCGTTCCTCGAAGCGGTTCGCAAATCATGCGGCATCATGGGACGCTTGCGTGAGCTGGGTGTCCGTGAAGGCGGGGTTGTCCGCATCGACACGGCAACCGGCGTAGGTGAATGGGCCGAGGATAAAGCGGGCAATACCGCAAAGATGGCCGAGACCTTTCGTCAGGCTTGTGACATCGCAGCCGATCACGGTGAAAAGCTTGCTGCAGAAGGCGAGATCTGCTGGGGCGGCATGCATTCCTGGAAGCATATGGCTGAATTGATGGAGGCGGTGGACCGCCCAGACGTGCTCGGATTTCAGGCCGATATGGCCCACACAATGCTCTATGCACTTGGCTACAATGCACCCGAGCATCAGTTGATAAAACCGGAGCAGCTTAACGATCAGGCTGCGCTCGACGAAGCGCTGAAAACCATCACGGATACGCTCCGGCCGTCGACCATTGATTTCCACATTGCCCAGAATGACGGCACGGTTCATGGCAGCGGCAGCCATGACAAGACGGGACGCCATTGCATGGCGACCGACCCCAATGGCAAGCTCGATATCGTCAAGCATGCCGGTTACTGGCTGAACAATCCTGACGGCACGCCAACCAAGGCGATGCGGCACATCTGTTGGGATGGCTGCATGTTCCCGAATGCAGTTCTGGAAGACCAACAGACCTGGAACGATATTCTCGCAGCCATGATCAAGGTTCGAGATGCCCATGGTTGGAGTTCCTGAGATGGCGAAGAAAAAGCTCAGGATCGGATTGGTCGGCTATGGATTTATGGGCCGGGCTCATTCCAACGCATTTCTTCAGGCGCCGCGTTACTTTGATTTCGACTACGAGCCGGAACTGGTAGCCGTTTGCGGTCGCGACAAGGGAAATGCCGAGGCCCATGCCGCCCGCTGGGGATATTCTTCCGTTGAAACCGATTGGCAGGCGCTGATCGACCGCGATGACATCGACATGATCGATATCGCAGCACCCAACGATATGCACAAGGACATCGCAATAGCTGCCGCCGAGGCCGGCAAGATGATCATGTGCGAAAAGCCTCTAGGAAGAAATGCTGACGAATCCCGCGAAATGGTTGCCGCGGTCGAAAAGGCCGGCGTTCCCAACATGGTCTGGTACAACTATCGCCGTATACCGGCAGTTACGCTTGCCAAGCAGATCATTGACGAAGGCAAACTGGGCCGGATTTTTCACTACCGGGCGAAATTTCTCCAGGACTGGACGATTGCCGAGGACCTTCCACAGGGGGGCGCCGGGCTTTGGCGTCTTGATGTAGGCGTAGCGGGAAGCGGCGTGACCGGCGATCTGCTGGCTCATTGCATTGATACGGCCATGTGGCTGAATGGTCCCATCGAGAATGTGTCCGGATTGACCGAAACCTTCATCAAGGAGCGGATGCACAATCTGACCGGCAATGTCGAGAAGGTCGGGATCGATGATGCCAGCCTCTTCCTAGCGCGGTTCCAGAACGGCTCGCTAGCCTCTTTCGAGGCGACCCGGTATGCCCGCGGACACAAGGCGCTTTATACGCTCGAGATCAATGGCGAACATGCTTCAATCATGTGGGATCTGCACGATCTGCATCGCCTTGATTATTTCGACCACGGCGATGAAGGCCGCGTTCGCGGCTGGCGTTCGATCCACGTTACTGACGGCGACCAGCCTTACATGGACAAATGGTGGGTTCCCGGGCTTGCGATTGGTTATGAGCACAGTTTCGTGCATCAATTTGCGGATTTCCTGACCGGTTTGGAAGCAAACGAACCGGCCCTGCCGACATTCCGCGATGCCCTGGCGACCGATATCGTTACCGATGCGGTACTGAAATCGGCCGAAACCGGCCAATGGGAACCGGCAACAGCTTAGGAGCGGAAATTGGTGCAAGGCAGCAGCCAATCTGACAGACCCCAAACCGCTGTAACCCTGACCGGCGTGAGCAAACAATTCGGTGCGGTCGATGCGCTGAATGATTTGTCCTTTGAGGTATCCACCGGAAAGTTCTTCGTTCTTTTCGGACCAAGCTCGGTCGGAAAGACGACAACGCTTCGCGCAATAGCCGGACTAGAGAAAATTGATGCCGGTAAGATCGAAATCGATGGCCAGGATGTCACCGAAGCACCGATCCGTGGACGCGGCGTGGCGATGGTGTTTCAGTCATTTGCGCTATACCCGCATCTGACCGTGTCCCAGAACTTTGCCTATCCGCTCAAGGAAGCGGGATTGCCGGCAAACGAGATTAATCAACGGGTTGGCGAGACGGTCGAAATGCTGTCGTTGTCACACCGGACCGATAATCAACCATCCACCTTGTCAGGTGGCGAACAACAGCGGGTAGCGCTTGGACGTGCCCTGATCCAGCGCCCGAATATCTTGCTGCTGGATGAACCGCTTACAAATCTGGATGCGAAATTGCGCCACGACATGCGGGCTGAGTTGAAGCGCCTGCACCGCCAATTTGGCATGACCATCATCTATGCCACACCAGACGAACTGGAAGCACTTTCAATGGGTGAGGACATAGCGGTCATGAAGGAAGGCACGGTCGTGCAGCAAGGCTCGCCCGATGACCTCTATGAAACGCCCCGAAACTTGTATGTAGCAGCCAAGATTGGTTCGCCGCATATGAACTTGCTGGATGCCTCGATAAGCAACGCCGTCGACGGGCTTGATACGCCATTTGGCGAACTTTCGACCGGCCGCTTTGGTTTGTCGGGTGGCGAGGATGTAGTCATGGGTATCCGACCGTCTGACATAAGGTTGGCGCAAGATTCGGAGCCACACGTAAACATGAAAGTGCAACTGGTCGAGCCCTTGGGAGACATTACCATCGTCTCTGTGGACGCGGCCGGTGCGAATTTGAGGATGGTCCTGTCCGAGGCAGGGGCATTGGGGGTTCAACCAGGTCACGAACTGCCGGTGGTCATTCCGGCAGAGAGTGTTCATGTGTTTCGCAAGGCAGACGGTATCGCAATGCCTGCGGGAACGTAGTTCAGTGAAGAAGGCCAAAAGGAGGAATTGGTAAAATGAAGCTTATAACGAGATCGTTGGTAACAACGGCACTGGCAGGGTGTATAGGCATGTCCTTTACAATCCCGAGCTGGTCTGAGGACATTACGCTCAACATGGCGGTTCCCGACTGGCCGCCAACGCGCATCATGAAAAGACTGTTCGACGAGAAATACAAGGCTCCGTCCGGCAATAATGTTACGCTGGAAGTCGACTTCATTCCCTGGCCGGATTACTACACCCGCCTCAACGCTTCGCTAACATCAGGCGAGCAGAAATATAATATGGCAGTGTCCGACAGCCAGTGGTTGGGAGCGTTTATCGAGGGCGGATATTACAGGAAACTGAATGATCTGATCGATGCCGATCCCGAGTTGAAGGCAACGCTTGACGACATGCATCCTGCGCCGCTTCAGGCCTATGCGACTTATCCCTACAAGTCGGACAACATTTACGGCTTCCCGCAAATGCCTGACATTTTGATAACATATGCCCGTAGCGACGTGCTGTGTCATCCAGATGAGCAGGCTGGCTTCCAGGAGAAGTTTGGCGAGAAGCTGCCCTGTACGCCTGAAGAGCTTGATGGCATGGATTGGGACATGTTCGAGAAAATCGGACAATTCTTCCAGCGCAAGAAGGGCGATATGCTGATGGGTGAGCCTGCCGAAGATGATTTTTACGGCATCTCCTATCAGGCTGGTAAGGGATACGATTTCTCCAGCATGCAGATCAACGGCTTTCTGTGGCAAGGCGGCGGCAGCATCTGGGATGAAACTAAGATTCCGGACGGCCAGGCTGAAGGCGTCGTGAATTCGGACGCTTCTGTGAAAGCATTCGAACACTATCTGCGCTTGCTGAAATACATGCCGCCAGTGGTCAAGACTGGGTCCATGGACATCTTCAAGACCGATGAACTTTTCCGTGAAGGCAAGACCGCGCTCAACGTACAATGGATTGGATTTGCTGAAAGCGTAATCAATCCTGACACGTCCAAGGTTGCTGGCGATGTGGTATTTGCCGCTATGCCAGGTACCAAGCAGGCAGACGGCACCATCAACAGAACTTCCAATATTGGTGGTCAGCCATTTGTCATTATGACCTGGACCGAAGACGACAAGATCAAGGAAGCCGTCGACTTCGTGAAATGGTGGTTGTCGCCGGAAATCCAGCACGAGTTCGCTGCTGCTGGCGGGCAAAGTGCCATCAAATCAGTGTATAACGATCCGAAATATGTCACCTATCGTCCATGGAACCGCACCTGGGCACCTGGATTGGAATGGCAGCAGGATGTCTGGCATGTCCCGCAGTTCTTCGAATTGCTGGTACAACAGCAGGAGCAGTACGACCTTGCAATCACCGGCAAGCAGGACGCCAAGACAACGCTTGATGCGATCGCCAAGTTTCAGCAGCAATTGTTGGAAGATGCTGACTTGATCCAATAATCAGGCTTATTCCTCAACAACGTGACGCGCCGGAATTTTCCGGCGCGTTGCAATCGAGATATTAATTTCAAACCGCAGATCACAGAAAACTTAATGAGTAAATCGGGACTATTCACGCCGAGTTGGAGCAACTGGCTATTGGCATCAATTGTCGGTATTGTGGCAGTCGCTATCTCGGCGTTTGTCTTGCCGGTGATCGCAACACTTTGGCTGACAGCCGCAGCCTGCGCTCTGGTGGCAGTTACAGCGGTGGTCAATGCCTGGGGGCGCTACACCGGCGGTCTGCTTGTCGCACCGGCAATCGCCGTTCTGGTCGTAATGAATATCTTCCCGCTGCTCTGGTCGCTGGGATTATCGTTTTACAACTATCGTGCCGACCGTCAGACCCTGTCTTTCGTTGGTTTGAGAAACTATGAGCGATTGATTACCGATCCGGTCGTATGGGATCGCCTTACGACCACGGCACTGCTTGTCGTTCTTACCGTCACCGTGCAAATGGTCGTGGGTTTTTTGCTGGCGCTTCTCTTTTCAAAACAGTTCCCGCTGCGACGCTATCTTCTCATTCTGGTGCTGACGCCGATGATGTTGTCTTATGTCGCGGTCGGTGCCTTCTTCAGATACTACTATGACCCGACCTTTGGTCTCGTCAGCCAGTTTGCCAACCTGTTCACCGATGAGCCCTACGTCCTGATTTCGTCGACTGCGGGCGCTGTCGCGGCGATTGTCATTGCCGATGCGTGGATGTGGGCGCCCTTTGTGATGTTGCTGGTTCTTGCCGGTCTGGTGAGCGTGCCGAAATATCTCTATGAGGCTGCCTCGGTCGACCGCGTGCCGGCCTGGCGCCGGTTCCAATCAATTACCTTTCCCTATGTGAAGGGCTTGCTGCTATTGGCACTCTTGTTCCGCACTATCGAGGCGTTCAAGCTGTTTGACGTCGTGTTCATTCTGACCGATGGCGGGCAGAGTACGGAAACAATCGCACTTTATGTGTACCGGCAGGCGATCCAGTTCAACAAGACTTCCTACTCGGCATCCCTGTCATATGTCCTGTTGTTTACGGTCATTGTACTGACCAATCTATATCTCTATCTGGCCAATCGCCGGGCCAAGGAGGGTTGAGATGTTCTTTCGTTTCAATGCCAAGGATCAGGCCAGAGAAGTCGACCAGGCGGGATGGGGCAGGACGATATGGGCTGCGATCATCAGTCTGATCTATTTCTTCCCCGTGCTGTTCATCGTAATCACGGCCTTCAAGGAGCATACCGACGCCCTGGCAGTTCCGGTCAAGCTGTTTCCCGAATTCATGGCCTTTATGGTTCCCGAAGACCTGACGTTCAAACCGACCTTCCACAACTTTGTCGATGTGTTTTCACGGTCGTTTTCGGCCGGTGCTGCGGTCCAGGATACCGGATTTGACCGCTTCTTTTTCAACTCCGTCTACATAGCCGGATTTTCGGTGCTGCTGGCGCTGCTCATCGGAACACTCGCTGCCTTCGGGTTTTCCAGATATCCGTTGAAGGGTAACGACACCTACCTGTTCGTTATCCTGACCACTCGTATGCTGCCGGCGATCGTCGTCATTATCCCGGTCATGCTGATGTTCAGGGTGACCGGCCTGTCAGGAACCTACACCGGGATCATACTGCTCTACACCGCTTTCAACCTGCCCTTCACGATCTGGATGATGAAGAGCTTTTTCGATGAATTGTCACCCGATGTGGAAGACGCAGCCCGTATCGATGGCTCCTCTGAACGGCGGGTGTTCTTCAAAATCTGCTTGCCGCAGGTCTTGGCCGGTTTGGCCGCAACCGCCGTCTTCGGACTGATCCTTACCTGGAACGAATTCCTGTTTGCATTGCTTTTGACCGGCGTTGAAACCCGAACAGTTCCTGTGGCCATGTCCCAGACAATCGGGGGCGATATCGGTGTGCGCTGGGGACTGCTCGCTGCCATCGAAACCCTGTTTCTCATTCCGGTGATTCTTGTCACCTTCTTCCTTCAAAACCAGCTGCTGCGCGGCGTAACTTTCGGGACGGTAAAACGCTGAATTCTACAATCGAACTCAAGGACGTATCGAAGAACTTCGGTCAGTTTACAGCTGTCAAGGACGTCAACCTGTATGTCGATTCCGGAGAGGTGGTCTGTCTTCTCGGACCGTCCGGCTGCGGCAAGACCACGACCTTGCGGATGATTGCAGGTCTGGAAACGCCAAGCGCGGGTGATGTCTTGTTCAGCGGTAGCTCGGTGACAAGGCTGACACCCGAACAGCGAAATATCGCCATGGTATTTCAGTTCTACGCGCTCTACCCGGCCTTGACTGTGGCGGAAAACCTGGCCTTTCCATTGCTGGTCGAACGCCTGTCAAAGCAGGATCGGGACAAGCGCGTGAATGAAGCAGCAGATATTCTGCAGCTTACCCATATTCTGGATCGCTACCCCGCCGAGGTGGCCGAAGGCGAAAAGCAGCGGATTGCGGTTGCGCGCGCAATTATCCGCGAGCCGGCCTGTTTCCTGTTCGATGAACCTTTGTCGCGGCTGGATGTGGAACTGCGCGAGACCATGCGCGCGCAAATCAAGGAAGTTCTGCAGGGTCTTTCGAAGCCGACCGTTATCGTCACACACGACCAGCTAGAAGCACTGACCATGGCCGACCGGATCACGATCATGCGCGATGGCGCAATCGAGCAGATAGGAACGCCGCATGAAGTGTTCGCAAAGCCCGAAAACGCCTTTGTCGCCAGCTTCATCGGAACACCGCAAATGAACCTGCTGGACGCGCAGCTGGTCAAATGCGAAGGCACCGAGGCCGAGGTGGAGCTGGATGGAGAGACGCTCAATCTCGAGGTCGACGGAGCGCTTTCGGGAGAAGCTGCCGGGCCCATCCAGATCGGTGTCCGGCCGCGCGCTTTCTCCCTTGCCTCGGAAGCCAGTTCCCGGTCGATATCGGTTGAGGCGGAGCTGATCGAGTCCATGGGCGCGGAAACGCTGATTCATGCCAGAACATCACGGCAGACCGAAATCCGGGTCGTCGTCCCGAGACAAATGAGGATCCGCGCAGGCGACATTCTACCGCTGACGCCGGATCCGGGTCAGACGCATGTTTTCAATAGCCAGGGAAGGGCGGTGCGAACATGAGCAATCAAGGCGGTTCGAAATTGACCAGGGCTTCAGCCCTTCGGCTCGAATTTTCGGTCATCGGTTTGGGCATTCTGGCGCTCTTCATGATTTTCCAGCCATTTAGCCTGACCGTTTTTTCATTTGGTTGTGGATTCGTTGTGCTGGCCGCATTGGCAAACAATCTGCTCCCCCTGGCGGAGCCGGGCACGCCGGTCCGCACGATATATTTTGCTGCTGCCGTTGTCGCGCTGATCTTCTGCACTGCCCTGTTGGTCGCAATCACAGCAGCGCATTTATATGGCGTGGCATTTCTGAAGGCCCCTGCAGTCTCGCTGGTCCCGAGAGCCGCCTCGCCACCCTTTTGGCAGCAACCATTGGTCTGGGGGCTGGCAGTCGTCGACATAATCTTATGGTTTACCGTATTCCGTCTCGGTAAGGAGCCGAAGCATGAAGCATGATGTCTCTGTGATCGGTCTTTACATTCTCGATATTCTCGGGCGTCCGGTAACCAAGATCCCGGATGGCGGCAATGTCGAATTCATAGAAGAAATAAGACTGACCGTTGCAGGCACGGCTGGCGGAACGGTCGTCGACACCGCCAAACTTGGATTAAAGAGCCTGGCCGTAGGTGCAGTCGGCGAAGACGAGAAAGCCGACTGGGTCCTCATGACCCTCGAAAAGCATGGCATTGATGTTTCCGGCATGCAGCGCCTCAAGGGTGTTCCGACCTCGGCGACGATACTCAACGTCCGGCCCAATGGCGACCGGCCTGCGCTGCATGTTCGTGGCGCGTCGGACCATTTTGACGTGCCTGAAGAAGTCTACGATCAAGTCTTCGATGCGCCTATAATACATCTGGGCGGCACGGGCCTGTTGAAGAAACTGGACGGTGAACCCAGCGAGCGCCTACTACGCGAGGCAAAGCGGCGCGGCAGGACTGTGACCTTTGACCTGATTGCAACCGACGAACACACGATATCGGTTGTCAGACCGCTCCTTCCGCATATCGATTATTTCATGCCATCGATCGAAGAGGCGCGGGACCTTTCCGGTAAATCATCCGTCGATGATTGCGCAAATGCCATGCTGGATGCAGGCGCCCAGGCTTGTGTGTTCACGCTTGGACCTGACGGCGCATTTTACGCTGACAAGACGGGAAAACGAGTGCAGTCCAAGGCCTACGATATCGAAGTCGTGGACACGACTGGATGCGGTGATGCCTTCGATGCCGGGTTCATAGCCGCGCTGCATCACGGGATGGATCTGGATACCTCCCTGCGTTTTGCCCAGGCGTC
>JANQQM010000048.1 GCA_028289365.1 Salaquimonas sp. | reverse complement strand
TGCCGCGCAGGCCCTGGCCGATCTGGCGCGCGAGGATGTGCCCGACGAAGTCGCCAATGCCTATCGCGGAAACCGTCTGAAATTTGGACCCAAATACATCATTCCGGTGCCATTCGATCCGCGGTTGATTTCAAAAATTCCGCCGGCTGTCGCCAAGGCTGCCGCGGAAAGTGGCGTTGCAAGACGACCCATTATCGACATGGAAGCCTATGGCCAGCAATTGTCGGCGCGGCGGGACCCGATCGCATCGACCCTGCAACGCATCTATGGCCGGGTCAGGCGCAACCAGAAACGCATTGTCTTTGCAGAAGGTGAAGAAGAACAGGTGATGCGGGCCGCGATCGCCTATGTGAACCAGGGTCTGGGAACGGCAATCCTTGTCGGGCGCGATGAACATCTCGAGGAAACCGCAAACCGGGCCGGGATCGATCTGAACCGTGCCCATATCGAAATCGTCAATGCGCGCCGCTCGGACAGGGGGCGGGTTTATTCCGATTTTCTGTACTCGCGATTGCAAAGAGAGGGCTATCTGTTTCGTGACTGCCAGAGAATGGTGAATACGGACCGCAACATATTCTCCGCCTGCATGGTGGCCCTGAATGATGCAGACGGCATGGTTTCGGGCATAACCCGCAATTATTCGACGGTCCTTGATGATGTCCGCAAGGTCATCGACCAGAAGAAGAACCATCAGCTGATTGGCGCCACGGTTACGATCTGCCGCGGGCGGAACCTGATTGTCGCCGACACCGCTATTACTGACATGCCGACATCCGAAGAACTGGCGAATATTGCCTGTGAGGCTGCCGGATTCGCCCGTTCGATGGGCTATGAGCCACGTGTGGCCATGCTCGCCTATTCGACGTTCGGTCACCCTCCCGGCGAGCGTTCGCAGAAGGTGCGTGAAGCGGTTGAAATGCTGGATCAACGCCAGGTCGATTTTGAATTTGACGGAGAAATGGCTGCGGATGTGGCCCTAAACCAGGAGACGATGTCGCTCTATCCGTTTTGCCGCCTGACCGGACCTGCCAATGTTCTTGTCATGCCGGCTTTCCACTCGGCTTCGATCTCGACGATGATGCTGCAGGAACTGGGTGGTTCGACCATTATCGGTCCGATACTGGTCGGGTTGGAAAAGCCGGTCCAGATCGTACGAATCGGCGCACGCGATTCCGATATCGTGAACATGGCAGCGATCAGCGCATTTCACGCCGGTTAACGGGAGCGACCTAGGTCAACGCTGGCGTGATTTCAGCGGAGTGGCGACCGGCATCCGCGCCATAGTAATTTACGTAACGGGGATTCAGCCGGGAAACCGGCAGAATGATCAACACATCTGTTGTATTGAAACGCTGATCGATCACGGCATCGCGCCCAATCCAGGCGCCAAGCCGCAAATAACCCTTGATCAAGGGGGGCAGGCCGGCAAGGGCGCGTCTAGGACTAACCGCGGATTTTCCGGTTAAATCAACTTGTGCTGCCCTGCCCGGGATCGCACGGACGTCCCATTCGTCGTCTGGAGCCGCATTTTCCCGAAGAAATGCAAGGTGGTCGCCATGCTGCTGCGGATCAGATCCAGCAAAGGAAGCGCAGCCAAACATGACATCGACGCCGTGGCGCAGGACATAGGCCCAGGTCCCCGCCCAAAGCAGTTCGATCGTGCGTTTGTTGCGCCAGGGCTCCAATATGCAGGAACGTCCGAGCTCCAGAAATTCAAGGGCGCTGTGCCGTTTCAACAAGGGGGCAATGTCGAATTCCGACTGGGTATAGAGCGAGGTAGATCTGGCTCGCGCAACACTTGCCCGGAGCAGCCGGTAGGTGCCGACCAGCTTCTCGCGACCATCTACTCTGTCCGTTACAATCAGATGATCACAAATGGCATCCCAGCGGTCTGCATCCCGGCGGCGGAGCGAGGTGAAGACGCCAGCTTTCGCATCCATCTCGCGATAAAACACGAAATAGCGCAAGGACTGTGCAGCCCGAATCTCCGACGTATTCCTGGCCAGGCGTACTGACAGGGTGCCCAGCCTGCCCAGAACTTCATCTTCTGATGAATTTGAGCCGGAAACTCTTAGCTGTCGCCTTAAGAACATTCCGCGTCAAACGCTCCTATGCCAGGGACCAAAACGGTTAGTGATATGCATCCAAATTTCGCGCAAGCTTATCTTACAAGTATGCAAAGACATTGTGACACTATGCAAGGGTGATTTCCGGAGATGACCCAGCTGTTCCATAACAGGCAATCGGCCTTGCCGATTTCAGCAGGTCCGCAATTCTGCGATCAGCGCGCCGGCATCAATCGGTTTGGTGACAAAACCGTCACTTCCCGCCTGGCTACTTTGCCGCCTGGAGCTTGCCTGTTCGTCGGCGGTGAGGGTGAGAATCCTGGTTGGTGCCAGATTTGAAGATTTTTCGATTTTCCTGATTGCCCGGATCGCGTCGGTTCCATCCATTTCGGGCATGTGCAGATCCATGAGCACAAGATCAAACTCCTGGCCTTGCAAAACCATGCGCCGAAACTCGGCCACTGCATCGCGTCCATTTGTGACATGGATCGTATCCTGACCCGCCTTTCGCAGGATGGATTTGACCAGAAGCGCGTTAATTTCATTGTCTTCGGCTAGCAGGATGCGTCTTGGCGCAATGTTCTCGCCAGGCGCTATCAACGGAGCCTGCCAGTCTGCCGGTTTCCTGCGTTCGGAAGATTCCGAAAGACGTTCACCCAAAACCCTGATCAGGGAATTGTTGCGAACCGGGCGAACGAGATAGCCGTCAAACCCGGCAGACAGATAGTCTTTCAGCTTGGCGCGGCTATCAGGGCGAACCAGTACGATGGCGAAGAGCGGGGATGCCGAACTGTCCTTGATTCGTGCCAGAGATCTAGACAGGTTTCTTGAAATGGTGGGGTCGATCACCAGCGTATCAATGGGCATGCCCTTCGCATTTTGTTCTTTCAAGCATTTATGAGCAGCACCCAGCGTCCGGGTAATCTGAGCCTTGCCGCCGACTGCCAATATCGATTGGCGCATCGCCTCCGGTTCCACCGTTCCTGGAGATACGATCAACACATTTCGTCCGGAAAGCGCTTTGGTGGCACTGTTGTCGGCGGATTTGAGCAGTTTGACGGGAAGCGTGAAACAAAATTTGGAACCCATGCCCTTTTCGGTTGTGAGTTCAATTTCACCGCCCAAATGTTCCACAATATGCCTGGAGATCGAGAGGCCCAATCCGGCACCACCGTGTCTTCGGGTGGTTGCGTTATCGGCCTGCTCGAATTCTTCAAATATCCGCGCAGCATCGGTCCTGCTCATTCCAGGACCAGTGTCCTCAATCGAAAACTTCAGCTCTGTGCCAACCGCGGCCGGTGAAGAATTTAGCGAAACCAGAACTCCACCGCTTTCGGTAAACTTGATTGCGTTTCCGATCAGGTTCATCAGAACCTGGCGGACCCGGCCACCATCGGTCTCAATTTCGGCTGGAATGTCGGGTGCGATGAAAGTCGCCAGATCAATCCCCTTTTGATGCGCGCGGGCGGACAACAACTCACAGGTTTCCTCGACAAGCTGTTGCGGGCTGATTCTTGAGGGTTTCGGTTCAAACCGGCCCGCCTCGATCAGGGTCATGTCCAGCATGTCCTCAATGAGCGCCAGTAGCGCTCGACCGGAAGAATGGACCGCATCGTTGTAGGTGGCCTGTTCAGGTGTCAGCTTGGTATCGTGCAGTAAGCCCGACATGCCGAGAATCCCGTTCAGCGGCGTGCGCATCTCGTGGCTTACCATCGCCAGAAAACGAGATTTTGCCCGGTTGGCCGATTCAGCTCTTTGACGGCCTGTTTCCAGTGCCTGTTCTGCGAGCTTGTGGCTGGTAATATCGCGCGCTACCGAACGAATTGCTGCCTTACCTGTCGTCTCATCTCGAATGGGAATATCAATCCACTGAAACCAGCGGGTGCCGGCTCCGACCGGAAGTTCGACTTCCCTGATCGTAGCGAGGCCGGATTCGGTCTCGGTCGATACCGCGCTCAGTACTTTCTCGTTCAGAATGGTGCCGATAATCGTCTGCGGCGTACCGCCCAGGACTTCGGCCAATGGCGCGTTTGCAAACAGGATTCGACCCGAAGCGTCGCGATGCATGACGAGATCACCAAATGCCTCGGCCATGGAGCGGTATCGTTCCTCGCTTTCGCGAAGCTCCCAGGTCTTGTCTTCCAATGCTTCAAGTTCACCCTGGAGCCGGAGCGCTTCCTTGCGATATCCAGCCTTTGCAACATTGGCATGGGACATACCAGAAATTGCCAACAGGAATGCTGAGACCACAAGGAATGCAAATCCGGTTGAACTGCCGTTACCGATCAGAAAAAGTCCGAGCAGAGAGGTCAATAATGCCGAAATCAGCAAGGCGATGGCAGATCGAGGCAATTTCCGAAGCAGACGATTAAACCAAGTAGCGGTGCCTTTGCTGGTTTCAGAAACCGCCGTTCTTCTGATTGAAACAGCTGCCTCGGTTTGCTCTGCTTTTTCGTTTCTTGCGCGCTCGGCCTCTCCTTCCGGGCTTCCTGGTTGGGAAGCAGCCGTAAGGATGTCTGAACTGGCTGATTTATTGCTTTTAGCCATGGTGATTTCTTTAAACCGACGCACCTAACCGATTGGGGTCCTGATCTCGGCACTATGATGCCAGAATGCGGTTTAGAAACCGTTGCGAATTACCAACACGTCAAATCCGGTTCATGCGGCAGCCTGCAGGCCATTTCCAGGCATTCGGTAGCCAATCGCCTCGGCGATATGGACCCGGCCGACCGTTTCGGCACCGTCGAGATCGGCAATGGTGCGCGCGACCTTCAGGATTCGATGATAGGCGCGCGCTGAAAACCGCATGGTTTCGGCCGCATCCTTCAGGAGTTGCGCGCCTGATTCATCAGGTTGGGCGTAGTGTTCAATTTCGTTATTGGAGGCGCCGGCGTTAGTCGTGCAGGACTTGCCCGCTTCCTCAAATCTGGCGGTCTGTTTGGCGCGTGCCGCCGATACCCGCCTTGCCACGATGGCGCTTGCTTCCGAAGGTGCCGGGGCAATCATGTCGGTTGCGGTGATTGCCGGCACCTCGACACGCATGTCGACCCGATCCAGAAACGGCCCTGAAATCCGGGCTTGATAATCCGTCGCACAACGTGCTCCGCGACGGCATACGTGACCCGGCTCTCCAGCCATGCCGCACCGGCACGGGTTCATTGCCGCAATCAGCTGAAACCGGGATGGATAGGCAATGCGATGATTGGCCCTCGCTATGATTGTTTCGCCTGATTCCAGCGGCTGGCGCAGGGAATCAAGCACTTGCGGGGTAAATTCCGGCAATTCGTCGAGAAACAAGACGCCGTTATGGGCGAGCGACACCTCGCCGGGCCGTGCCCTGATACCGCCGCCGACCATTGCAGCCATGGAGGCGGAGTGATGCGGAGCGCGAAACGGCCTGTTTTGGGACAGTTTCCCGCCTGCCAGCTCGCCCGCGATCGACGAAATCATCGAGACTTCCAGCAGTTCACGCGGCGAAAGTGCCGGCAAAATCCCCGGCAGGCGCGCTGCCAGCATTGATTTTCCGGATCCTGGCGGACCGATAAACAACAGATTATGGCCGCCCGCAGCGGCGATCTCCAAGGCGCGTTTTGCCGTTTCCTGCCCCTTTATGTCGGCAAGGTCGGGTAAATTCCCATCTGGAGCATGAACAGCAGCTTCAGGCCGCGATAAGACCTGCGTGCCGCGAAAATGGTTTGCAAGCGAGACAAGGCTGACCGGAGCAAGAATATCGATATCCGCACCGGCCCAGGCAGCTTCCGGGCCGCTCTCGGAGGGGCAGATCAGCCCCCGCTCAAGCGAATTTGCACCGATGGCTGCAGGCAAGGCACCCGCAACGCTGGTCAATGTTCCGTCCAGGGAAAGTTCGCCGATCACGACGAAATCCTCCAGAACATCGGCAGGCACAGCGCCCAGTGCCGCCATAAGACATAATGCAATCGGCAAATCGTAGTGGCTGCCTTCCTTAGGAAGATCGGCCGGCGCCAGATTGACGGTTACCCGTTTCGGCGGGATCGATAGTCCCGAGGCATGCAGTGCCGCACGAACCCTCTCCCGGCTTTCGGCAACCGCCTTATCGGGCAAGCCGACAATGCTCATTGCCTGCTGACCCGGTTGAATCATGACCTGGACGTCAACCGGAACCGCCTCGATACCCTGAAAGGCTACCGTTTTTACCCTGGCAACCATGCCAAACCCCCGCATCAGAGATGCTGCTACAACTTACCCGCGATGAGCATAACAGTTTCGCTCACGGGCATCAAGAACATATAGGGAACATTACTGTGTGCTAAATTACGTATTTCAGAAACGACGCTCGATTGCATCAAATACCAGGGCAGCGATATCGGTTCCTGAAAAGCGCTTCACTTCGCGGACACCCGTCGGTGAGGTGACATTGATTTCGGTCAGCAAGCCACCGATGACGTCTATTCCGACGAAGATGAAGCCGTGCTCTTTCAGCGCCGGGCCTATCGCTTCGCAAACTTCCCGCTCGCGATCGGTCAGCTCAGTCTGGGTGGCCACGCCGCCAATATGCATGTTCGAACGGGCGTCACCTTCGGGCGGGATACGGTTGATTGCACCGACCGCCTCGCCATCAACAAGAATAATCCGCTTGTCGCCATCGCGAACCTGCGACAGGTAGCGTTGTGCGATCAGAGGTTCGCGGGACATGCTCTCGAACATCTCGAGCAAAGATGAGAGATTCTGGTCCGCCTCGCCAATCCGGAAGACACCTGCACCGCCATTGCCATAGAGCGGTTTGACGATGATGTCGCCAAATTCCCTCCGGAAATCGCGGATGGCTTCAAAGTCCCGGGTGATCAAGGTTTCGGGCATCAGGTCCGGAAATTCGGTGACCAATATTTTCTCCGGCGCATTTCTGACCGAGGCAGGATCGTTGACGACCAGTGTGTCGGGGTGAATCCGCTCCAAGATGTGGGTCGTAGTGATATAGGCCATATCGAAAGGCGGGTCCTGACGCAGCAGGACGACGTCCAGTTCCGACAAATCGGTATGGACGGGTTCATCAAGAATGAAGTGCTTGCCGATGACATCATCGACCTGGAGCCGTTCAATGGCAGCAGAAACGGAAGAGCCCCGCATCTGCAGGCGATCCGGGGTCCAGTGAAACAGTTCATGCCCTCTTGCCTTTGCCTCCAGGCAAAGTGCGAAGGTCGTGTCTCCGCTGATGTCGATCCCGGAAATGTGGTCCATCTGGACGCCGATTTTCAATGCCATTTAGCCCATCCGCCTGAATTTGAGCGCTATCAGCGCGTGTTTTGCCTATTAATGGGGCCTTGGCAGTTTTTGCAATGGAAAAACTGAATATCGAAGTAGTGCATCAAAAAGCCTGCTGGAAATGACGCGGCCAGCGACCGGGGACGATGGCGATTATGTCGAATTGCCAGGATAGGCGGTCATAATCCTTGCGTCGTGAGATCCAGACATTCGCAGCGTTTGCAATGCGCCGCTGAGCCTGGAAGCTGACCGAATCTAGAGCTTCCTGCACGCTGGCGCGCGCCTTGACCTCAACGAATATGATCTGATCGCCCTTGCGGGCAACAATGTCTATTTCACCCGATTTGCACCGAAAGTTCCGGTCCTCGATTGAATAGCCTTTCAATCTGAGAAAAAAAGCTGCCAGCCACTCACCTCTGGCACCGCGGGCAAGCGCTAGGCGCCGCTTTTTGCGGGCAGACGACCTATTTGCCATTGTTCCCTGTATTCTTCGAATTTCTGTCCTGCGCCAATTCCAAAGCCTGCTGATAGAGTTCGCGCTTTGGCAGTCCGGTAATGGCAGCCGCTTCACTGGCAGCCCGGCTGACGCTCAATTCGCCGAGAAGATCTGCCAGGAGTTTGCCGGTGTCGAACTCGTCGCGATCAGTGTGCGGCTCAACCAGCAATACGATTTCTCCCTTGACCTTTTTATCGCGATATCGCGAAGCCAGCACTTCGGCGGTATCGCTGACAAATTCCTCGTGCAGCTTGGTCATTTCCCGGCAAATCGTGACACGTCGTTGCGGACCGAGACATTCCGCGATGTCCTGCAGACAGGCTCCAAGACGATTGGGGCTTTCATAAAAGATCAAGGTGGCCGGAACCCTTGCGAGCGCTGCGAGGCGTTTTTTGCGGGCGGAGGTTTTTGAAGGCAGAAAGCCGGAAAACTGGAAATTATCCACCGGCATTCCACTGGCAGACAATGCTGTAACTACCGCCGAAGCACCGGGAATAGGCATGACCCTGATGCCGGCGTCAAGTGCATCAACTACCAATCTGTGGCCGGGATCGGAGACCAGCGGCGTACCGGCATCCGATATCAAAGCAACAGCATCGCCCGATTGGAGTTTTTCGATCAATGAAGGGCCAATCTTGACGGCATTATGCTCGTTATAGGCGATGAGCGGTGTTTGAATTGCATATCGCTTGAGCAGCTTGCCCGAGACCCGCGTGTCCTCGCAGGCAATAATGTCGACACCGGCAAGTGTCTCCAGAGCACGAAGGGTAATATCCGACAGGTTCCCGATTGGTGTTGCAACGATGTAGAGCCCCCCCGGTGGCGCTGACGCCACAATTTTGTGCCCATCTATATGATAGTCAGGCATTTACCCCCAATCCCTTCTTGCAATTTGCGGCTGATCGCCTGTAAAGAAGCGACCTTGGTCTGGAAACGGTGTTTTACGACAGTTTTTCAACAGATTCGTATAATTTTTCCGTTCTGAAATAGCCGGCTAGTGATATGCTAACCCTAACAGATGATTAATTTTTCCTGAAATATGGCATAATGGATTTCAGGAAGAGCCGTCCAAGGCGGCAAAATGGCCGGATTCCCGGTTGGAGTAGTTGATTGACATATTACTTAGGCACGTGGACTGTTCAGCGTTTCCACGGCGAAATCAGGTCTAGCTGGTTCGGCGCTATTTTTCTACTGATGGCCTGCATGCTTGTTTTTCCGGCATGCCAATCCACCGATTTGGGTACCGGCAGTGTACAATCGGACTTTTCTGACGCTCCCACGACCCCTTCTCCCAATGCAAATGGTGAAGTGTTCGGCCAGGGACCTGTAAGGGTGGCAATGCTGCTGCCTACCACGGCTCCGGGAAATGCATCCGCGGTTGCCAATGAGGTAAGAAACGGTGCCTTGTTGGCGCTGCAGGATTTCGGCCAGGATGCAATTCAGATTGTAATCAAGGATTCCAGCGGGCAAGCCGCCTCATCCCAATCCGCAGCGACGGAAGCCGTCCGTGAAGGGGCCGCGGTCATTCTTGGCCCGGTTTTTGCGGCAAATGTGAGCGCTGCTTCCGCCATCACCCAGCCGACGCGGCGGACGATGATCGCGTTTTCCACCGATACTTCGGTCGCCAAGCGCGGCGTCTACCTGCTGTCCTACACACCGCAGGACGATACACGCCGAATTATACGCTATGCCATTTCGCAGGGTCGGCGCTCAATCCTGGCATTCATGCCGACAAATGCCGAAGGTACCATTCGTGAAGCGGTGTTGAGGCAGGAAGCCGGTGCAGCCGGCGTCAATGTCCGTATTATCAAATATAACCGGTCTTCCGACGATATCGAGCAGGCCGTTGCCAGCGCCAAGGACATTCTGGCGGGGTATGATTCCATCTACATTCCTGAAGGCAATCAAATTCCAAATGTCATCCTGCAGACCATGCGCCGGCAGGGGATCAATGTTGTCGAAAAGCAGATTATCGGCTCAGGCGCCTGGGAGACAATCAAGCTGGAGGAAGCCCAGCTTGAAAACGCCATCTATCCGGGCCGGGATGTATCCCGTTTCGAAGAATTTGCCACGCGTTATGAAACAGCAAATGGCAGCAGACCCACCGTCTGGGCAGCACTCGGATATGATTCGGTTACGCTCGTGACTGACCTGGTCAAACGACTTGGCCCGGATCAGGCCTTTGGCCAGCAAGGGTTGGAAAACCCGCGCGGATTCTCCGGCATTAATGGTATTTTCCGGTTACGTTCCGATGGGACGACGGAGCGAGGCCTTGCCATTTACGGCATTGTTGGCGGTGAAAGAAAGTTGCTGGTGCCGGCGCCGGTGAGCTTTGCGGCAAACCGGACCTGATTTCTGCATTCAGGCCGCCAGATCGGCGACAATTGCATCTAGCACCAGAAACCCGCTTGGCGTGGCGCGAATGCGGCCGTTTTCGAGACGCGCGATAAAGCCTTTATCCTCCAGAAAGTCCAGTCTGTGGGCTGCAATCGGATGTCCTGTGGCAATCTCGTAAGGCTCCAGATCAATCCCCTCGGCCAGGCGAAGACCCATCAGCAGGTATTCGTCAGCGGTTTCTTCGGTTTGAAGTTGCAGGAATTCATCCATTCCATGGCCATCAACCATCACTGACTGCCACCATTTTTCTGGATTCTTGTGGGTCGAGGTCGCCCATTTATATCCGTCCAGTGTCAATCTGCCGTGCGCGCCCGGCCCTATTCCGGCATAATCACGATAGCGCCAGTAGACGAGATTGTGCAGGCACTCAGCACCCGGCACAGCATGGTTTGAAATTTCATAGGCCGGCAATCCGGCTTCGCTGGTCAGCGACAAGGTCAATTCATAGAGTTCTGCAGCCAGATCATTTTCGGGAATGGTCAACTTGCCCCGCGCCTGCAGGTCAAAAAATGGCGTGCCATTTTCGATGGTGAGCTGGTAGAGCGACAGATGATCGGCACCAAGTTCCAGCGCAGCGGTGAGTTCGTCTTTCCATTCCCGAACGGTCTGTCCAGGCCTGGAATAGATCATGTCGAAAGAAATTCTGGGGAAGATTTGACGTCCAAGCGCAATGGCCTTTTTCGCCTCATCGGCACTATGCAGACGGCCAAGGAATTTCAACTGACGGTCATCGAGCGATTGCACGCCAAGCGAAATCCGGTTTACGCCGGCCTTGCGATATCCTTCAAATTTCTGCGCTTCGACGCTGGAGGGGTTTGCCTCGAGCGTTACTTCGGCATTGGGATTGACTGACCAGTTTGCGCCAATTGCATCAATTATCGACTGAACCGTCGCAGGATCCATCAATGATGGTGTTCCACCGCCAAAAAAGATGCTGGAAACAACATGATCCGGCACCAGAGAAGCCATGTGTTCGATCTCTCGCTGATAGGCTTCAACATATACTTCCTGGTCCACGGGCTTGTGCCGTACGTGACTGTTGAAATCGCAATAGGGGCATTTTGCTGCACAAAAGGGCCAATGGACATAGACACCAAAGGCGTCAGTGCCATCACCAGATTGGCTGATCCTCAGGGAATTCATTTGGGTGCGTTGAGGCAAGCGGTCGCAAATTTTGCAAATGCCCGCGCCCGATGTGACAGGCCAAGATCACCGCGCCCGGCCTCCCAACCATGTTTCTGGCCTGCTTCCATTTCCCCGAAGGTCTGCGAGAAGCCATCGGGCAGGAATACCGGATCATAGCCAAAACCGCGGTCTCCGCGCGGTGGCCAGACCAGCTTGCCGTCCACTTCGCCACGGAAATATTCGGCATGGCCATCCGGCCAGGCAAGGCACAAAACGGCGACGAACCTGGCGTTGCGATCGGCGGGGTCAACCGCGCCCTTCTTCTGCAATTCCTGCTCGACTTTTTCCATCGCCATCATGAAATCCCGGCTGCCGTCGGGCTTTTCTGCCCAATCTGCGGTATAGACACCGGGCTGGCCGTCCAGCGCATCCACGCACAGGCCAGAATCATCGGAAAGCGCCGGCAGATTTGCCGCTGAAGCTGCCGCAAACGCTTTGGTATAGGCATTTTCCTCGAAGGTGGCGCCATTTTCGGCCGGCTCTGCCAGACCAAGCTCACTGGCGGATTTCACGCTCAACCCAAACGGTTCCACCAGATCGCGGATCTCTGCGAGTTTACCCGCATTATGCGTTGCCACCACCAGCTGGGAACCGTTTAGTGCGCGCATCAATCAACCCGACAGTTTCTGCATGTCCACCAATTGGCGAATGCCCTTGTTGGCAAGGGTCATCAACTCACCGAATTGGTCCTCGGTGAATGGTTCGCCCTCCGCGGTTCCCTGGATCTCCACAATTCCGCCCTTGCCGGTCATGACAAAGTTGGCATCGGTCTCGGCTTCTGAATCCTCGGCGTAATCCAGATCAAGAACGGCGTTGCCTTCATAAATCCCGCAGGAAATTGCAGCGACCTGATCCTTGAGGACAGCGTCAGAGACCATTGAACGTGCTGTCATCCAGTCAATGCAATCCTTGAGCGCGATCCAGCCGCCGGTGATTGAGGCCGTCCGGGTACCGCCATCTGCCTGGATGACATCACAATCAACCGTGATCTGGCGTTCGCCCAATGCTGTCAAATCAACAACTGCGCGCAAAGACCGGCCGATCAATCGCTGAATTTCCAGTGTACGACCGGATTGTTTGCCGGTACTTGATTCGCGGCGCATCCGCTCTCCGGTTGATCGGGGCAGCATACCATATTCGGCCGTTACCCAGCCTTTGCCGCCGCCGCGAAGCCAGGGCGGCACCCTTTCTTCAAGCGAGGCAGTACACAGGACATGGGTATCCCCAAACCGGATCAGGCAGGAACCTTCGGCATGTTTTGCAAATCCGCGCTCGATCACAACAGCACGCATTTCATCCGGTGCCCTCTTGGAAGGTCGCATTTCAGTCTCCAAATAAGTGGTTATTGGTGCGCAATTCGTCGCAGCTACACCAAATTTGTGGCGCTTGTAGCGCAATGGCCGTCCAATGCAAACACCATTGCAGCGCAACTTGAATTTAAGATAGGATATTGACGAATTAACGGACCAGGGCGGCCGAAAACAAGGAGCTTAGATGAGCGCAATCATCTCAAATCCTACCATCAGCCAAACGGCGCTCGAAGCGCTGGATCAACGTTCGCGAGAGATTTTTCGGCAGATTGTCGAAAGCTATCTGGAAACCGGTGATCCGCTAGGTTCGCGCACCCTGTCGCGAAAGCTTTCGGTCAATCTTTCGCCTGCAACCATTCGCAATGTGATGCAGGATCTCGAAATGCTCGGGCTGATCTATGCGCCGCATACCAGTGCGGGGCGGATGCCAACGGATATCGGCCTGCGGTTCTTCGTCGACAGTTTCCTGGAGATCGGGGATCTGGGCTCGGAAGAGCGCAGATCAATCGAGACCAAGGTCAATGCTGCGTATGAAGGCCGCACGCTTGAAAATATTCTGACCGAAGCAAGCCAGTTGCTGTCCGGCCTGTCACGCAGTGCCGGGCTGGTCGTCACCTCCAAAAACGATCTGCGATTGCGCCATATCGAATTTGTGAGGCTTGAGCCAGGCAAGGCGCTGACGGTTATTGTCGGCGAAAACGGGATGGTGGAAAACCGGGTCATCGATCTACCGCCCGGCGTGACGGCGGGATCGCTTGTCGAGGCGTCGAACTACATCAACGCAAATATCGCCGGAAACACCATCGCACAGGCCAAGCAGGAACTGAAGCGGTTACACACAGCGACCCGAAACGAACTCGACAGTCTTGCACAGGAAATGGTTGATGCCGGTATTGCGGTCTGGGCGGGAAGTACGGAGTCCGATCCGGGGCGATTGATCGTGTCCGGTCATGCCAATCTGCTGGGCGACAGGATGGCAGCGGAGAATCTTGACCGCATCAGACATCTCTTCGATCAGCTGGAAGCCAAGGAAAACTTTATGCGGCTGCTAGAATTGACCGAAGATGGCGAAGGGGTGCGGCTGTTTATCGGCTCGGAGAACAAATTGTTCTCGATGTCAGGTTCCTCGGTCGTGGTTGCCCCGTACCGCGACAATGAACAGCGCGTCATCGGTGCATTGGGTATTATCGGACCTACCAGAATGAATTATGCGCAGATCGTGCCCATGGTGGACTTCACCGCCAAGGTCGTGACACGACTGTTAAGCTGAAACCGGCGAAGAATTCCGGATTTACAGCCGATAATTGCACGCAAGCCTGCAATTGGGGCGAATTACCAGAATGAGTTGCAGCATCGGGCCTTGATTTTTTGGCTCGAAGGCCTGATATCGGGCACAACTTTCCATTACAACCAACAGGGAATGTGATGCCGGAAAATGCCGAACATCATAACGATGATGCAGCAAACGAAAATGCCGCGCCCGAAGAAGAAGCTGTGAAGAAGAAGATCAAGGTTGAAAAGCCTGATCAGTCCGCGAAGGATGACGCAGATATTCTGAGTGAGGAGCGCGAAGGATTTTCTGATCCGCTGGAATTTCTGAGCGCCGAGCTTGACCGCGTCGAAGCCGAAAAGGCCGAATTGCAGGAAAAAACGCTCAGAATAGCTGCGGATATGGAAAATCTGCGCCGGCGCACGCAAAAAGATGTTGCCGATGCCAGGACGTTTTCGATTTCGTCCTTTGCTCGCGAAATGCTGGCTGTATCGGACAATCTACAGCGCGCCCTGCAGGCAATACCGCAAGAAGCGCGCGATGGCGGCGATGAAGGCTTCAAGGCGCTGATTGAGGGCGTGGAACTTACCGAACGTTCGATGATGCAGGCTCTGGAGAAAAACGGCGTGAAGCGGATTTCGCCGCTAAATGAACGGTTCGATCCCAACTTCCATCAGGCCATGTTCGAAATTCCCAATGACAAGGTTCCGAACAATACGGTCCTGCAAGTGGTTCAGGACGGATTTGTCATAGGCGAGCGCTGCCTTCGCCCGGCGATGGTCGGTGTTTCCAAGGGCGGGCCCAAGCAACCGGCAAATACTCCTGACGCGAAAGACAGCGATGGAGCCGACGAGACCGCGAATGAGGATGGTTGATCCGCGTCTGTGAATGATTCAGCACAGCTACTGACTTGCCTTAATTGAAATGCTAATCCCATTTTCGGCGCAGCGGCGTCGAAAGGGTCGGGATGACAATATTTCAGTTTCTGGATTATGCGGGCGTTGCGGTCTTTGCCGCGACCGGGGCTCTGGCGGCTTCACGCAAGCAGCTTGATATCATCGGTTTCCTTTTCTTTGCCTGCTTTACCGGTGTTGGCGGGGGTACCGTGCGTGATGTCCTGCTTGACCGAAATCCGGTGTTCTGGATTGCCAATGCAAATTATCTCGCCGTCTGTGTCGCAATGGCAATTCTTCTCTATTGGTTTGCACCCATGGTGGATCAGCGCTATCGGCTTCTGCTCTGGCTGGATGCTGCCGGAATCGCGGCCTATAGCGTGATGGGTGCCCATATTGGCCTTGAAGTCAGCGGATCGGCACCGGTGGCAATCGGCATGGGCATGCTGACGGCCACTTTTGGCGGCATCATGCGCGATGTCATGAGCGGCGAGCCTTCGGTAATTCTAAGGAAAGAACTATACGTTACAGCAGCATTGGCGGGCGCTGCGCACTACGTTTTGATGGTGTCGGCTGGTGTCGACGAGGCCCTGTCGGCCTGTCTGGCGGTTGTCATCGCATTTGTCATCCGAGGCTGTGCGATCCAGTTCAACTGGACGTTGCCAGGATACAGACACCGGCTTGGTCGCGTCGTGAAACAGGCGCCACAAGACGGTGACAGCCCGGATAACAGGGTTTGATCATGGTATTGTTTTGCATGAAAGCCGACCAAGATTTTTGTTCCACAGCGGATGTTCAACATGCCGGCTGAAAACGAACTTCTGAAAGGACTTATCGAACCGGATAAACTGCGGGCAGAACTAACTGCGCTTACCGGCGACAATAATGACGGCTCCCAGCCCAAGGTACGAGCACAAGTCCTTTCGCTCCTCAAGCAGGTTTCTGAAAATGGCCGGAAGAAAGCACAGGAGATGCTGGAGGCAGACGGCAAGGGAACCCTTTGCGCCGCCCGTATATCGGCACTGCAAGATGAGATCATTGCGATCATCCACGATTTCTGCGTCAGCCATGTTTACCGGACTAACAATCCCTCAAAGTCCGAACGGATCAGCATTGTCGCTGTCGGTGGCTATGGCCGGGGTACACTGGCGCCGGGTTCCGACATCGATCTCCTGTTTGTACTACCCAGCAAGCAGGCAGCCTGGTGCGAGCAGGTGGTGGAGTACGTCCTGTACATGCTCTGGGATATGGGCTTCAAGGTTGGCCATGCTACGCGGAGCACCGAGGAATCGATCCGCCAGGCAAAGGCCGACATGACAATCCGGACTTCAATCCTTGAAGCCCGCTACATCTGGGGAGACAGGTCCCTCTATGACAAGCTTGTCGAACAATTCGACAAGGAAGTGGTGACCGGCACCGCTTCGGAATTCATTGCGGCAAAACTTGCCGAGCGCGACCAAAGGCACGCAAAGGCGGGAAATTCACGCTATCTGGTTGAACCAAACGTCAAGGACGGCAAGGGCGGTTTGCGTGATCTTCATACGCTTTACTGGATCGGGAAATATTTTTACCGGGTCAAGAAAGCTTCGGAATTGGTCGGTGCAGGCCTGTTCACCCAGTCAGAATTTCGCCGCTTCAGGCGAGCGGCGGACTTCTTGTGGACCGTTCGCTGCCACATGCATTTTCTTACCGGAAAGGCAGAGGAACGGCTTTCGTTTGAAATTCAGCGCGACCTCGCAGAAAAGCTGAATTACCTGAGCCATGGCGGGCTCTTGGACGTCGAACGTTTCATGAAGCACTACTTTCTGATGGCAAAGGAAGTTGGCGACCTTACCCTGATCGTCTGTGCGCAGCTTGAAGAGGAAGACGCCAAATCGGTCAGCGGCATTCACGGGCTTATCCGTTCGATCACGCATCGCCGCCGAAAAATTCCGGGAACGCTTGATTTCATCAATGATAATGGCCGTATCAACGTCGCCGACGACGACGCATTCAAACGCGATTCGGTCAACATGATCCGAATGTTCAAGCTGGCCGACGACAATAATCTGGATTTTCATCCCGATGCCATTCACCTGCTGGCAAAGTCGCTCAACCAGGTCGACCGAAAACTGCGTGCGGATGCGGAGGCCAACCGCTTGTTCCTTGACGTCCTGACCAGCCGGAACGGACCTCAACCGCTGTTGCAGCGGATGAAGGAAACCGGATTGCTAGGCAAGCTCATCCCGGCATTTGGCCGTGTTGTGACCATGATGCAGTTCAACATGTATCATCATTACACGGTGGGTGAGCATCTGATCCGGTCGGTCGGTGTGTTGCATGGCATTGAGAGCGGCGAACTGGCTGATGATCATCCGTTATCACGCGAAATCCTGCCGCATATCAAGGAGCGCCAGATTCTTTATGTGGCGCTTCTTCTGCATGATATTGCAAAGGGTAGAAAGGAAGACCATTCCATCGCCGGCGCTAGAATTGCCCGGCGTATCTGCCCGAAACTGGGCATGGATTCAGCTTCGACTGAGCTGGTCGCCTGGCTGATCCAGGAACATCTGACCATGAGCATGGTTGCCCAGTCGCGTGACCTGTCAGATCGTCGTACGATTTCGGATTTTGCCGAAACCGTCCAGACGCTTGACCGGATGCGTTATCTCCTGGTGCTGACGGTCTGCGACATTCGCGCGGTGGGTCCGGGCGTGTGGAATGGATGGAAAGGGCAATTATTGCGCACGCTCTATTATGAGACCGAACTGGTGCTAACCGGCGGGTTCTCCCAGATTGACCGCAATGCGCGGGTGGCGGCCGCCAAGGAAGCACTTGGCGATGCATTGACGGACTGGACCGAAGAGGACAAACAAAAATTCGGTAATCTGCCCTATCCGGCCTACTTCCTTTCCACCGACCTCGAAACACAGGTCAGGCACATGAACTTCCTGCGGGAAACGGATGCGGCAGATAAATCGCTGGCGACTTCTGTCCATTCTCGCCAATTCGAGGAAATCACCGAGATCACCGTATTGGCTCAGGACCACCCCAGATTGCTGTCGATCATAACCGGTGCCTGCGCTTCGGCAGGCGCCAATATTGCTGATGCGAAGATCCACACAACCTCGGATGGAAGGGCGCTCGATTCGATCTTCATCAACCGGGAATTTGCAGATGATATTGACGAAATCCGAAGAGCGCAGCGGGTAAGTTCGATGATCGAGGAAGTCCTTTCGGGCAAGACACCTCTGCCAGAAATGATCGCCAACAAGACACGGCATCGCAGGGTATCGAGTGCATTCCGGGTCAAACCGGTGGTCCGCATAGAGAACGACCTGTCCGACAAGTTCAGTGTGGTCGAAGTCGAGGGGCTTGACCGCCCGGGTCTATTGTCCGAACTGACCCGGGCACTGGCAGATCTCAACCTGAATATCGGCTCTGCCCATATTGCCACCTTTGGTGAAAAGATTATCGATTCGTTTTATGTCGTGGACCTGGTTGGGCAAAAAATTACTGCGCCAGGCCGGCAACAGCGGATAATTGACGGATTGATGAGCGTGCTTGACCCGAAAGCCAAGCCGCACACCGATGTCTGGCGTTCTCCGCCGACCAAAGCCGCGCAAAGGTAAAGACATGGGCCTGTTCGGAAAATTCTCGATTGTAGGCATGGCGACCCTTGCCAGCCGGTTTCTTGGATTTTTTCGGGAGGCAATCATTGCCGCCGTTCTGGGTGCCGGTCCGGTTGCCGATGCGTTTTATGCGGCCTTCCGGTTCCCGAACCTGTTTCGCAGATTGTTTGCCGAAGGTGCGTTCAATTCTGCTTTCATTCCGCTTTTCGCCAAGGAACTGGAAGGCGGCGGCAAGCAGGCGGCGCGGGAATTCTGCGAACAGGTATTGTCCGTTCTGTTGTGCGTATTGCTCGTATTGTCTGCCTTGGCGATGATCTTCATGCCGTTTCTGGTCGATACGATCATTGCCGCAAGATTTGACCCGGCTTCCGAGAAGTTCGAGATCACGACCCTGCTTGCGCGGATCATGTTCCCCTATCTGACAGCCATGTCGCTGGTAGCGATGTTGTCGGGCGTGCTCAATTCATTCAGGCGGTATTTCATCGCGGCGATTGCTCCAACATTGCTGAATATCGTGGTGATTGGCGGGCTTTTGATCGCGCTTTACAGCGGTATGGACAACCGCCAGACCGGTATCATGATGGCCTGGTCGGTCACGGTTTCCGGCGTATTGCAATTATGCCTGCTTATCTATGGCGTGCATCGCGAAGGTTTCGCGGTATCGCTGCGCGCCCCGGCACTGACAAAACCGGTCAAACGCCTGCTTGTGCTGGCAATTCCTGCGGCGATAACCGGCGGCATTACCCAGATCAACCTGCTTGTCGGGCAGAATATTGCGTCAGCACAGGACGGTGCAATCGCGATCATCAACTATGCAGACCGCTTGTTTCAACTGCCGCTCGGCGTTGTGGCAGTGGCGATCACGGTGGTGTTGCTGCCGGAACTGTCTCGCGCGCTTAAAGCCGATGACCTGACAGAGGCGGCAAAGCTGCAAAACAAGAGCCTGGAATTTGGCTTATTGCTGACACTCCCGGCAGCAGTTGCATTTGCCATCATGCCGGAAGCGCTGCTGGCATTGGTGTTTGAACGCGGCGCCTTTACCCGCCAGACGACAATCGAGGCCAGCGCTGTGTTGCTACATTTTGGCTGGGGACTGCCGGCGGCCACGTTGATTTCGACTTTCAGACCGGGCTTTTATGCCCGTGAAGACATGAAGACGCCAATGTGGTTTGCAGCAGCAAATGTTTGCACGAACATTGCCGTCAGCCTTACGCTATTTCCGATTATCGGTATTGCAGGTATTGCGATCGCGACCAGCGTCGCACAATGGTTGAATGCGATTCTGCTGGGTGCAACCCTTTGGTGGCGGGGGCTGTTTGTCCCGTCCGGCCAGACCTTGCGAAATCTGGCCTTGATTATTTTTGCCAATGTCGTGATGGCACTGGTGTTGTGGCTGGCGGTCAGACAATTCGGCTCAACCATGCTGGATGGCGGTTTGCTGATACGCATTGTACTTATTTTTGGAACCATCGTCGTCTGCGCCGGTGTGTATTTTTCCACCGTTCTTGCCACCGGTGCGGTCGATCGGGATTTGCTGGTGCGCTCGCTGCGCCGCAAGCCAAGGTCAGAAGCATCGGGCAAAGATAATTTGGATTGATACTTGCTTCACCCGGCCCACTCGGCCATAAACCGCGCGTCATTTTGACGTCCAGTCAGATTTACCGCACAAAGTACGAGCAAGTTTATGAGCCAGCCAAGTAACCGTGTATTCTCCGGCGTTCAGCCGACCGGCAATTTGCATCTGGGCAATTATCTGGGTGCAATACAGAAGTTTGTCGCGCTTCAGGACAGTCATGAATGCATTTATTGCGTCGTCGATCTGCATGCGATTACACAGCCTTTCTCGGTGTGGGGCGGACCTGAAAAACTGCCGGGCTATACCAGGGAGGTAACCGCTGCCTATATCGCTTCGGGTATCGATGCGGAGCGCCATATCGTCTTCAATCAGAGCCAGGTTGCCGAACATGCCGAACTTGCCTGGATCTTCAATTGCGTGGCGAGAATGGGCTGGATGAACCGGATGACGCAGTTCAAGGAAAAGGCAGGCAAGGATCGCGAAAAAGCGTCTGTCGGCCTGTTTTCCTATCCTGCGCTGATGGCTGCCGATATCCTGCTTTACCGGGCGACGCATGTCCCAGTCGGTGACGATCAGAAACAACACCTGGAATTGACGCGGGATATCGCGGCCAAGTTCAACAATGACTTTGCCGACCAGATTTCGAAACTGGGTCATGGGGATGAATATTTTCCAATGACCGAGCCATTGATCGAGGGACCGGCAACCCGGGTGATGTCTCTGCGTGACGGTACCAAGAAAATGTCCAAATCTGACCCTTCTGACCTGTCGCGGATCAATTTGACCGACAGCGCCGATGACATTGCAAAGAAAATCCGGAAAGCGAAAACGGACCCTGAACCGCTGCCTGAATCTGAAGAGGGTCTGAAGGATCGGCCGGAAGCCGAGAATCTTGTTGGATTATATGCGGCTTTGGCCGGTTGCAGCCGGGAATCGGTTCTGGCCGATTTTGGCGGCAAACAGTTTGCCGAATTTAAACCGGCGCTTGCCGATGTCGCAGTCGAAAAACTGACGCCGATCAGCGGCCGCATGCGGGAATTGCTGGATAATCCGGATCACGTTGATTCCATTTTGCAAGACGGCGCACAAAGGGCGCGGTCCATCGCTGGGCAAACCATGCGTGAAGTGCGCGACATTGTCGGTTTTTTGTCTTAAGTGTAACCTTGCAATGATTGCGGCGTTCAATTGGGGAAGGTTTCATGGTCTCTAAACGGCAAATCCACGAGGAAGGCCACAAGCGTAAGTTCCTTGCGGTTATAGACGGAACTCCCGAATGCGGCAGAGCGGTCCTGTATGCGGGCCGGAGGGCGCAAAATACCGGCGGTGCGCTTGTTCTGGTCTATGTTTGCCCGCCTGGCGATTTCCAGCATTGGATTGGTGTGGAAGAGATCATGCGGGCGGAATCTCTGGAGGAAGCGCGTGTGGCGCTCGATAAATTTGCGCGCTATGCCCGGGAAGCTGCAAATATTGATCCGGAGCTGGTAACCCGCGAGGGCTATACACGCGAAGAGGTCGACAAGCTGATCGAGGAGGATTCCGATATCGCGCTGCTCGTCCTTGCAGCAGGTGACGCCAAGGACGGGCCCGGACCCCTTGTTTCCTCAATTGCTGTGCGCGGTTCTTCGTTTCCGATCCCGGTGGTGGTCGTTCCTGCCGAAATGACCGATGAAGATATTGAAGCGGTTACCTAGAAACTGCCGGTTATGAAGCCAAACCGGTTGTGATTGGCAAGGCACGCACGGCTTGACCCATTCACAAAACTACCTATTTTGTAGTTTGGAATAGTTCTAATTTATTGCGGACCAAATCACGACGTCCAGGAGAACACCATGTTCATTCAGACAGAGGCTACCCCGAATCCGGCGACGCTGAAATTCCTGCCCGGCAGAACAGTCCTGGAAGAGGGTTCGGTAGACTATCGCGATGCCGAGGAGGCAGCCAATTCGCCGCTTGCGCAGCGTCTGTTTGAGGTTCCCGGGGTTGCCGGCGTATTCTTTGGCTATGATTTCGTGACCATTACCCGCGACGAACAAGATGCTGCGAGCCTGGATTGGCAGCACATGAAGCCCGCCATTTTGGGCGCGATCATGGAGCATTTCACATCGGGTGCTCCGGTCTTGGTAGATGAGACGATCCAACAGGGTGAAGGCGAAGAGTTTTTTGATGAAGCCGACAGCCAGATCGTATCGACCATCAAGGAATTGCTCGATACGCGCGTCCGACCGGCTGTGGCACAGGATGGCGGAGACATCGTCTTTCGCGGGTTCAAGGAAGGCACGGTATATCTGCATATGCGCGGAGCCTGTTCCGGCTGCCCGTCGTCAACTGCGACGCTGAAATACGGGATTCAAAATCTCCTGCGGCATTTCATTCCCGAAGTAAGTGAAGTCGAAGCAGTCTGAGTATCGGCACGACTGCAATTTGTGATCATGCACTGCTCCTGCGGTGTTGACTGCTTGGATTGTGATGGGCAATAGAGCGCCATGATCACGCTTGGAATCGATACGTCCGGGAATTATTGCGCCGCTGCGTTACATCGTGCCGAAGATGATGAAATTCTGGCCGAAATCAGCGAAGATATCGGCCGAGGCCATGCTGAAAGACTGATGGACGTGATCGCATCCACCCTTGATGCAGCGCAACTGGATTATGACTCAGTTACGAGGATCGCCGCATCTGCGGGCCCCGGCAGTTTTACCGGGGTGAGGGTCGGTTTGGCCACAGCGCGTGGTTTGGCGCTTGGACTGTCGGTTCCTGCGGTTGGCGTGAACACCTTGGCGGCGCACCGCAGAGCAGCGGGGTATAAAAATCTGCTGGTAGTGGTCGATGCCCGTCGTGGCGAGGCATACTGTCAAGTTTTCGAAGGTTCTAAATTCGTAAGCGCGAATTCTTCCGAATCGATGCCAAAAGGACCGTTTCTGGCAGATTACGAGGCGCTTGCCCGGATAGTTCGTGATCTTCCGCGTAAATCAGTATCGGTGTGTGGGTCGGGGTCCGAGCAATTGAACCGGGCGCTGGAACAGCTCGAAAGCGAACCCTTTTCAGTCCTGAACAATCTGGCGACACCGCCAATTTCTGCGATCGTTCGCGAAGGAGCGGCTGTGGATCATGACGGTACCAGCCCGGAGCCCATCTATCTTCGAGCTGCTGATGCAAAGCCTCAATCAGGGTTTGAACTGGAGCGGCAATGATCTGGTTCCCGCGAAGAAAAGCAGACATTTTCGTGATGAAGGCAGAGCTGGAGGACTTCGGACGATTGGCTGAAATCCATGCTGTCTGTTTCAGCAAGGCTTGGGATGAGCAGGAAATCGAGCGGCTTGCTGCCATGCCGGGTGCCGCTTTGTGGACAGCAAAGCTCAGGGGCCGCGGTAGTGCCGGTGCGCAAGGGTTTGTCCTGGTCAGAAACTCGGGTCAGGAAGCGGAGATCATTACAATCGCAACGGATCGTTCGCAAAGACGCCAAGGCGTTGGACGCGCGCTTATGGAGCATGTCGTGCGCGAACTTCACAGAGACCGTGTTGAATATCTGTTCCTCGAGGTCGATGCGAACAATCAGGCTGCAATTTCGCTTTATTATTCCCTAGGCTTCAAACAGGTGGGCACGCGAAAAGCATATTACAGCGGCGACGAAGAAGATGATGATGCGCACCACGGAATGAAGTCGGGCGGCAGTTCACAAGGCTCGGATGCGCTTGTCATGTCGCTTGATCTTCGCTAGAGCCAACAAAACAGCAATATCTGGCGTAGACTGCGCCAGCGATCGAACCCGTTCGGGAGGCGATATATGACAATTGAGGAACTGTGCGCTGAGAAAGGGCTGCGAATGACGGAGCAGCGGCGGATTATTGCACGTGTCATTGAAGAATCTGCCGATCACCCGGATGTCGAAGAACTGTACCAGCGGGCGTCAGAACTTGACCCCAAGATCTCAATTGCAACCGTTTATCGAACGGTAAAACTGCTGGAAGATTTTGACATTATCGCCCGGCACGAATTTCGAGACGGGCGCGCCCGCTACGAGGCCTCGCCCGATGATCATCATGATCATCTGATTAATCTGAGGACGGGCGAGGTGATTGAATTCAAAAGTGATGAAATTGAACGCATTCAGGAAGAAATCGCCCGAAAACTCGGATTCAAACTGGTTGATCACCGGCTGGAACTTTACGGGACACCGCTGAATTCAAATCCTGATGATGAGGGTGGACAGGAATAGCCAGGATTCGTGACATAACGCTACCTGCCGGTTTTCGCTTCTTTATCGGCATTCCTGTGCTTGCGCTCGCTACTGCCGTCATGGCCCCTGCCCAGGCCTTTGCACTGGCCAGAAACAAAACACTGGCAAGACGCCTGCCGGTCATTTGGCATCGGCTGGCTCTAAAGATCATTGGTGTGCGGGTGATTGTTCACGGTGAAGTTCCCAAAAACCGTCCGCTGCTTATCGTCGCCAATCATGTTTCCTGGTCCGATATCATGGTGCTCGGCAGCGTCATGGAACTGTGTTTTATCGCAAAATCCGAAGTCGGGACCTGGCCGGGCATCAAATGGCTTGCACGTCTGCAAAGGACGGTATTTGTCGATCGCGAAAAGCGGAATCACGCGGGTAAACAGGCAGATTCCATTGCAGCACGCCTGGCAGAAGGGGATGCGATGGTGCTGTTTGCCGAAGGCACAACCGGTGACGGACACCGGTTGCAACCGTTTAAATCGGCCTTGTTTGGTGCCTTGCACGGTGCGCTGAAGCATACGGACGACGAACAAATGACTGTGCAACCAGTAGCGCTCGGATATACCAGACTGCACGGCTTGCCCCTGGGCCGGCTGCACCAGGCGCGGGCGGCGTGGCCGGGAGATGTGGAACTCGGGCCACATCTGCTCACATTCCTGCAACATGGTGCCTATGATGTAGAAGTTGTGTTTGGACAACCTGCGGAATTTTCTGCAGAAACCAACAGAAAGTCTATTGCGCAGGAAATGCAGGTTGAAGTGCGGCAGAATTTTTCCAGGGTCATGCGGATGCGCAAATGAGCGGAATTGCTTGAATCGCGGACCTGCGGGCGCTAGAGAAACCCGCAGATGTCGAAGGCAGAAGATGACAGGCATATGGTTGAAATAGCCGAAACAGATCAGATCAACACAATCCAGGCTGACAACGTTGCTGATCCGCAAGGAACAGCAGGCGCTGGCAAAAAGGTATTCATCAAGACGTTTGGCTGTCAGATGAATGTCTATGATTCCGAGCGCATGGGTGATGCCTTGTCGAATGACGGCTATACGGCATGCGAGACACAGGAAGACGCTGATCTAGTTATTCTGAATACCTGCCATATACGGGAAAAAGCCGCCGAGAAGGTGTATTCGCATCTGGGCCGGTTACGCAAATTGCGAAACGAACGGGCACAGGAAGGCAAGGACCTGCTGATCGCCGTTACCGGTTGTGTCGCCCAGGCCGAGGGCGAGGAAATGATGGCGCGCGCGCCGGTCGTCGATATTGTTGCCGGGCCACAGACCTATCACCGGATTGGTGAATATGTCGCCAAGGCAAAACAGGGAAAGCGGACGGTAGCAACCGGATTTGAGATTGACGAAAAATTCAACGACCTGCCTGCGCCGACCCGTCAGCAAATCAAGTCGAGAGGGGTTTCGGCATTCCTTACCATCCAGGAAGGGTGCGACAAGTTTTGTACCTTTTGCGTGGTTCCCTATACGCGAGGGGCGGAGGTTTCGCGACCGGTCGGGCAAATTGTCGAAGAGGCGAAGCGTCTGGCAGATTCCGGTGTTCGCGAAATCACCTTGCTGGGGCAGAATGTCAATGCATGGCATGGCAAAGGCGATGACGGCACAAGCTGCCGTTTGGGTGAATTGCTGGAAATCTTGAGCGAAATCGAAGGAATAAGCCGGTTGCGGTACACGACCAGCCATCCAATCGACATGGATGACAGCCTGATCGAGGCGCATCGCGACCTGCTGAAATTGATGCCCTATCTGCATTTGCCGGTACAGGCCGGCAGCGATCGCATTCTGAAGGCGATGAATCGACATCATGATCGCGCGCACTATTTTGATGTCGTGGAAAAGATACGAAATGCTCGGCCGGATATCGCGCTATCGGGCGATTTCATCGTGGGTTTCCCCGGCGAAAGTGATGAAGAATTTGAAGAAACACTCAACTTGATCAGGGATATTGGCTACGCACAGGCATTTTCTTTCAAATACAGCCCACGGCCCGGAACACCTGGTGCGGATATGGAAGAACAGGTCGAAGAAATGGTGAAAAGCGAAAGGCTGGCAATTCTGCAGGAATTGTTGAATTCCCAACAGGCAGCGTTTAACCGCGATTGTGTCGGAAAAACCATTGATCTTCTGATCGAGAAACCAGGTCGTCTGCCGGGACAACTAATTGGCCGGTCGCCTTGGCTGCAATCCGTGATTATTGATGCAAATGCCATAAAAATCGGCGACATTATCAAAGTACGAATCACGAGTTCCGGACCCAATTCCCTCATGGCGGAAGCGATTTGAGCACACAGCGGCTGTATTGTGACCCACCTAGAATGAATTTTGCGCCAAGATTTGGTGCCTTGGCATTTGCGGCCTTGGGCATCCGAAGATTTATCCATAAATTCGACAGCCGACCGTCCGGAGGCCCGGATGCCTTTCCAAAAGGAAACAGGATTTACACGGAGAGCAAATCTTGAGCGCACAAGAAAAGCGTCAGAATTCCGTAGCGGAAGCTGATAATCTCGAGCATGTTGTGCTGTCTTTTGAAAGCAATCGGCTGGCAACGGAATTATTTGGGCAATTTGACGAGCATCTTGCGATGATCGAGCAGCATCTCGGCGTCGACGCGGTCGCGCGCGGCAATCAGGTGGACCTGCGTGGATCAGCTGACGGGGTAGGGCAGGCGCGCGTGGCGCTTGAATATCTCTATGAGCAACTCGAAAAGGGCGAATCGCTGGAGCGCGGGGATGTCGATGGCGCCGTTCGAATGGCAGCATCCGATGACCAGCCGCAATTGCCCAATATCGAGAAAGGCGGCCGGCTGTCGATGGCGCAGATCGGAACCCGCAAAAAAGCGATCTCGGCGCGTACTCCGACACAGGACGCTTATATTCGCGCGATGGATCGCAGCGAGCTGGTGTTTGGCACCGGACCGGCGGGGACCGGCAAGACCTATCTGGCGGTTGCCTATGCGGCCTCCCTTTTGGAACGTGGCGCGGTCGACAGGATTATTCTCTCCAGACCGGCAGTCGAGGCCGGCGAACGGCTTGGATTCCTTCCTGGCGACATGAAGGACAAGGTCGATCCCTATCTGCGGCCACTTTATGATGCGCTTTACGACATGATTGCCGGTGACAAGGTTGAACGGGCTGTTTCCTCCGGCATTATCGAAATTGCACCATTGGCCTTCATGCGGGGGCGAACGCTTGCCAATGCTGCAGTCATTCTCGATGAGGCGCAGAATTGTACCTCAATGCAGATGAAGATGTTCCTGACCCGGCTTGGTGAGGATTCGCGGATGATCGTTACGGGCGATCCCAGCCAGATTGACTTGCCGCCGGGTCAGAAATCCGGCTTGGTGGAGGCGTTGAAGCTACTCAGGGGAATTGAGGGCATTTCAATGATCGAGTTCAAATCCTCCGACGTCGTGAGGCATCGACTTGTTAGCGACATCGTCAACGCCTACGATTCCGCCGCTGCGAAGAACCGAGCTTCGGCCGAAAACAAGCAGGGTTGAAATCCGGTGGCAAAAGAAAATTTGCCATTGATCGACATTACTGTGGAATGTGATGGCTGGCCGGATGAGCAAGCACTATTTCCCTGGGTCGAAGCGGCGATATCGGCCGCGATAAACACTGGATCTTTGAAGCTGGCGCCAGGCAGCGAATTAAGCATTTTGTTAACCAATGACGAGAAAATGCGGGAATTGAACGGCCGATGGCGAAATGTCGACAAACCGACAAATGTATTGTCGTTTCCCGGCAGGGAAATTACGCCGGACGAAGTCGGTGGGCCGGTCCTGGGTGACATTTTATTAGCCTTTGAGACCGTTAATGAAGAAGCAGAACTGGAAAACAAGCCTTTCAAGCACCATTTTAGTCATCTGATCGTTCATGGATTTTTTCATCTTTTCGGATATGATCATGAAAGTGAGGAAGAAGCAGTAGTAATGGAAGCTTTGGAAGGCAGTGTACTGGCAAGTTTGGGGATCAGTGACCCCTATGCAAATGCCTGAAGCGGACAAATTATTACTTCATCAATGGGCAAACCGGTTTCAGATACCGGGCAACAAATGGAAACATGAGTACAAACGAAAATAGTCAATCGCCTGAACGCGAAAGCGTGCAGAGCGAAGACCCTGAACCTCCGAGTCCGAGGGACTTCAAGCCAAATGTAAAACCGGCCGAAGATGGTGCCGGAAAACATGCTACCCACCCTCTTGTGGCCAAATCGGAAGATAGTAAGCCCGCGCCGGAGCAAGTAAACGGAACTTCGCGAGGCGGTTGGCTGGCGAAACTCTTTTCTCCAAGAAAACCGGCCTCAGCAAGCCTGCGGGACGATCTTGCCGATGCCCTGGCAGAAGGCAGTCTGAATTCGCACGTCTTTTCTGACGAAGAAAAGTTGATGCTGAACAGCATTTTGCGCTTGCAGGACCTCAGAGTCGAAGACCTGATGGTGCCGCGCGCCGATATTGAAGCGGCTGAAATCAACACAACGCTTGGTGAACTTCTCAAACAATTTGAAGCATCCGGTCATTCGCGCATGCCGGTCTACCAGGACACGCTGGATGACCCGCGCGGCATGGTGCACATACGTGATGTCGTTGCCTTCATCACCAAGACCTCTGCGCTCAGCAAATCTGAAATCGCATCGCGAAAAAGACCGCTTGCCTCAAATCTGGACTTGCGAAAAGTCAGGCTCGACAAATCACTGGACGCGCTGAAACTGATCCGCAAGGTGCTTTTCGTGCCGCCATCGATGCTGGCTTCCGATCTGATGGCCCGCATGCAGGCCACACGAATTCAGATGGCACTGGTGATTGACGAATATGGTGGAACCGACGGAATTGTCTCGCTGGAAGACATTGTCGAAGTGATTGTTGGCGATATTGAAGATGAACATGATGATGACGAGCAGCCGCTGATCGAGGAAATATCCGAAGGCGTATTTGTCATCGATGCCAAGTCGGAACTGGATAATGTGGCGGAAGTCGTAGGCAATGATTTCCAGGTGGGCGAACATTCGGAAGATGTCGACACAATTGGCGGATTGATCTTTGCATTGATCGGCAGAGTGCCCATTCGTGGCGAGGTTATCGAGGCTCTGGGCTTCGAGTTCAGCGTGATTGATGCCGATCCACGACGGATCAAACGGGTCCAGGTTGCACGCTCGAAGCGGAAACGCCCGAGGCGTCCAAACGAACAGCCAGTCGAAACAGGAACCAAGAACGCTTGACCCACGCCCGGTAGGGTTTATCGCTAATCCTGATCGAAACAGGGTGATTCGAATTGGGTATCAGCGCAGTCTGCGAACGATTTGCAGGTCATCTAATCCTGAGCTGGGGTTGGCGCAGGAGTATCTACGCATTTCTGGCCGGCGCGTTCTCGGCGCTTTCAATGCCGCCTTTCGATTTCTTCGTAATCTTGTTCATTACCATCCCGGTGCTTGTCTGGCTTCTGGATGCGACAGCGGCTGATCCGGGCAATTCCGTCATTGGCAAGGCCTGGCGAGCATTCAAGGTCGGCTGGAGTTTCGGATTTGGCTATTTCCTTGCCGGGCTTTGGTGGATCGGGAGCGCCTTTCTAGTCGAAGCCGAGCAATTCGCCTGGATGTTGCCTTTTGCAGTGATCCTGCTACCGGCGGGGCTGGCCATATTCTATGGGCTGGGGATGGTTCTCGCCCGGTTCTTGTGGACGCAGGACTGGCGGCGCCTGCTTATACTTGGTGCGAGTATCGGGCTGGCGGAGTATTTGCGCGGAACCATCCTAACCGGGTTTCCCTGGAACACGATTGGCTATGCCGCCTTGACCACCCCGATCCTAATGCAGAAGGCTTCAATCCTGGGCGTTTACGGTGTGACAGTCCTGTCCATCCCTATTTTTGCAATGCCTTCACTAATTATCGCAGGTGCGCCGGGCGCCAGAAAAGGCGCCTTGCTGACTTTTTGCGCCGGTTTGCTCCTGATTGCGGCTGATGCCGGATATGGTTGGTATCGCCTCAAAGACAGTTCGCAGGAAATGGTTTCCGATGTGCGGCTGCGAATTGTTCAGCCAGCGATCGATCAGGCTGAAAAATGGGTGACGGCGGTTGAAGAGCGCAATTTCAACCTGCTTCTGGACCTGTCCCGGGGAGATGACCAAGAGGAATTACCGGATTTATCACAAATCACCGTTCTAATCTGGCCGGAATCGACTTTCCCATTCATTCTGACCGAGCGGGCAGATGCGTTGACCGCGTTGGGTGAATTGCTGCCTCCAGATACGATTTTGGTAGCCGGGGCCATACGTACGGAGCCGCCAGCGCCGGGTCAAACAAGACAGCGTGTCTTCAATTCGATTTATACGATCAACGATCAAGGCGAAATTACCGGAGCGGCAGACAAAGTGCATCTCGTCCCGTTTGGTGAATATCTGCCATTTCAGGAAATGGCAGAATCCATGGGAATCCAGCAATTGACGCATCTTCAGGGAGGGTTTGAAGCCGGGCGCAGCAGGATGCAGCTCGATGGTAAAGCAGCTGGTGGATTCCTTCCCCTTATTTGCTATGAGATCATATTTCCCGGCCAGATCCTGGATGAGGATCACGATCCCGAGTGGTTGTTGAACCTGACAAATGATGCATGGTTCGGAAATACGCCGGGCCCCTATCAACATTGGCGACAGGCAGTTTTGCGGGGTGTTGAAGAAGGTCTGCCGGTTGTACGGGCGGCAAACAACGGGATCAGCTCGGTCAGCGATGCCTATGGCCGTGTTTTGGCCATTGCTCCGCTTGGCGAGCGAATGGTGATTGATTCGCAATTGCCCGGCAGAAGCCCCGCCACAATATATTCCAAAACGGGAAATTTACTATTTTGGCTATTGGTAGGGGCGTTCATTGCAACCAGGCCGTTTAGACGGACCTGACGCTGCACCATACCGGCATTGAACTTTGCGCGTAACAGACGCATTATGCGGCAGCCGGACCGTTTTCAAATTGAAAGCCAGCCGGCATCAAGGCGACCAAGAATTCAAGTTGATATTCTTGTCAGGAGAAAAAGAGGGGAATGGCGACCGGCCGTGCCCGCAATTAGAAAATGGCGGTGTCAAACTGCAAAAGAAACCCACCTGCCGCTAGCGGCAAATAATCGAGCAATATAATGACTGAACAAAAAAAAGGGCCAAACCCTATAGATATACATGTTGGCAGCAGGGTGCGACTACGCCGAACCATGCTGGGCATGAGCCAGGAAAAGCTTGGTGAGAGTCTTGGGATAACTTTCCAGCAAATCCAGAAATATGAAAAGGGGGCAAACCGGGTAGGTGCGAGCAGGCTACAGGAAATCGCACATGTCCTGAACACACCGGTGTCGTTTTTCTTCGAAGATGCACCATCGACCGGAAAGACTGCCGGGGCTGGATTTTCCGAGACCGAATCGACGAACTATGTGGTTGATTTCCTGTCGAGTACCGAAGGTCTTCAGCTCAACAGGGCGTTTGTGAAAATCAAGGATCCGAAAGTCCGCCGCAAGATCGTGGAGATGGTCCGCGCCCTATCCGGCGAAGATGAGTGAATAATCACAGATCAGGGGTTGGATTGACGTTCAACCTCTTGACCTGACCTGCCCTAGCTGTAAAACACGCGAAATTTTCACGAACAGCTCAGGCAGGCGAAGGCGTGCCATTGCGCAATGGAGAACCTATGGTACGCGAAGACTATCTATTTACGAGCGAATCCGTTTCCG
Organism: Salaquimonas sp.; assembly: GCA_028289365.1. Classification (GTDB taxonomy): domain Bacteria; phylum Pseudomonadota; class Alphaproteobacteria; order Rhizobiales; family Rhizobiaceae; genus BOKV01. Next base: position 835 of record JANQQM010000048.1, on the reverse strand, counting down.
AAGGACATCCCGACAAGGTCTGTGATCGCGTTTCGGATGAAATCGTGGATCTGATTTATCGCGAAGCCCGCAAGAATGGCTCCGATCCGTGGTCGGTCCGCGTGGCATGTGAGACATTGGCGACGACCAATCGCGTCGTAATTGCCGGTGAGGTTCGCCTTCCGCCCTCGCTGATCAAGAAAGACAAGAAAGGCAATGACGTCATCAATGCCGGGCGTTTTCGCTCTGCTGCGCGTCGGGCGATTCGATCTATCGGCTATGAACAGGATGGTTTTCACTGGAAGACTGCCAAGATTGATGTGCTGTTGCATTCACAATCGGCTGATATCGCCCAGGGCGTCGACAATGCCGCAGACCGGCAGGGCGAGGAAGGTGCCGGTGATCAGGGAATAATGTTCGGCTATGCCTGCAATGAGACGCCCGATCTCATGCCGGCGCCGATTTATTATGCGCACAAGATACTTGAACTACTCGCTGAGGCCCGCCATTCCGGCGAAGGGGATGCCGCAAAGCTGGGACCGGATGCAAAAAGCCAGGTCACCATTCGTTATGTCGACGGCAAACCGGCCGAAGTAACGCAGATCGTTTTGTCGACCCAGCATCTGGATGAGAGCTGGGATTCAAACAAGGTACGCTCCGTAGTCGAGCCTTACATCCGGACTGCACTTAGCGATCTGAAGATTGCCGATGACTGCAACTGGTACATCAACCCGACCGGCAAATTCGTGGTAGGCGGGCCGGATGGTGATGCCGGGCTGACCGGGCGCAAGATCATTGTCGACACCTATGGGGGTGCAGCGCCCCATGGCGGTGGCGCGTTTTCCGGCAAGGACAC
>JANQQM010000042.1 GCA_028289365.1 Salaquimonas sp. | reverse complement strand
CTCGCAGATCAGGATGGCATGGGTTTGCAGAACAAGCATTTCATCGACCTTGCAGTCAAGCGAGGCAACAGCCCCGGTCAGTACCGGTGCCCCTGTTGTCCCCGTGGTCCAATCGCCAATCTCAAAGGGGTCGGACTGTTCGTCACCCCACAGGCCTGCAAACCTCTGGGCGACCTGTTTCTGGTTTTCGGCAAGAATATTGACGCTGACGGAACGTGTTGCCGCCGTCGTGGCAAAAGTCTGTCCTTTTAGGTTGACGCAGGCGAGAATCCTGGGAGGTTCCGCCGACAGGGAGCATACGGATGTTGCGGTCAATCCCATTCTCTCCTGACCATTGCCGGCCGCGACGATCGTCACCGCGCCTGCAAGTTTGCTCAATCCCTTTTTAAACAGGTCTACGGATATGGAGTGCATTGGGGATTCGCCTCGGTTCATGCGCGATATTTCGCACTGTCAAATTTTAGTGTTGGTGCGAGCACCGTGCCAACAAAAATATGATTTATGCATAAATTAATTTATGAGCACTGTCGATGAAGCTGTGGTCAGAGTTGTCAGCGGGGTTAATCCGATGGCCATGTGGGAGATCTCCTTGTTTTATAGGGTCAAACACCTGGTTTGCGCCATGCACTGACGCCTGGATCAGGGCGCGTATCTACCGCAGTCAGTCCTCAGATATTTATTAAATTAGGTCATTTTGTCCAAGAATATCGATTTTTTCTTTAACTGCTCCCGCTCCAAGAGTATGATTGTTCGGGCATGTTGCGTCGGTGATTACAGTTGTTCGTCAGATTAACCTTAATCAAAGCGCATTCTGACCCACTCGGGAACAGAGAATACTTTCGCCCGAAAGATTTGTTCCAACGGAATCTTCGGGGGATTGATCAATAGAAACATCTGGGAGGAATTCATGAAATTTCGTTCAATTTTTCGAACTTCCGCATTAAGTGCCGCAGCGTTGGCATTTATTGTCGGTGGTACACAGGTTGCATCTTCTAAAACCATCACAATCCGCATCGGTTCCGGCCATCCGCCGACAGTCGTTTATGCGGGTCTGATGAAAAACTTCTTTCAGCCTGAACTTAAAAAGGCGATCGAATCCAAAACCGAGCACAAGGTGAATTTCATCGAAGGCTATAGCGGTTCGATAACCAAGGTTTTTGATACTTTTGAAGGTATTCAGAACGGTGTCCTTGATGTCGGTGGCTTCTGCTTCTGCTTCGAGGCGTCAAAACTGCCGATGCACGCTTTCCAGATCATGCTGCCCTTTGGCACAATGGATCCGGTGCAAAGTGTTGCCATCGCCGGTAAAGTTTACAAGCAGTTTCCGATCCTCGAAAAAGAGTTTCAGAAGTTTAACCAGACCATGCTCGCACGCATCGGCGACGGTGGTTATAATATTGGCACCAACTTTGAGTGGAAAGAAGTTTCCGATCTCAAGGGCCGCAAGATCCTTGGTGCCGGGCTCAATCTGAACTGGATGAAAGAAGCGAATATCGGCATCATTCCAGTGACTGATGGATTGCCTGGATGGTACCAGAAGATCAAAACCGGTGTTGCCGAAGGCGGTATCATGTTCCCGAGTGCCTGGGGTCCGGTGTTTAAACTTCATGAAGTCGGTGGCTATTACACGACCATCGGTTTTGGCTCCATTACCTGGCACGCTCTGAACGTGAACAATCGCTTCTGGAATAGCCTGCCGGAAGAAGTTAAGCCGATTTTCAGAGAAGTTGCTGCCCGCTACGAAGTCCAAACCGGTACTTTCAACAAGGCCGGCTATGAGAAAGATATGGAATGGCTGCGTAAAAATATTAAGGTGAACGATCTGCCTGCAGCCGTTCGTCTGGAATGGGCGCAAAAGCTTGCACATTGGCCACAAAAAATCGCTGATGAGCTCGAAGGTAAAGGCTATCCAGCCAAAGCGATCCTGAACGCGACCCTCGATGCTGCCGAAGAGGTTGGCTACAAGTGGCCGGTTCGTTACGTCGTAAAATAAACGGGATGTAAACGACCACACTACATAAGATAGATTGCCGGATGAAAAATCCGATTTCATCCGGCAATTCAATTGTCCTACCTGTAAACTCAAACCAGTCAGTGGAGAATATAATTGTCGCTTATTACATTCAGTGATCGCGTCTCCAAAATTCTGATGGTCGCTGCCGCAGCCTGGGCCTTCGGCCTGGCGTTTCTGGTTATGGGCAACATCATTGGCAGGACGGTTTTCGACTCACCGATTTATGGCACCGCCGAAATCGTCGCAACCTCCATCGTCATCGTCGTATTTCTGCAGGCCGGTTATGCCATTCGCTCACGCTCCATGCTCAAGGCGGATTTTCTCGTTGTCCATCTCCCTGATGTCGTACAGCGGATATTACTGGCAATCGGTTATCTCCTGGGCGCGGCCTTCTTCCTGATGATCATCACCGGCGGTTGGGAAGAGAGTGTCCTGTCATTTATGACGGGCGAGTATGAAGGCGAAGGAGCGCTGCGGGTGCCTTCCTGGCCGGCTCGCTGGACTGTACTCTTTGGCAGCGGTCTGGCGATGATCAACTACCTGGTCATGGCTTATATCGATGTCTTTAGGCCGGAACTACTGAATTCGGAAGTGGATGGAGACACCACAACTTGATCCACCCCTGCAATAAGCGAGATCCTTTCGTTGTTTGAAGTCAACACAGCTATTCTACTGATTGTTAGCCTCGTCGGCCTGGTCGCCATTGGGGTCCATATCGCCATTGCGCTTGGCATGACCAGCGCGCTGGGTATTTTCCTCGTCACCGGGGCGGACATGAACGCATTCCGCACGGTGCAATCCATGCTGGCGGCGACCGCTTACGAAGCCATCCGTGCCTATGTCTTTGCGGTTATTCCGCTGTTCATGCTGATGGGGGAGTTCATCGGTAAGTCGGGGGTTGTGACCGACGTCTACCGGGGCATCAACCGGTTATTGAGCAAATTGCCGGGCCGTCTGGCCATCGCCACGGTTTTTGGCAATGCATTATTTTCGTTTGTCACCGGCGTTTCCATCGCCTCGGCAGCGGCATTCTCACGGATCGCCTATCCGGAAATGATACGCCACGGCTACCATAAAGGTTTCGCGCTCGGTGCGATTGCCGGGTCGAGCTGCCTGGGTATGCTTATTCCGCCTTCGGTGCTGATGATCGTCTGGGGCATTTTGACGGAACAATCCATCGGTCAGCTGTTCGCTGCCGGTGTCTTTCCCGGCCTGATGCTCGCCGCTTTGTTTATTCTGTACGTGTTCGTGTATTCCCTTATGCGGCCTGAGACTGTGGGCATCGGTGTACAACCGCAAGCGGATGCAAACGGCAATACGGAAAATAGCGACGAGGAAGAAGTCTCAACGGTCCAGTTCCTGATAAGTCTGACCGGGATTTTGCTGGTGATCGTGGCCGTTCTCGGCGGCATCTGGTTTGGCGTCTTCACACCGACCGAGGGTGCGGGAGCCGGGGCCCTGATCGGCCTGGCGCTGGGCATTATCAAGGGTATGCGGTTTCGAGATATCATTGATTCCATACTGTCGGTGGGACGGACCTCCGCACCCATTCTGCTGCTGCTGGTTACAGCTGCGCTTTATTCCCGAACTCTGGCCATGACCGGAATGGCCAACGCCATCGAGAGCCTGTTCCTGGGATCCGGCATGGAACCCTGGATGATTATCACCGTC
>JANQQM010000023.1 GCA_028289365.1 Salaquimonas sp. | reverse complement strand
CTCCGTCATCCTCGGACCGGCGCAGCCGTGATCCGAGGATCCACACCGCTATGCCTCCGCTAGGTTTGCTGGTGCAGACAAGGAAGGAAGGATGATTCTTTCACCTTGAAACTTCACCGATGCATCACGGTATGGATCCTCGGGTCAAGCCCGAGGATGACGAAGAAAGAGGGTCGCCCCCCGCAAAAAAATCTATCCCCATCCCCAAACTCTCCCCTTATCCTTCACCCCACTGTTGTCCGACACAAACGCCGGTTTGATATCGCCGTCATTTCGGAGGACACCAGCAGCGGAGCGGCCGTGGCCATGACCGAAGGGGATGTGGGCGGCTTACGGAATTGTCCTGGATTTGGTTCGAGACGCGTAACTGCTTGTTGGCGTTGGCGGTCGGTTCAAGGGCTTTCCAAGAGGGACCGTCCGGACAGTGTGCTGAATAGCCGGGCCGTCACATGACGGCGGTTCGCGGCGTCGCTCACCGCGTTCGTCATTGAAAACAGATTCTCTGTTTTCTGGCGCAAAGCGCCACCATTCCTCACCTTCTTGCAGGGCGGTTCCGCATGATCCCGAAAAGTTGCAGACTTTTCGGACAAGATCATGCGCAGGATTGCCACGCACACAGCCCAGAAATACAAGGCGTCACCGCCCTGCAGTTTGTGTAACTCCAACTTCCACTCACGGCTGAACAAGTCGGGAGGTGATTGCGTGTGGCCGTTTTCCTTTTTGTTGCAGAGGCACGCCTGGTACTCCGCGTCACCCCGGATGCCATGCAATCCGGGGTCCATTATACCGCGCAACGGGCACAGGTGTTTGTGTTGAAATTCGGAGAGTCGTGCGCACCGCTACGGGTACCAATGGATCCCGGCTCGCAGTAGCGGCCGGGATGACGCATTGGAAAGGGACATCCATCATACAGCGACATCTATCTTCTCATTGAAATAGCGCCGATTTGGGGTTAGGGAGAATAGTCAGAAATTCCTGTTCGGGCATTACCGGAAAATCCAGCCAAAGAGGTCGATAGATGAGCATTGATAGTGCAGCGGAAGCAATTCGAGCCAAAGTTGGGGAAAATTCCGGCCTTGGCGCAACCGTCAAATTTGATTGCGGTGACGAGGGTGTGGTGCTCGTGGACGGTGCGTCCAGTCCCAACACGGTGACGACCGAGGATGGGGAAGCTGATTGCACGATTGCCTGTGAACTCGAAACGCTGCAGGCATTGATTGACGGCGAGCTGGATCCGACAGCTGCCTTCATGCAGGGAAAGATAAAAGTCTCGGGCGACATGAATGTCGCGATGAAGCTGTCTTCAGTACTTTAGCGGCATAGGGATTTCACCAGAAAATCCGGTTCATTCCGGCTAAAAGCAATATGTGCTAAACAAATTGCTGGTGAAATAACCATTCGATTCGATTAGTGTTATTTCGATTGAGACCAGGATTGTATCGCGGCTCAAGCGCGGGGCGACTGCGTAGTTGAACAGAGGTCAAATCCATGGCTGACATTGTCAGAAGTGCCAGATTTGGCATGGTTTGCATGGCACATGCAGCATTGTTGCTAGCCGGTATAGCGTTGGCTAGCGCAGTTCATGCCCAAGGCAAGATTCCTGCCAAGGTATTGTTCGGATCCGAACCCTTGCCGGCGGATCTAAACCCTCAGGCGGTCGGATTTTATTCGAGAGGCTGTCTGGCAGGTGGTGTTGCCATTCCTGTTGATGGCCCCGACTGGCAAGTCATGAGATTGTCGCGCAACCGGCGCTGGGGTCACCCGGATCTGGTCAAAGTCATCGAGGAACTATCCGTCAAGGCCAAGCAGTCGGGATGGAACGGATTGATGATCGGCGACATGTCCCAGCCGCGGGGCGGTCCGATGCTGACAGGGCATCGGTCCCACCAAGTCGGTCTTGACGTCGACATCTGGTTCACGCCGATGCCTGACAAGCGGCTGAACTTCAAGGAACGCGAGGAATTAAGCGCCGTATCGGTTTTGAAGCGGGGTTCGCTTTACGTCGACGATGCACGCTGGAAACCAGCCTATACGAACCTGCTGCGCGAGACAGCGAAATTCCCGGAAGTGCAGCGAATTCTTGTCCATCCCGGTATCAAGAAAAAGCTGTGCGATACGGTCAAGGGCGATCGGGCATGGCTTTCGAAGATCCGGCCCAATTATGGCCACCACTATCATTTTCACGTGCGTATTTTCTGCCCTGAGGGTTCACCGGGTTGCACACCACAAAAGGCCGTAGGTTCCGACATAGGTTGTGACGCCAAGACACTCAATTGGTGGTTCAATGTCGCCTTGAAACCCCGAAAACCTTCTAAGAACGAGAAACCAAAGAAGCCCCGTGAGAAAGTGATGGCAGACTTGCCAAAGGCTTGTCTGAATGTTCTGCAAGCAGGGGAAATAGCGGGCGACAAGGCTGAGTACCGGATTCAGGCTGCTGCATTCAACGCGCCCGAAATCGATATTCCTGATGTTGACGTAGCGTCTATCCTTGCCAGCAAGCCGATCGAGGCAAGCAAGACGACAAGCTCGGCCTGGGCAGCCGATATCGATGTTCCGGTTCCGACACCTCGTCCGGAAAGATAATTCAGTAACCTATTCTGCCGGCATTACCGCGCTGGCCGGACAGGCGACGCCGGTGCCGCCAAGCCCACAATAGCCCATCGGGTTTTTTGCCAGATATTGCTGGTGATAGTCTTCCGCGTAAAAGAATTCGGGTGCATCGATAATTTCGGTTGTGATCGTCGCATTCCTGCCGGCGTCAGCAAGCGCGTTTGAATACTCGCGGCGGCTTTTTTCTGCCAGCTCCCGCTGTTCATCAGAAAATGTGTAGATTCCTGAACGATATTGCGTGCCGACATCGTTGCCTTGACGCATGCCCTGGGTTGGATCATGCGATTCCCAAAACGTCGCAAGAAGCGTTCCGTAGCTGATCTTGGCAGGGTCGTACACGACCAGCACGACTTCGTTATGGCCGGTCATGCCGGTGCAGACTTCCTGGTAGGTCGGGTTTTTCGTGGAGCCGGCAGCATATCCGACTGCTGTTATGTATACGCCCGGCAAGTTCCAGAAAATGCGCTCAGCGCCCCAGAAACAACCCAATCCGAACATTGCCATTTCCATGCCTTCGGGGAACGGGCCTTTCAGCTCAGTCTTGTTGACGAAATGATGCGAGGCAGTCGGAATTGGATCATCACGACCGGTCAGAGCTTCGTCATCAGAAGGAAGTTTGCTCTTCTTGGTAAACATGTCCAGCAAGTTCATGACGGCTTTCTCCGGGGAATGAATAAATTCTTGTCAGGCGCCGAAATTTTCCTGCCAGCGCTTGCGTTTGCGGCGGGATGCCATGCCGAGCAGTACCGCCAATAGAGCAAATACCGTCCAGGTCGGCGCTTTCAAGAGCGTGGTTATGACAGGATCCCAGACCCAGGGATGCAGATATTCGGAAACCGTTTCGCCAAAACTGTTGAGTGTACCCGGGCTCAGACGGATCCAGTCGACATAAAGCGGCGTGAAGATAATCTGGGAATCGGCGATGGATCGGGTAACATCCAGTACTCCCGAAACCAGTGCCAGTGCCAAGCTGACAAGGCTTAATATACGAAACAAGCCGCGTAGCATCTGATTACTTCCGGTTCAATTCCCATATGTTCGCGGACGAATTGTTGTAATGCGTTATCGTTATCCGTTCGTCAGCCAGCTAAATTTAAGCTTTTCGGCCGAATTTGGCAATGTTTCAAATAGTTCGGCCATTCATTTGCGACAAGACTTGCAGTCGCCAAGCTTATTTGTATAGTGCGCCGCGCTGCTCAGATTGAGTGCAGTTAGGAGAGGTGGCCGAGTGGTCGAAGGCGCACGCCTGGAAAGTGTGTAGGCGGGCAACCGTCTCGAGGGTTCGAATCCCTCTCTCTCCGCCAGTTTTACCTATATGGCTGTATCTGGTTATCTTAAAAACCTAAATAAAATTAGAGCATTAGGGCAGGGTGTCTATCTGACTGCTTCTTACTTTATACCGTTATCGCAGTGGTATAACGGGGTAAATAGTTTCAGTTTTGATATGACTGGAGGAATTCACAGACTTGCTGATGCTGATTGCAAGGCCGAGCGCTTGAGTAAGCGGCGTTTGACCGACGGCGTCGGCTTGTACTTGTTGCAGACCAGGGGCGGTTCAAAGTCCTGGGTCTTCAAGTGGAGCGAAATTCGCGAATTCGTGGAAGACGGAAAAACAGTCAAACGACAAAAACTTTGGGAACTGGGATTAGGGGGCTATAGGTCCATGCTTCCGGATCGAGTGAATGTGCAGGCGTTACATATCTTGCTTTTTTTGATGAAGCGAACCGCAGAAAATAGGCTACTGCAACTTGCCTATTGCCGAGCGCGATAATCCGCAATCATCGCTGCAGAAATATCGCGTTCATAACACAGCGGTGACGCCCCGCCTGGTATCGAATATAAGCTGTCCGGTCCACATCTTTTGCCATTCCGCCTGACATTGTAAGGACAAGGACAGGCGCCCCTATAATGGGCTATAGACCTGTTGATTAGTTCATGCCTTATCTGGCTATCCGATAATTGGGGACTCTTCGTATTTTGGGGAATTGAGGCTACGGAAGTGTTGGGGGAATTCCTTGGCGTTAGATATCCACCATGAACCCAACCTGAGAACCGTTCGCCCTCCACATGGCGCCATTCGTTTTGCGCAGCGGTGATTGTAACGCGGTCGTCTCGCTTCAGGGTCCAGACCTGTCGAGTTTCTAAGCTCGGACCGGACCGGACATTCAAGCGCTCGGCGTCTACATACATTATCCTGGGTTGAATTCCTGTTGCTTTAATCGGCTCTACAGGCACGATATTCGACGGCGCATTTCTTCTTTGGGGTACAGGGATTGCATCCTGTTTAGACGGTATACTGCCGACAATGTCAGTCAAACTGACATCCGTAAGACCGGAGTCTTCCAGTCCACGAATTACAGTTTCGTCGTAGCCTTTACCAATTGCCCAACCAACTAAACCGACAACCAGTACTACATGCCATGAAACTTTGCGCATCATTAGCCACCGTTGCGATTCTCTGGTCTACTATATCGCAAATGCTGTAGTCGCCCAAATTCAGAAATTAATCTGGGTGCCGATTTTTCCATAGCGCAGAAAATACATATTCTAGTACTAACGGCAGGCCCGGCTATCATACAGTAAAAGCGCGAGGCGCCTTGCAAAACTTTCATTCTAGAGCGTGGAATGCCTTAAAAATAATCTGCCAACGTCCATCGTCTTGCAACAGTGTAAGACTATCGCGAAACTGACGGCTGCCCCATCGGTTTCGCACTACCACAACAGCAGTTTTTCCGGATATCGCTAGTGTTTCAATTTTCCATTCCGGTATTGGGCCATCTGGGTCGGGGGCGGCTTCGGCACAGAAATCGGCGAATTCATCGGCACTATCCCACTGGAACTCCCCTTGAAAGTATCCAGTTGATATGAATCGTGGGTGGAGGACCTGCCGCAGAAGCTCTTTGTTCCCCTTATTGAACCCGGTCACATAGTTCTCGATGGCGATGCGAATATTGAGCTCTGCATCATGCACTGCGAGCAACCGCCATGTCTCGCAAGACATTGATTTCAAGTTCGTCTAGTTCATGGATTTTTGAAAGCAATGCACGAATGCCAATAACTGCGACTGGATTGCCTTCCTCCTCCACAACGAGATGACGAATCTTGTGGCGTCCCATCAGCTTCATGGCGTCAGATAGCCTGGTCGATGAAGAGCAAGTGATAACATTGCTGGTCATCCAGTCACCGACAATCATATCGACCAATTGCCCTTCATTCTTTGCAAGTGCACGCATGACATCATGGTCAGTGATGATGCCGGCCAAGCTTTCGTCATTGGCAAGAATGACGAGCGCATTGGCGCGTTTTTCGACCATTTGTTCGACGGCCTGCTTCATTGGCATGTCCGGTGTTCCGCTGGAAAGGGATTGATTGTCCAAGTCAAACATTGATTTGATGGTCATGTCTTATCCTTTCAATCAGGTCTCAGCGCATGATGGTATGCCGTATGTGCAAAGGTCTCCCACAAGAACAATATTGACAACTATGGGCCATGAATCCTTGCGCATCATTGCCTACCGTTGCGACTGCTTGGCCCAGTATATCGCAAGAAACTGTCGGTGCCCAAATTTAGCAATCCAGGGGCACGCAATTTTTGGTCATCGTGCAGAAAATTGTGTTTTACTTTAGCAGTGAGTCTAACAGTGCCGTATCGTAATATTCAGTGAACTCTACGCACTTCCCATTCTCAAACTGCCAGAAATGTACCGTGTGGATTAACGCTGTTTCACCAGTGGTCTTTGAACGTAGTTTCATGGAGAGCTGACAGGCAGCCTTGTTGCCATCAACCAGAATATCCTTTGTGTTTACTGCCTCATAGTCGAAGGCCTCGGCCAAAGCCATTAGCCTTTGTTCCATTGCCTCAAGGCCTTCGCAACAACCACAAAACTGTTCAGGTGCACCATTCTGAGGCCAGTCAAATTTAATGTTGTCGGCAAAAATAGACATTGCGCCTGGCAAGTCAAGGTTCGCATAGGCAGCATAACACTGCTCAATCTCGGATCTAATAGACATGGTCACTATTCCCTAAATGTAATTGAGGAAAAATAGTATTCTTTCAAAAGCTCCATAAATCAATTGCTGTTTATTAGTAATATCAATGATATTTTTCATAGATAGACAGGCGTAACGCTGAAGGTTTGATCGTGTTTAGCTTATCACTATGAGCAGTTGATTGCGGACCTGCCAATTTGAACAGATGAATTATATTACCAAGATAGAAAAGGACTGCGGCGAGTTGCTGCTGCTGGAACCTGACCCGACAAAAGCTATGTGGCAATTAGCTATATCCTCCGGGTTATTGGTTTTGACTGAATTTGGAAAACACGCCGCTGGAGCAACCTGGGTGTATTGGCTATTGATGTCGATTTGGGCAGCAGGGTTTTTATCTGCGGCTATTCTCCTGATGCCGGGTTCAACTAGCCTGAAGCTCGACAATAAGGGGTTCACCATCACGAACTATTTCAAAAAACGCTATGTCAGCTGGAGAGATTGTACAGAGTTTAAGATCTGGACGAGCCATGTGATACGCAAGCGCGAAATTGATATGGTGGTATTTTCGTCAGGTCGCAATGGACTTTTGGGCCATATGATTAAAAAACAATCTGGCGAGGATGATTTTCTTCCCGAATATTACGGAATGGAACCAGAAGTGCTCTGTGATTTAATGAATGAACGAAGGCAGAAATTCATCGAGAATAATAAGAATAACGCACCCGCATGATTGCCTGTATAGATCGCTGCTATTTGTGCCGGCACGCATATGCGTGTGTGGGATTCGCTGTGTTCGATGACCCATTCAGGACATTTATTTTGTAATTGATGACTGCTGTTGGCCCAAAGAATATACAGATCCGAGCTATGGGTAGTTGGCGGAGCGAACAATACCGCAGCCAGCCAGACCTAGCCTGCGTATCCGAAGACGCGCGGGAGCCATAACACCAGGTCTGGCAGCAAGACCAATCCCAATAATGCAAGCAATAGCGCCAGCAAAAATGGCCATACTTCGCTTATGATTTCACCTAGCGGAATTCGAGTTACGGCGTTCAATACAAACAGGAGAATGCCGTAAGGCGGGGTGATCAGACCGATCATGCAATTTACAACAGCCACGATGCCGAAGTGGACGAGATCGATACCCAATTCACGGCAGGTAGGCAGGAATAGCGGTATAATCACCAGGATAATCGTTGTAGCGTCCAGTACACAACCCAGTAGCAATAGCAGGATATTGACACCCAGCATGAATGCGAGCGGGCTGACATCAATTTCAACCAGACGCTCGGCCAGTATTCCGGGAATGTTTTCTGAGGCAACGACATAGTTCAGTATCAGCGCGCCCCCGATCACCAAGCCTACGGCCGCGGACGACCGGGCACTTTCCACAAGGATCTCATAGAGGGACCGAAAGCTTAGTGCCCGATAGAAAAATGTCGCGAGTATCAGAGCATAAAAGGCTGCTACTGCTGCGGCTTCCGTTGGTGTGGTCACGCCGCCGTAAATTCCATAAAGCAGTATCGCCGGCATGAGCAGGGCAGGGAATGCGTCCACGGTGCGCCGAGGCAATTCAGATAATGGAACCGGTTCTTCCAGAGCAAAACCCCGGCGATGAGACAGAACCGTATTCATCGCCATAAGAACCGCACCCATCAAAAGGCCGGGAATAATGCCACCCAGGAAAAGATATCCGATGGAGGTGTTTGATACCAAGGCATACAGCACCATCGGAATGGAAGGAGGAATGATCGGGCCAATTGTGGCCGAGGCTGCGGTAATCGCGGCCGCGTAGCCGCGTGTGTAATGGCCGCTCTTGGTCATCATTTCGATGATGATCTTGCCGATGCCGGCTGCATCAGCAACCGCTGAGCCGGACATGCCGGAAAAGATCAAAGACGCCACCACGTTTACATGGCCAAGTCCGCCGCGAAAGCGACCGACCAGCGCGACACAAAAGCTGAGCAGCCGATCGCTGATCGTGCCCGCATTCATGATATTTGCCGCAACAATAAATAGCGGAACCGCCAGCAGGATGAAGCTTTGGTAGAGCCCATCCATCAGAACCTTGCCGGCAATGCCAATGCTCTGACCGGCGGCAAACAGATATACGATGGAGGCTATCAGGATCGCATAGGCTATCGGCGCGCCAATGCCTGCCAGAAAAAAAAGAGTAGCTATGCAGACAAGAAACTCGACGCTCATTTAAGGGATGCTCCGTCAGCATCAGTATCAGGCTCTGCAACGCCATAGCGCACGGCCCGGTACGCGGCCCATGCATATCGAAGGGCTACTGCCACGAGGAAGAAAATGTAGATCGAGTAAATGTCGCGCATTCGGATTCCATCTCCAAACACGGCTGTGAGTGTTGCGGTCTTTTTTAGCCGAAGAATATGAAATTTGGCCCATGTCGGCTCGATTGACAGGACCAAGCCGACACTGATTGCCACGCCGGCAATGATTACAAACCAACGCCGGGTTGTCGGGCTGACAGCATTGTACAAGATGTCAAATATGACGTGATCACGATCCCGGACAACGAAAGCATTGCCCCAGAAAATAAGCCACACCCACAGGAATAGACAGAATTCAAGCGTCCACCCGTAGCGCGTGGGATCTAGGATCGGGAATTGCGCGGGTAACCAGTCCAGCCGGGCAGAATATCGAATGACAATCTGCAAAACGAAGGTCAGGAACATCAATGCCATCATCGTTGCAGCGACAGCTTTGGCGAACTGACCAAGGGCGGATATCAGTTTTGTCATTGGGACCTTCTGCTGAACTAGGTCATGCGAAGTATGAAAGCTGGAGAGAAATGGAGGAGCTGCGCGAACAGCTCCTCCGAAAATAGGCTGATGGTCTAGTTGCCCAGCGCGTTGATTTTATCCAGCAATCCGTCGGGCCAGCTCTTGGCAAGTTCTGATCCTGCATATTCACCTTGAACATGCTCACGGAATGCCTTGAGATCAGGCTCGTAGATTTCCAGACCCTGTTCCTTCAGAAAATCAACGAGGTTCTGTTCCTTTTCAAGCTGCTTCTGGCGTCCGCTTTCCGCGGCCGCCTCGGCTGCAGCCTTTACGGTTGCCTGCTGTTCTTCGCTCAGCTCATCCCAGATCGCCTTGGAGAAAGCGACATAGTTCAAATCGACCAGATGTGAAGTCAACGCTATCTGGTTTGTGACTTCGTAGAACTTTGCATCGACAACGGTCGGGAGCGGGTTGTCCTGCCCGTCAACGGAGCCTGTCTGAAGCGCGGTATAGACTTCGGTGAAGGCCATTGGCGTCGGGTTAGCGCCAAGCGCCTTTCCGAGGAATTGCCATGCATCCGTGCCAGGCATGCGCAAATTGACCCCGGCCAGGTCTTCCGGCTTCATGACGGTCAGCTCATCTTTCGATTGACGCAGATTCACGTGCCTTTGGCCAAGATACATGACAGCGAGCAATTTTACGCCGAGCTCGTCTTCCGCTTTCTGCTTGAATTCATCCATTAGCGGGTCGTTGAACACTGCTACCTGGTGAGCGGCATCCTGATGTACATAGCCGGTGGCAAAGATGGAATATTCAGGAAAGAACTGTGCAAGTTCCTGGGCCGATGTTATCGACATCTCCAGATCGCCGGATGCAATGGATTCCAGCTCCGAACCCTGCTTGATCAGCGAACCATTATAGTGCGGTTCATAGGTTGCAAATTCTGCGACCGCCGGGGCAAATATTTCTGCCAGCGCGACTGAACGTTGATCGGTTTCCGATGCCGGAGTCGACATGCGCAATTTGACCTTATCTGCAGCGTAGACCGGCGTTGCGATGGCGGCGACCGTCAACGCAAGCATGGTGCGTCTTGTGAATTTCTGGATCATTGGGGTTCCTCCATTTTGAATGCGGCGATTATCCGCTTTGGTTTCGTTGGGCTGCGACCCATCGAAAATTGTTTTACATGCCCAAAGCACGTTTCTTGGCGCTGTTTATGTGTGAGTGAATTGCCTGAACTGCTCCTTCGCTGTCATTGTTTTCCAGTGCATCAAAAATTGCCAGATGTTCATCAACAACCGAAACGACCAATTCAGGCAGCATCCTGGTTTGATTGTTTCTGATTAACCGGATCTTGATGGCATTGACGCGGTGAATATCCGAAATGATCGGGTTGCCCATTGCGTCCACGATCAGGTCGTGAAAATCCCAGTCCATTTGCTGTGCCCTGCGAAGCAGTTCCGGCGTTACAGCTGCAATGGCCTCTTCCTGAATGTCCCTGTGCTGTTTCGCCAATCGTTCAATTTCCGCCTTGGTAGCGGTCTTGCAGAATGCAGAAATTGCCTCGCCTTCAATGATGGTACGAAGCTGGAACGCGTTGCGAACCAAATCTATATCGATCGACAAGACCTGCAGGCCGCGCTTTGGTACGGTCTTGATCAGCCCGTCTGCTTCCAGGCGCGGAATCATTTCGCGTATGGCGCCTAGCGGCATGCCCGTAAGTTCGACCAACTCCCGTTGCGACACGATCTGACCTGGGCGAATGTCTCGTGCCAGCAATTTCTCCGTAAAATTGGAATAGGCATGATCGCGTAATCTTAAGGCGGAAGTAGCGCTCATACGGATTGCTCCTGCGCAAACATGGCGGTAATTGCCGCTCTGTCCTGGCCGCTCAAACGCTGCAACGGCGGACGAACATTGGCCCATGCCTCGATCCCGGTTGTGGCTACCATTGCCTGCTTCAAGGCAGGGATCACCGGAATGGAGATCATCATGTCCACTTCGGCCGACAGCGCCTTATCCTCGACATGGGTGTCAAACAGGGTTCGCATACGTTGGGGATAAAGGTTGGCCATGCCACTGATGGCGCCCTTGCCACCCAATGCGGCTGCCTTATGCAATAATCGTTCATCGCCAACCAGTACCGGAATACCGCCAGTCTCCAGAACAACTCTCGTGTCATCCCAGTTTCCAGCGCTGTCCTTTATGGCCAGCACGCGGTCGGGAAAGGTTTCGCGCAACCCGGTGACAAGGTCGATGGATAAAGGCACCTCGGTAAGTTGCGGGATATGGTACAGAATAAATTGCGCGCGCTCATCAACGCTGTCAAACAGCCGGGAGAACCACTCAAACAACCCGGCATCATCCACTTCCTTGAAGTAGAAGGGCGGTGGGAGCAGAAAGGTCGAGAGGCCAAACTCAATGCCCTGTTGAACCTGCGACGTCACATCGCCGATCGCTGACCCGCAAAGGCCGAGAATTATCTCGTCAGTGCCCATTCCGCTATCAATCATGCCCGAGATCGCTTCGGCACGTTCATCGAAGCCGACAGAAGCGCCTTCACCTGTTGTGCCAAAAAGTGTCACGCTATTGGCACCATTGCGAACCATGGCGTTTGCGTGTTCAAACAGTAGCGGGAAGCTCAGATTACCATCCAAATCAAATGGGGTAAGCAAAGCTGTCGAGATGCCAAATTGGGTGATATTGGAATTCAAACTGAACTCGTTGGTTACGACATAAACTCAATATTGAAGATTACTGGTTGCAGGTTGATTGTCAATGTAACATGTTAGAGAAATAAACAGACGGGAGTGGGTATTTTGATGATCGTTGGTCTGAATGCCTTGCAGAATGGATCGTCTTTCGCTCATTGAAAAAGCCGGAAGCGAGATTTTCGATTTGAAGTTGAACCGTGTATCAGATCTGGCGATAAATGGTGTCATAGTTTCCGGCACATCTGTCGAGAAACTGAACGTGTCAAACGTGGATGGAGATCTCGCAGCGCAGCTTGATCGTGATGGCTACCTCTTATTGCGGGGAGTGCATGATATCGCGGAAGTCGAAGCAGCAAGACTGGAAATTCTACAGCGCTTGGCAGAAGTGGGAGAAGTCAATGAACCGATAGAAAATGGTCTGGCATCGGGCACATCCCGTCGCCGGGAGTATTACCCGACAATTGAAGACTTGGGCGATTTTTGGCGTTCAGTGAGCGAGGGCGAAGCTGTGAGGGCGGTAATTCACGGCCCACGCATCACCAAAGTGATGAACAGACTTTTCGGCGTTCCCGCAAGCCATTTCACTTTCGCATGGTTGCGGGCGATGACGCCAGGACGGGCGAGCCCGCTACATGTAGATCACCCCTATATGAACAGAGGTTCTAAACGTCTTGTAACGTGCTGGACGCCACTTTCTCCGATCAGCCTGAATGACGGACCATTGTATATCCTCAGAGACTCCCACAGATGGTCAGACATTCGCCAACAATTTGAGGGACATGACGTGGATCGTGATCCGTCACGACCGGGTCATATTGAAGAAAACCCTCTTGGCCTGATGGAGCGGAAGAACAGCAAGTTCCTGACATCTGAATTCAGCCTGAGCGACTGCCTGGTATTCGGCATGTTTACCGTTCACGGGTCCTTCGACAACAATTCTGAAAACGGACTTATCCGGCTTTCCTGCGATACCCGGTTTCAGCCTGGCGAAGACATCATGGATGAGCGATTTTCAGGCCGTGACCCACGAGCACATGGCGGGCTCGGTTATGCCTGCTTATCGGCGGCTCTTCCGTTAAACGAAACCGGGACTTTGCGCTGAAACCTGATCAAGAAAGCGGATTAACATTGCAAGGTATTGTTCCGAGCCTGAACACGCCCTTTAAAGATGATGGCACAGTTGACCACCATTCACTGCGCGGGCTCGTCAATCATACAATTGATGCCGGTTGTGGCGGAATGCTTGGTTTGGCTGTAGCAGGGGAATATTCGACGCTGACAAAGGTAGAGAAGGTTCAGATCGTTGAAACCATTTCTGATGCCAATTCGGGTCGAATTCCGTTCATATTGAGTGTCACCGCGCAGGATCCTGATGAAAGCACAGACCTGGCGAAGACAGCGAAAACTATGGATGCCGCGGGTATATGTGTGCAGTTGCCTGACGATTTCAACCTCAGTGAAAAAATGGATTTTCTTCGGGAACTAACGCAGGACGGGCCTGAGCTGCTAATGGTTCAGGACCTGGATTGGTCCGGCGGAGGCTTGCCGCTTGCGGAAATCGTCTATCTGTTCGAGAACATTGAACAGTTCCAATGGCTCAAGATAGAAACGCATCAGGCTGGGCCAAAATACTCGGCAGTAATTGAAGCGACAAATGGTGGGTTGAAAGTATGCGGCGGCTGGGCCGTGACCCAGTTGATGGATGCAATGGCACGCGGCGTAAACGCCTTCATTCCGACGGGCATGGAGCAGATCTATGTCACGATATATACACTCTACAAAGACGGTAACATTGATGCTGCACGGGAGTTGTTCTCCCAAGTGCTCCCTATCCTGAATTTTTCAAATCAGCACATCGACACGAGCATTCGTTTCTTCAAGGAGCTCAGAAGAGCCGAAGGTCTGTTCGAAACAAATATCTGCAGAATCTCTACCGAGCTTGATTCAGTCCAACAGGCTGAGCTGGAGCATGCAGTGGGTTCTGCTTTGGATTTAATGAGTAACACACGGCAAAAAGTCGAACCCGCACTGTACGACCTCAAATGACATGATTTGATGCAAGAATGTGAGTTCACCAGCGAGAACTCAGACATCAATCACACTGCCAGAGGAATTGTGGAATGGTTGGAAGGGTCGGACTTTCCGATCCAATCCGCAACACAACGCTAGAATTAGATCATTGGGTTTGATAAAATTCAGGAATAGAATCTGTGAGAATCGATGCCTGGAGCCAATACATGTTCTTGATCGCTAGTTACCCTCGCAGTGGTAACCATTTGGTCCGCTTTTGTATCGAGTATGTTACCGGAAGGCCGACGCTGGGGCATTGCAGAAATCCCAATGACTTGCCTATTCACCTTAATGGATTTGCCGATGCTCCCGGTATTCTCAACCATGTCGGCGGCAAGCCAATCGCACACAAGCTTCACAACTTGGGAGAACTGAAGCGAATTCAAGAGAAATACCAGATTGACGGGATTATTCTCATCAAGCGGGACATCATGGAAGCGATATTGGCGAATACGAACAAAAGAGTAAAAGGGCGCAAAATCCGCGATTTGAAACGACAGATATCCAATTATATCGAACTTGAAAGTTACTATACTGATATCGACCTGCCAAAGGTTTGCATCCATTACGAAAATCTTGTCTCGCAAGATGCTGACGTGTATCAGTTGGAGTTGGACAAACTTCTACAATTCCTGGGACCGCAGGCAGTGTCGCAACATTTCGAAAAGCTTCGAAAGGACTTCACCGCATTACGCCAGATCAACGCTAATCCAACCAAACGCGAATGGTTAGGCAAAAGAAGCCAAGGCTCCGACTACTGGCGAAGAAATACATCTTGGCATAGACGCATGCTTGTCAAATTACTGATTTGGTGGAAGAGTTCTCAGTTAATGCCGCAGGAAATGAAATAGGCTCTAAAACCGTCCGACTGCAGTGCATTCAGATCGTCACGAGACAATTACGCATGCCATATCGAAAAGAAGTATGAGGCCGTCTTCATTGAGCGGCTCCAGCGCATAAATGTGCAGGTGCGGGATAGGGCAGGGAAGGGCAGCGCCAGAAGCATTCATAGCCGTTCGTGTAAAACTACCGATATAGCTTCTACGGCCGAAATCTGCGCTACATCGCTCGCGGCAAATTGCAATGCCAGCATCAACAATGAGATTGCGCCCAGCCAGGCTGCCACAACCCGAAAGGCTATCTCGACCCATTTCCAGGTATATCTTTCCTTGACGACGATTATTATGCCCCAGATGTACAGCAAGCCTATATTGGCACCCAACATCGAACCAGTCATTGTGATCACTCGATCAGTCGTCGGCCCGGGGTCGGGAACCGACACCATACCAATCAATAGACCGCCGATAACGGGCAGCATCACCGCGATTGGCAGCAATTTTCCGGGTATAAGCGCTGACCACGCGCAAGCAAAAAAAGCAAGTGCGAACATTGCTGCTTCGAGCTGATTGGAGCCCGGCCCCAGAAATAGTCCGATGAAGGTGGCCAAGACAAATGCACCCAGCAACCAGCGTACTTTCTTCGTGTCAAAGCTGCCTAGTAGCAGTCCGAGACCAAACATCAGGAGTGCTTGCGAGGGCGTCGAGAAAGGGTGAATCAGCCCGATGTAGAAACCTTCGGCCCCAGGCATTGGGCTATGTGCACGAGCAGGAACAGCTCCGAGCGTAAAAACAAGCCCGAAACACCACCAAAATATTCTCATCTTCAGATCATTCCGGTGAGAAACCCTATTCCCGCCAGTGAAATCAATCCGCCCGCACTACGGACTGCTAGTTTACCTGCCGGCCACTTTGCCGGTACTCCAAAACCGATACCGATCAAGTGCAGTAATCCGGTCGCAATTACAAAACCAACTGCGTAGGCGAAGGCATTTACAGTTGACGGCAATTCCGTTCCATGGGCGTATCCGTGAAAGATTGCAAATGCGCCGACAATAATTGCCGCCACCCAAAGAGGCGGACGCACTGCAAATACAATCATCAATCCCAGAACGACGGCTGAAAGCGCGATCCCGGTTTCAACCGCAGGTAACGGCAGCTCAGCGATGCCTATCACTGCACCAAATGCCATGACCAAGGGGAATACAATTGGCAAGGCCCAAATCGCCGGAGAGCCCAAGAATGCTCCCCACAGCCCAACTGCAACCATCGCCGCTACGTGATCCCAACCGACAATCGGGTGTGTGAACCCTGCAACAAAGCCGCCGCCGTAGCCATCGCCCGAATGGGCCATTGATGGTGCCGAAGACCAGGTGATGGCAATTGCAACAAGAAACAAAAAGAACACGGTGTGACGCGACATGCAAAACCTCATTTAAGGGAAAGTTCCATTCTTATATTTGGAAACTTGATCGTCGGTGATTGATCCAACCAAGTCAACTTCATTTGGACTGCATCACTAGCAATGGTGTCATTTTCCGGTACTACCGCTACAAGCCGCTGTCAGCCATTGTGGTTTTCGTGATGGTTATTTGTACTGGACCTGAAATGGCGATCATCGCCAAATGTTATCAATGCCCCAACGTGCCGGTAACTTAATTAGCAAGGTCATCCGGCTGAAGAGTGTTGCAGTCTACTGCACATGGTGCAATTGATTGTTGGTACCTTAACACTCAGGCATGATGACCGCATCATTGGTCAATGCGTACTCCCCTGCGAGAACGCCGGTCTCACAGTAAACATGCAAAAGCGGTCAGACACTTCTGATGAACCGGATTGTTCCACTCATTTTGGCTGTTGCCCTGTTCATGGAACAGATGGATTCAACGGTTATTGCCACTTCGCTCCCGGCCATCGCCGCAGATCTCGAGACTAACCCGATTGCGCTTAAACTCGCATTGACATCTTATCTGGTGGCCCTGGCCATTTTCATTCCGGCGAGCGGCTGGATGGCGGATCGCTTTGGACCACGCCGAATATTCATGATCGCGATCGGTGTCTTCATGATTGGTTCGCTTATGTGCGCCATGGCCGACTCGTTGAGTTCCTTTGTCGTTTCCCGTTTCATTCAGGGCATGGGTGGATCTATGATGACACCTGTTGCCCGCCTGGTGCTGGTGCGTGCAACTGAGCGAAACAGACTGATCGAGGCAATGGCCTGGCTGACCGTGCCGGCGCTAATGGGTCCCATGGTCGGCCCGCCGATTGGTGGGTTCCTGACGACCTTTGTGAGCTGGCACTGGATTTTCCTTGTGAATATTCCGATTGGTCTGATCGGCATAGCCCTGTCACGCATTTTCCTGCCAGTCATTCCACCACAGGCAAATGGCAGTTTTGACAGTATCGGATTCATATTTTCCGGTTTGGCTGCTTCAGGAATAGTATTCGGCCTATCGGTCATCAGCCTGCCGGCATTGCCGACAATTTACGGCATTATAGCGATGGCTGTTGGTACGATCTGCATCGGATTGTACTACCTCCATGCGAAGCGTCAGAAAAACCCGGTGCTCGACTTGACGCTATTTGCCATTCCTACATTTCGGGCCAGTATTTTATCAGCTTCATTTGCCAGATTTGGGATTGGCGCCACGCCGTTTCTCCTGCCACTCATGTTGCAGATCGGTTTTGGACTGACTGCTTTCCAGTCGGGAATGGTAACCTTCGTCGGGGCGATTGGCGCAATCGCCATGAAGTTTTTGACCGCACGCATTTATGCTCGTTTCGGGTTCAAAAATGTCCTCATTACCACCATTGCGCTTTCAGCATTTTCGCTTTGGGTCATGAGCACATTTTCGCCGGTTATGCCATTCGCGGCGATCTATTCGATCCTGTTTCTTACCGGCGTGTTCCGGTCGGTTATGTTTACCGGCATGAATGCGTTGGTTTTTGCCGATATTGAACCAGACAAGGCAGGGCCGGCAACTGCGATAACTGCCGTATTTCAACAGGTATCATTGGCACTAGGTGTCGCAATTGCGGGCTTGATGGTCGAGGCCAGTTTGAAATTGCAGGGGGGTGAGCTTGGTCTTGCCAGCTTCCAGTTTGCCTTTTTTGCCGTCAGCATCATTGCGTTTCTAGGCATATTCCCAATGCTTCGCCTTAACAAGAACGCCGGAAACAGTGTCTCCGGTCACGGATTAGATCGAATAAAACGCTCTGAACAGGATGCCTAGTGCGACTCATAAGCTCATGCATCAGCAAGCCTGCACGTCGCCGATCCCAGAAATGCTGATCGATCAGAATGCCGCCGCCGATCGTCTCTATTGCATTTCCACCAGTTCCTTGAGCTCCTGTTTAATCAAATGGGGGACAAAGATATACGGTTTCTCGTGCAGATGACTTTTTATCAATCCGTCAAAAACATCGCGGGAAAGTATAACCGGCAAGAACGCTGACTGTTTCTGGGAAACCACCTGATGTTCGGTCTCCAAGTCTGAAATATCGTAGCCGATCGTTAGCGTATCGTCTCTGGAAGGTTGGTATTCAAGCAATGAAAGTCGGTGATAGAATTCTTCGCTATATCTTCCAACTCCCTGATCTGAAGACCTGAACAATATCTGCCTACCATCGGCAATTTCGATGATTTTCCGGAGTGTTGCCTCGGTCGAATCCAGAATAGTGATATCGTCATATTTGTTTGCGATTGTTCGCAAACTGATCTCCACGTTTTCGGAAGCAATGGGACCGGTCCTGGATGCTGTAACAAAGCTGCTTTTCTGCTCCTTGTCGCCAACAATGATAATCGGCTTCTTGTCCCAGCCTTTTTGATTTTCGAAATCTCTAATTCTGCTTACTGCAATGTCTATACGATGGGGCGCAACGTCATAGTCGCCTGGGCCCGGTAAAAACAAATGTTCATAGATTATCGGGAATAGGACATACTCTCCGGCATCGATAGCGTTGACCTGTTCAAGTACGCGACCGAATCCCTCTTCGCCCTCGCCAGTTTCGTACTTGCCCCATAAATCGGTATAGGATTGCTTCTGGGAGGCTATGGTAACACCCAGATCAGGTTCATCGATCGTGAGGCTTCGGGCGATTTGGTCTCCTTCGCCGACAAACAACAATGAAAACCCCTTCGGAAAATTGAATCTGCCGGTTCCTTCCTGAGCCATTGTTTTCAACTTTTCTTGCGCCTGCAGGACTTGATCTTTCCAGTGATTTTTGTGCAGTTTGCGCCATATCTGTCGAACACCAGCTGCGCCAAATGCAAAAATGATAATGTTTGGAAGGTGGTACATCAGGTGATTTTTTTTGACAGGACTGCCCACCAGTCCCCAGATAAAATCGAGTGAATTTCGAACCCGATCAGACAGCTCGAAATAGCTTGGCAACACACCAATCAGATATTCTCTAACCTCCGGAAATATCACCAGCACGGACGCAAAGAAGAATGAGATCGCGGCAGCGCTCTTGAGCATGAAACGGCTCAGCGTAGAAGATTCTTCAAACTTGAAATCGGCGAACGGCTTGACGAGATCAGCATCGATTTTGGCGCCATTGTTGATTGCTGTCGCAACCCTGATCAGATCTTTCTTTTTAAGCGGTTGTCCCATGGCAAGATTTCAAACCTGATGTCTTGGATCTCTGGTTTCTATTTACCAGAGTTGGCGATCTGTTCCATAATTAAGTGTATGTTTGTATTGAAATTTTGTCACACATGCCGAGATTGACAATCGCCTTTTTCATTGATCATTTTCAATAGCTGAATCTTATCGCCAGGCGTCTTCGTCAAGGAGACAGCCTGGGGCTCATGGTTGCAGATACGGTCAATATTCATCAGAAAGCTTGACAAGACAGAGCCAGAGCCCAACTCAAATACTGACGAGGACATTGCCTAAGTCGAGAACGAGGTTCTTGATATGGCTCGGCAACGAGATTTTTGAGAGTTACGAAACTACGGAGATCAAAATGTACAAAAAAATCATGGTGCCCGTTGATCTGACTCATCTGGAACAACTGGAAAAATCGCTTACGATTGCCGCCGATCTTGCCCTGCACTTTAAGTGTGAGCTTTGTTATGTTGGTGTGACTATCGACCAACCAAGCGAAGTCGCAAAGAACCCGGAAGAGTTCGAACGCAAGCTAAGCGAATTTGCAGAAAAGCAGGCAACGATGCACGGCATCTCGGCTTCTTCTCATTCGTTCATCGCTCATGATATTGTTCTTGATGTCGATGATGTATTGCTGCGGGCAGTCGAGGAGACCGGAGCAGATCTGGTTGTCATGGCTTCGCATGAACCCAGGTTCAGTGACCATTTTTGGCCTTCCAACAGCAGCAAGATTGCTACCCATTCGAAAGTCTCGCTGTTTATTGTTCGATAGCTTTGAAGCGGATCTGCCTCGCCGGCTTGTTATAAATCCAAGCACGTTTTCAGACTACTAGATTATTGCATGCCGGACCTTGGCTGAAACCCATTCGCTGACAATCACCGTTGCCAGAATAACCAGCAAAATCAGGGATACCTGGGTCCAGGCCAAGGTCGAGATGGATGCATCAAGCTGCAGACCGATACCACCTGCGCCGACAAGTCCCAAAACCGTCGATTCCCGGATGTTGATGTCCCATCGGAATACAGAGATACCTGCGAAAGTCGGCAGAATTTGCGGAATTACGCCATAGATCAGCTTTTGGCCGCCTGTCGCACCGGTCGCTTCAATTGCTTCGACTTGATTGGGATCAATCTCCTCGATTGCCTCGTAAAGCAGCTTGGCACAGAAGCCGATGGACCGAAATCCGATTGCCAGGACACCGGCAAACACGCCCGGTCCGATAATCGCGACGAGCATCAAGGCCCAGATAAGTGAGTTGATCGAGCGCGACGACACGATCACCAGCAGTGCAATTGCACGGACCGCCTTGTTTGGTGTGGTATTGCGTGCCGCCAGAAATGCAATTGGAAATGCAGCGACCAGGGCAAGCAGAGTTCCAAGCGTGGCAATATTGATGGTATCCCAGACCGGGATCCAGAGCTTTTCCATATAGGACCATTTTGGCGGCACCATGCGTGTCGCGAGATCAGCAGCCTGTGTCCCGGCGTCGGTTACAAAGAACCAGATCGTTCTGTCAGAAATCAATTTCCAGCAATAGACAACGATCGCAACGCCTATCAACCAGCATAACCAATGCATCCATTGCTGAGCAGTAGTTCGACGTCGCCAGATTGGTCCGTCATCTGTATTGATCGTGACCATTACTGAACCCACTTGCGCAAATAGCCGGAGCAATATTCGAGTACCATCACAATCACGATGATTGTCACGAGAATTGCTGCAGCAGAGTCAAATTCATACCGGTCAAAGGCAGTCAGCAGGGTCGCGCCAATGCCGCCGCCTCCAACGATACCGACAACAGCCGATTCACGGAAATTGATATCCAGACGGTAGACCGACAAGCCGATCATCCTAGGCATGACCTGAGGCTGGATTGCATAATTGATCCATTGGAACCAGTTCGCGCCGGTCGCCTTGACGGCTTCCGCCTGACCGGGATCGCAGTCCTCGATGTCTTCTGCCAGTAGCTTGGCGAAGAAGCCGATCGTTGCAATCGAAAGCGCCAGGAAGCCTGCAAACGGGCCAAAGCCAAACAATTTTACCGCAAAAATCGCCAAAATAACCTCGGGGAAAGTCCTGGATAACGCAATGATTCCGCGGCAGGACAGATATACCGGCATGGGTGCAAGATTTCTGGCCGCCCCAAGCCCGACTGGCACAGACAGAGCAATTCCTGCGACCGTCGAGATGACGGTCATCCAGATACTTTCCAGGATTCCTTCAACAATCGAGTCCCACCGGCTGATAAAGTCCGGCGGAAAAAATGCTGTAACAAATTTCTGACCACGTGGAAGGCCCTCGGCAACCCGTTGCCAATTGATATCCATCGTGCCAAGCGCGAGCGCGAGATAAATGGCGGCTCCAAGCCATAGACACCAGCGCAGCAGGCTGCTTTTGATAAGCGGCGGTTTTCGCCAACGATCGGGATAGCGGGTCTCTGCGGCCATGCTCATTTGGCCACAGCCTCCAGGTCTTCCTCATCTTCTTCGTCGACCTTTTCTATCGTCGATTCCCAATCCTCTTCGCCATAGATTTCCGTCAGGACATCCGGTTTCAATCCGGAGGGTGGGCCGTCGTAGACAATCTCTCCCAGGCGCAATCCGACGATGCGTTCGGCAAACATCTGAGCCAGAAGCACATCGTGGATGTTGATGATCGCCGACAGTTTGCGCTCACGGCACAATTCGCAGATGAGCCGCATGATTTGCCGTGATGTCTTCGGATCAAGGCTTGCGGTCGGTTCATCTACCAGTAACAGTTCTGGGTCCTGTATCAACGCCCTGGCAATACCTACGCGCTGGCGCTGACCACCGGACAATTCGTCTGCCCGCTTGTCGGCCATTGTCATCAGGCCGACCCTGTCGAGAAGCCGGAACGCCTCACGAATATCCTTGGGTGGGAAGCGGCGAAACCAGCTTTGCCAAAAACCGACATAACCCAGGCGGCCCGACAACACATTCTCCATGACAGTCAGCCGCTCGACCAAGGCGTATTCCTGGAAGATCATACCCATTCTTCTGCGCGCTGCCCGTAGAGCACCGGAAGACAGGGTGGTCAGCTCGGTGTCACCCAGCTTTACACTGCCCGAAGTTGGTTCGACGAGACGATTGATACATCGGATCAGCGTGGATTTGCCAGCACCGGACGGTCCGATGAGCGCAATAACCTGGCCATCAGGGATTTCAAGCGTCACACCCTTTAGTGCTTCATCGCCCGTGGGGTAGCGCTTATGGAGTTTATCAAGACGCAGCATGGATTTCCGCAGAAAGAATGTTGCAATTCACCGCCGGCCATAAATTGACCGGCGGTGCTTAGTCAGTCGTCAACAGATCCTACTTGCAATCGTAGCTTACGCCATTTGCAGCATCAATCTGGCGGATCACCGCCCAATCACTCTTGTGATGGATGGATACAAACCGGCCTTCTTTCTGAAATTCCTTCTGCAGGTCCGAGCCTTCCCACGGGAACGAGAAAAAAGCTTCCTTGATCTTCGCGGCAACGACCGGATGCAGGTTGTGCGCGTGGCCATACCCGGTGGTCGGGAAGGTCTGGGATTTGTAGATGCTTCTGTAGCTTGCCGGATCAACCGCGTTGCGGTCGACCATTCTTTTCAGAACAGAGTTGGCAACGGCTGCGGCTTCGTAGTCATTGTTGGCAACTCCAAGGATGGAATTGTCGTGCTTGCCGGAGAATGTTGTTTGGAAGTCCTCATCAGCGACCAGGCCAAACTCGCTCTTCAAGATTGCGGAAGGCGCCTTGAAGCCGGAATTTGAAGTGGGGGATGTAAATGCCAGCGTCTTGCCTTTCAAATCCGCCGGCGTCTGGATATCGCTGTCGGCGGGCACAAGAATTTCCATTTCATATCCAAATGAACCATCCTTTGCCGCCATCATTGCGAATGGAACGAGCCCCGCGCAGGAAACCGCTACCGGATTACCACCAGTATTGACGCCTGCAATATGCAATCTGCCCGATCGCATGGCCTCGTATTGAGCCGCATAGGATTGAACGGGGAAGAAAACGACCTTCTTGCCAGTCACATCAGCCATGTGATTGATGAAGCCGTCCCATACCTTGGCGTAAACGGCTGGATCCTCGACAGGCGTATAGGAAAAAATGATCGTATCCGGATCGACCCATTGCGAGTCATCACGTGGCAAGTCAGCTACCAGGTCGTTATTGTAGTCGCAATATTGCTCATCCAGAGTTCCCCTTGGGCAATCTTGTGCATTGGCAGTTCCTGCCCAACACAAAGCACTAAGTACCAATAGCGATCCAATTAATTTCCTCATGCATTCCTCCCGATTGTTATTTTATTTTTCCAAGCACGTTTTCAATCTAGTATCTTGCGCCAGGATGATGCAGTGAAATCCGTTGAAAATCCAGCGATTTAAATCGAATGTGTGAGCGAATATCCCCAGAATATTCGGTAAGCATGAACACGATTTGAGAATTTTGGGAGCAATTTACCAGACATGCAAAATCCGGATTCAAACTGGGTTTTCCAGAGATACCAGGAAATTCGAGGCCGATTGCCGAAACTGGATTTGCAGGGGAAATTCAAGCTTGCGGATGGTCTTTCTGACCTCGCATCCAATTTTGATGTCTTCGTTTTCGATTCTTTCGGTGTTTTGAATGTCGGCGATGCACCTATCGATGGAGCGGCAGTATGCCTTGAATATTTGAGGAAAGAAGGCAAGCAGGTTTTTGTCCTCACCAATGCCGCAACGACACCCATAAAGGATCTGACTTCGAAATATGCGAAACTTGGTTTCGAATTCAGTGCCAGTGAAATAATCAGTAGTCGACAGGTGCTGGCAGCAAATCTTTCTGCCTATCCAAGTCATTGGACATGGGCGATTACCCTGGCCGACCACCATTTGCCAGGCGAGCTTGGGGTGCCCTTCGAACTCATCAACTTGCGTAAAAGGGAATGGCGATCCTGCGACGGGTTTATTCTAATGAGTTCCCGAACCATTGACGATGCAGTTTTCGCCGCTATTCGCGACGAATTGCACAGGCATGCGAGGCCGGTATTGATTGGCAATCCGGATCTGGCTTCGCCATGGGAGTCCGCGTTCAACATCGAGCCAGGAGAATATGCCCATCGGCTAACGGATCAGTTGGGGTTGGAGCCTATATTTTTTGGCAAGCCCTATGCAAATGCATTTGATGCGTTGTTTTCCAGATTGCCTGTCGAGTTTAACCGCAAACGGGCTGTCATGATTGGGGATACGCTCCACACAGATATTTTGGGTGGTGCAGCGGCTGGCATGTCAACCATCCTGGTAACAGGCCATGGCGTTCTGAAGTCTCTGGACATTACCGATTGCATCAAGGCATCGGGCATTTGTCCCGATTATGTCATTCCATCGATCTAACGAAGATCGCCGATAAACCGTCGTAAAACAACCGAACCAGTGGCAAGTTCGCCGCAATACCAAATTAAGCGTATGGCTCTCCTGTATTGGTACCTGCTGGGCCAGTAAATTGAGGGCTAGATCGATGAACATAGCCCGCAAACTGATGATATTTCCTGAAATCAACTAGTTGTGCTTTTTCATGATGTCATGAAATGCCAGGCCCAGTTTTTCCAGATCGATCGTTGTACCAATATTTCTGATATACCAATCTTCGTGAACCGCAATAATTTGCAATGGGAAGCTTGAGACCCCCAACAGCTTTGCAAAGACAAATCGATGATTGCCATGCTGGCATTTAATTATTTTGCCATCCCCGTCTATAAAACATTTGGGATATTCTTTCTGCAACGCCACATTGTAACCGGTAGTGAGCATGCTGCTGTATAGCGAATTTACGTACACATTGAAGAATTCATCAATCTCCGTCTGACTAGAAAAATGTTGATTTTTATAATGGGCAGAACCACTTTCAATCAGCTGTTCTGTCAGCTCCTGATACCAGCGACTCCGTTTTGGGTGTTTTGAATTTTCGATATAATTTTTTATTTTTTTACAAGTATTGCTTTTCTTAAAATCGTAAATTTTTCTAACATCATCGTTATTTAATATAAAACCACGATAATTAAGTATTCTAATTAGATAATTTTTGTTTGATTTATGAGATAATCTATTTCTATACAAATTTAAACTGCCGTGCATGTGATTTATATATTTGGGATTAATATTTATAACAGGCTCACTTTTGAGTTTATTATATATGGTACTAAACTTAATTTTATTAATATTATGCATATTCGTTTTATTTTTTAACTGGCATTTCGCATTGACAAGCTGGATATAT
This sequence comes from Salaquimonas sp., assembly GCA_028289365.1. Taxonomy (GTDB): domain Bacteria; phylum Pseudomonadota; class Alphaproteobacteria; order Rhizobiales; family Rhizobiaceae; genus BOKV01. The sequence continues at coordinate 18,465 of JANQQM010000023.1, read as the reverse complement.
TCCTTGTCCAAACACTGATCATTTCAAATCGAAGAATGCCCCAGCTAAACACTTGTGGCAACTGCCGAAACAAGACCAACATCAATCCAATAACGCTAAAATGCCAGTTCCGACCCTCGGCGGACGGCGTTTCGCCACTTCTCTGCGTAGAGCGTTAAAAGCTCATGGTCATCGGAGACACGATGTGCGGTCTCTTTGATCATTGACACTGTGTCAGACGAAACTGCCAGCATGGCGGCACCTTGACTTGTCCCAGTTGCATTTTCAGCCGTGATGACCCGGCATTTCGTCGCGGCAGAGAGCATCGTGCAATACTCAGAGTTGGCGGCGAAGGGTCCTTCGACCACGATCGGACCATTGTGCCCGGTCAGAGTCAGGCACTCTGCCGTCATCATGGCCAAGTAGAAGCTAAGCGCAACGGACCTTTCCGGTGTTCCTGGCTCTGGTTCCGAACCGATCCAGCGATGGTGCCGCCCTTGAAAGGGGCCACTCTCGCGAATGACGGCAGGCATCAAAAATGGCCCGTTTTCTGCAACTGCGAACAAGATATCATCGTCGCAGACCGCGCTTTGACTGCCCAGGATAATCTCGAACTCTCGTCCGCCCATGAAGCGGGCCGACGGCACTGGCGCACCCAAGGCATTGACATTGACGAGTGTGTCGCGGGACGGGTCAAGCGATACCTCGGTGCCGCCTACGGTCATAGCAATGACCCAGGTGCCTGTGGAAACGACCGAAAACGGAGGATTGCGCCGCATGATATGGGGCAATAGTGAAGCATTGGAATCGTGGATGCCACAAAGCACAGGCGTATTAGGCTCTAATCCTGTTCGATCTGCGATCTCGGGCAACAGGGGGCCGAGTACATCTGCAGCTCTTCGTGGCTTAGCCATCTTGCCGGAGATGCCCAGCTGTTCAACCAATGACGAAAAGCGCGTTTCATCGGGATTCCACAGGTCAGTGTGGCAACCAAGCGAGGACACGTCGCAGGCCAAAGCCCCCGTAAGGCGATGACCCCAATATTGCGGGTAAGTGACGATTGCGGCCGTACGATCCCGCAAGCCGGGATCCTGCGAAAACTGCCAATATATCTGTGCGCCCAGGTTCAGACCCATGGGTAATCTTGGGGAGCCGGTTTCCTCAAACCCGGGACGGATCTTGTCATAGGCCTCAGACACAGCGTCAGGTCCGGCATATTCATAGTCGAGAATAGGCGCAGCAAGATTCCCATCGGCAGCGATCAATGCACCGCAGGCCCCATGTGTGGTGACCGAGATTGCATCGATGCCGTGTTGAACACCGAATTCCTTCAGCGCATCCAGCAAAAATTCCCAGATTGCTTCGACATCAAAATGCGGGTAGGGCGGGGCCTGCAATACGGTATTCGGCCTGGTGACCACTGCAATCTCGGACAGGTCGGTACTGTCGACGAGCGCAAGTTTCGCGTTTGTCTTTCCAATATCGATTACGGCGATGTGGGTTGCGTTCATGGCATATGAAAGACGGACGTCAGCGGAACCGCCACCGGTTCGTTGTCAGGCCTGGTTTCCATGATATCGGCCATGTGGGCCCACCAACGTTGCATGATATCGTGGTTTGGCAAGGCATCCATTCCGTGATCGTCAGTCCGCCACAGGACACCAAACAGCGTATCGGTCTCCTCATCCAGGTGGATAGAATAATCCGACACGCCCGCTTCTTTGAGCAAGGTGACAAGTTCTGGCCAGATCTCATCGTGGCGTTTCTTGTACTCGTCCTTGCAACCGGGGTTCAGGTGCATCTTGAAGGCGTATTTTTCCATTCATGTCCTCCACATTGACCAAAGCCGCGGCAAGGCTATGACTGATATCAGAAGCGCCCCGATCACGATCGACATCACGATACCGGGCACATTCAAAAGGCCAAGCCCGAAGGTCACCAGCCCCATAACGAAAGCTGCAATCACTACGCCAGGGATTGAGCCGGAGCCGCCGAGGATGCTGACGCCACCAAGTACAACCATGGTGACAATTTCAAGCTCCCACCCGACGGCGATGGATGGCCGGGTCGAGCCCAGGCGCGAAGTAAGGCAGATCGCTGCGACCCCCGACATGAGGCCAGTAAGTAGGAAGAGGATGAATTTCACCCGACCCACACGGATGCCGGAGAATAGCGCTGCAGTAGCGTTGTTGCCGATAGCATAGACTGCGCGGCCAAAATTGGTCATATGGAGGATAATTGCATAGATCACCGCGATGATTGCGAAAAGCACGAACTCGAACGTGATCACCCACCAAACATATCCCTGTCCGAAAAATGCGAAATCAGAAGGATAGCCGCGATAGGCCTGATCGCCGAGTATGATGAAACTGATGCCCCGGAAGAGGCTCATTGTGCCAATGGTAACCACGATTGACGGCAGTCCGAGTCCGGTAACGAGGAAACCATTGAAGGCTCCGCAGGCCAATCCCACCAGAAGGCCGATAAGCACCAGTCCCTCGGTGCTGACGCCAAGCTGGACCGCCGCTCCCATGGCGGTCGAAGCCAGCGCGATAATGGCGGCGACCGAAAGATCAATCTCACCGGATATGATCAATAGCGCCATGGCAAAGGCGATCATAGCCTTCTCAGTAAAGTTGAACGTCGCGTCGGATAGATTCCAGACGTTCAGAAAGTAGGGTGAGGCAAATGAATTGATGATGAAGATGCCAATTGCGACCAGCATCAAGAGGCTTTCCCAGCTTTTCAGTTTTCGCTCCAGCGGGGTCTGCAGGCGATCGGGAATCATGCGGGAGGTCGTCGTCATGTTGCATGCTCCGCGCGTTTCAGGATGATCCGACCTGGGGTACGGTTGGCCTGAGCGTTCAGCACAACCGCGATAATAATCGCCCCACCCGAGATCGCCATCTGCCAGAAAGGTGATATGTTCACTACCGGCAGCGCGTTGGCGATGATTCCGAGGAAAAGTGCCCCCAATAGTGCCCCTGGTACAGATCCGATGCCACCCATGATTGAAACGCCACCGATGACGCAGGCCGCGACAACCGTCAGCTCAAACCCGCCAGCGACGTCAACATAAGCCACGGCAAAACGAGATACCCAGAGATATCCGGTAAGACCTGCCAAGGCACCGGAAATGGTAAAAGCCCAGAACTGGGTTCGACCGACGTTTATACCGGCATAGGTGGCAGCGTGCGGATTGCCGCCGGCTGCATAAAAGGCGCGGCCCAGTGTGGTGCGCGTCATGACGATCGTAAACAGGATTACCACTGCAATCGCGATCCAGCTCAGCACCGGCAAACCAAGGATTTCGGTCCTTGGGAAGGCTTTGAACGTATCGCTCATCTCGTGGCTGTTTACCCATTTGCCCTCGGTCAGTAGAAAAATGGTGCCGCGAAAGATTGTCATCGTGCCAAGCGTCACCACGATCGGCGGGATGGCCAGCTTCCAGACCAGAAGACCATTGAACATGCCTAGAACAGCACCGAAAGCGACCGCGATAAATAACATTACCACGATAGGCAAACCCGGCACGGCGATGTTGATAAGCGATACGACCATGCCTGTAAGCGCAAGGTTGGCCGCGACCGAGAGGTCGATACACTTGGTCAGAATCACGATCATTTGCCCGATGGCCAAGAGGATCAGTGGCGAGGTGTCGTTGAATACAGCGACAAGGTTCGATGGCGCGATAAATGCCGGGAAACGGCTGGATATCACTCCGAGCAGCAATCCGATCGCAATTAAAAGAAGCAGTTCGCGCGAGGCAAGGAATCGTTTCATTGCGCTGCCTCCCTGATACCGGCGGCATGACTAACGAGCGTCTCGGGCGTGATCTCTGCGCGGTTTAGTTCTGTCGCAATGCGCCCCTCGCGCATAACAATAACGCGGTCAGACATGCCGACGATTTCCGGGATTTCGGAACTGACCATGATGATGGCAAGTCCCTGTGCCGCCAACTCTGCCATGAATTCGTGGACAGCAGCTTTCGATCCAATATCGATGCCCTTTGTAGGTTCGTCGAGAATGATGACCTTGGGCCGCGTGGCCAACCACTTGGCGATGACTACCTTCTGCTGGTTGCCGCCCGAAAGGTTCCCGACGTCCGTGTCCAGAGAGGCCGCACGAAGGTCCAGTCGTTCGGTATATTCTCGAGCCAGCTTGAATTCATTGGCGAGATTGATGAAGCCATGACGCGAGGTTCGCGCAAGCGAAGGCAATGTAACATTCTGAAAAATAGGCAAGGCGCCAATGGTTCCCTGCCTGCCTCTGTCTTCGGGTACGTAGACGATGCCGCATTCAACTGCGTCCGCGGGGGAGCGGATCGTAACGGGCGCGCCATCAATCTTGACTGTTCCGCCCGATGGCCGCGTAATTCCAAAGAGGGCTTGCATGAACTCAGAACGTCCCGCACCAACGAGACCGTAGAAACCGAGGATTTCGCCCTGCCGCAGGTTGAACCCAATGTCCGCAAACTCTGTCGGGTGTTCATATCCTTCGACTTCAAGGATGTCTGTGCCTATGTTGTGATCGCGTTCGGGATAAATCTGGTTAACATCGCGTCCAACCATCATCTTGACGAGTTCAGGTTCGCTCACATCCGTTATCGCTCCTTCGCCGACCATCTGGCCGTCCCGGTAAACGGTGTAGAAGTCCGCAATCCGAAAAATTTCGTCGAATTTGTGACTAATGAAAAGGATTGCCTTTCCTTGTGCCTTAAGACCCTCGACCAGGTCATACAATTCTTCGATTTCCTTTTGGCTAAGCGCGGCCGTGGGTTCATCCATGATGACGGCGCGCGCATCAATGCTGAGGGCACGAGCAATGGCAACCAGATGCTTGTTGGCCGTTCCCAGGTCCTTTAGCGTCGCGCTTGGTTCTATGTTGGCGCCGATCCCCGATAAAATTTCGCTGGCGCGTGATGTCATCACGGATTTATCGATTAATCCGAACTTGCCTTTGGGTGCATGGCCAAGAAAGATATTCTCGGCCACTGACAATTCATCAAACAGCACCGTTTCCTGATGGATAGCAGTGACACCTGCGCTCTCTGCCGACTGCGGCGTTGGAAAACGAACCTGCTGGCCTTCAATTTCGATCTCACCCTCATCGGGTTGGTAGATGCCGGTCAAAACCTTCACTACCGTCGACTTTCCCGCGCCGTTTTCGCCAACCAGCGCCGTCACTTTTCCGGGGTATAAGTTCAGAGAAACATCCGACAGCGCCCGCACGCCTGGAAAAGACTTGGTAACCCCCGAAAGAGAGAGCAAGGGATCAATATCGGATGCGGTCAGGGTGGACACGTCAGGTCTCAACTCCAACTGAATTCAAGTGTTTGTTAAGAGAAAGCGAAAACGTGTTCCGGCGCAAGCGCGTCCCTGCGCCGGAACGTATCTAGATTAGAATATCGACTTGAACTGATCGATGTTCGAGCTGTCATAGGTGAACGGATCCGCCATCGCAGCTGCATTGGTGTCGTCAAGTTTCACGGAACCCATCCGGCCCATGGGGATCTCTGCACCCGGTCCAGCTTCGGCACCCTTTGCAAGCGCATGCGCCAGCATGGTTGCAGAATAGCCTAGGTCAATCGGGTTCCAGATTGCAAAACTCTTTGTCGCGCCAGAGTCTACACAGCCGGCCATTTCCGACGGAAGCCCGAGGCCTGTCACGTTGATCTCGCCGATCTTGCCAGCGTCTGTTACCGCCTGGCAGGAGGCAAGGATGCCAACTGTTGTTGGTGCGATGATTGCCTTCAGATTAGGGTAAGAAGCCATCAGCCCCTGGGCTTCACGATAGGATTTGTCGGAAAGGTCATCGCCATAGACCGTGGCGACGAGGTTGACGCCTTCATAGTTTGGCAACACTTCCTTGGCGGCCTCGATCCAGGCATTTTGGTTGGTTGCCGTCGCTGTTGCGGACAATATCGCAACATCGCCACCATCCGGCATATGGTCCGCAGCCAGCTTGATGATCGTATTACCAATCAGCGGAGTGGATGAAGGGTTCAGGTGCATCTGACGGCCACCTTCAGCAACGCCGGAGTCCCAGGATATCACCGTGATGCCGCGATCCATGGCACGTTTAAGCGCGGGAACCAGCGCATCGGGGTCATTGGCCGAGATGGCAATGGCATCAACGCCCTGAGCGATGAGCGAATTGATGACTTCGATCTGACCTTCTGCGGTGGTGTCAGTCGGACCAGTGTAGATGATCTCTACATTGCCGAGTTCTCCCGCGGCCTCATTGGCGCCTTCGGCAGCTGCTTCGAAGAAGCCGATGCCAAGTGCTTTGACAACCAGTGCGATACGCATGTTGTCTTGCGCAACCGCAGTTGTGCTTAACATGCTGGCCGCAAGGCCAAGCCCGGCAACCAGTGAAGTAAAAGTGCGACGTTTCATATTGGTTCCTCCCTGAAAGTCACTATTGGGTTTCAAATTGCTGAGGCAGTTGGGAGGCCGCCTCGTCCTCTTGAGCGCCGCCCGTCTGGGCGACGATCAGGTTTACATCGGCAACTTCAAGCATCGCCGCAGCCTTGTCCGATATGCCTTCATCCGTGATAACGGTAGTGATGCGGTCTAGCTGGCATAAAACCAGACTTGATCGTTGGCTGAACTTCGAGCTATCGACCAAGACAACCAATTCGTCGGCCTGACCGATCAGCTTTTGTTCCGCCTGTATCAAAAGGGGGTCGGCCTCCATCAAACCAATGGGTCCCAGCCCCTGCGCGCCCATAAACATCCGCTTGGCATAAAAGTTCCGTGTCACATCGTTATCAAAGGGCGACAAGATGATGTTCTGTTCGCGATAGATGGCACCACCCGACAACATGATCGTGTTCTTGGAATGCTTCAGCAGGTGCTCCGCGATCGGGAAGGAGTTGGTGAATATCTGCATGCGCCGATTAACAAGAGGGTGCACCATCTGGAACGTCGTCGTGCCGCCATTGATGATAATGCTGTCGCCGTCCTGGCAAAGGTCTACCGCTGCGCGCGCAATGGCTTGTTTTTCAGATATGTGGAGGGTCTCGTTGACGACGAAGGGGCGGCCGGCAAGACCAACAACTTGTGGTGGGTTGATTGCTTCAGCACCGCCACGGACCCGGCGGAGTTTCTGTTGAACGTGAAGTGTGGAGATGTCCCTGCGGATAGTTGCTTCTGAGACACCGGTCATATTGCACAGATCAAACACGGTCGCGACCGGGCGTTCCTGCACCGCTGATATGATGATCCTATGTCGCTCTTTTTCGTGCAATTTTGTCTCCCGTGACTCCAAGGGTGCTTAGATTTATTGCGCCTGTCAATCATTTTCAGTCATTTTCCTTCAAATTGTGGAATAACTTGACTGTTTTTGACAATTTGTGATTGACTTATGGATGCGTCAGACTAACCCTAGGACTAACTTCGCGGCCAATTACTCCGTAAGACAGAGGGGGCAGAATGTTGAAAAAGGTCGAAAACCAGCTTCTTGAGAACCGGTGGGACAGCAAGGTCGCAAGCGGAATGTCCGAGTCGGAACTGCTTCTTTATCGCTCCAACATACTTGGTTCTGACAAGCGTGTGACTAATTATGGCGGCGGCAACACCTCGGCCAAGGTCACGGAAATCGACCCGCTAACAGGTCAAGAAGTCGAGGTGCTTTGGGTCAAGGGGTCTGGTGGAGACATCGGATCTATGAAGCGCGACGGTTTCGCCACGCTCTATATGGACAAGCTCAACGCGCTCAAAACGCTATATCGCGGGGTAGATTTTGAAGACGAAATGGTCGGCTATCTTCCGCATTGTACTTACAATTTAAATCCGCGTGCAGCATCCATTGACACACCGCTGCACGCCTGTGTTCCGCGCGCCCATGTCGATCATGTTCATGCCGATGCCATAATCGCGATTGCGGCTTCGAAAAACTCGCGTGAGTTGACGAAAGAGATTTTTGGCGACCGGATCGGATGGCTGCCGTGGAAGCGCCCCGGATACGAATTGGGCCTGTGGCTGGAGAAGTTCTGCCTCGAAAATCCGGACGCCGACGGGGTAGTTCTGGAAAGCCACGGCTTGTTCACTTGGGGCAATACGGCGAAGGAATGCTACGATTGCACCATCGAAGTAATCAACGTGGCTACTGAGTGGCTGGCTAAACGCACTGCCGATGTGAAAGCCTTCGGTGGTGCAAAGCATGAGAGCCTTTCGCCTGCTGACCGTCGTACTGTCGCGGCCCGCCTGATGCCTGCGATTCGGGGCTTCGTCAGCGGGAACCAGCATATGGTCGGGCATTTCAATGACACTGATGCCGTGCTTGAATTCGTCGACGCGAAAGACATGGAACGCCTCGCGGCACTTGGCACGTCCTGCCCTGATCATTTCCTGCGGACAAAGATCCGCCCCCTGGTCTTGGGATTTGATCCGGCAAAATACAACCTTGACGAGGTTCTCCAAATCCTCCCGGCCCAGATCGCCGCGTACCGCGAGGACTACGCCGCATATTACGAACGCTGCAAGCACGACGATTCTCCTGAGTTGAGGGATCCAAATGCCGTTGTTTATCTGATCCCGGGCGTGGGCATGATCACCTTTGCCAAGGACAAGGCGACTGCCCGGATTTCCGGTGAATTCTACGTCAACGCCATCAATGTGATGCGCGGGGCGAGCGCGGTGAGCGAATATTGCGGACTAGCCGAACAGGAGGCCTTCGACATCGAATATTGGCTTCTCGAAGAGGCCAAGCTGCAACGTATGCCGAAGCCCAAATCGCTGGCTGGCCGGGTGGCGATGGTCACCGGTGGCGCGGGCGGGATCGGGGCCGCCACAGCTGGGCGCTATCTGGCAGAAGGCGCCTGCGTCATGCTCGCCGATATCGATGCGGACAATCTAGCCGCCACTGAAGATCTCCTGTCCCGGAGTTTCGGTAGGGATGTGATACGCACCATTCTGATGGACGTCACCGATGAAGCCGCAGTGGCTCAATCCTTCGCGGAGACCGCGGTAGAGTTCGGTGGTGTCGACATTCTGGTTTCAAACGCCGGGATCGCTTCTTCTGCGTCGGTTGAGGACACATCGCTGGAACTTTGGAACCGGAACATGGACATCCTGTCGACCGGTTATTTTCTTGTCAGCCGCGAAGCCTTCAAGCTGATGCGGGTGCAGGACATGGGTGGCTCAATCATATTCGTCGGGTCCAAAAACGGGCTAGCGGCATCTCCCAATGCAGCCGCCTATTGCACGGCCAAGGCCTCCGAAATTCACCTGGCCCGCTGCCTGGCACTTGAGGGCGCCGAAGCCGGGATCAGGGTCAACGTGGTGAATCCTGACGCGGTACTGAAAGGATCAAAAATCTGGGAAGGCGAATGGCTGGAACAGCGCGCTTCGACCTACGGCACCGACAAGGAAGGTCTGGAAGAAATGTACCGCAACCGGTCGATGCTGAAGCGCTCGGTGCTGCCCGAAGATATTGCGGAGGCATGCTATTTTTTCGCCGCAGAAAATTCTTCCAAATCAACCGGTAACATACTGAACGTCGACGCGGGTAATGTTCAGGCCTTTACGCGATAGGGGGAGGGTATGGGATACGAAATTGCAAAGGCACAGTTTGCAGAATGGGGTGTCGATACTGAAGCCGCGATAACGCTTCTGCAGGACATCCCAATCTCTGTCCATTGCTGGCAGGGCGATGATGTGGTTGGGTTCGAGAACCAGAAAGGCACTTCCGGTGGCGGCATCCAGGCCACAGGCAATCACCCCGGCCGGGCGCGCAATCCAGCCGAACTTCGCGCTGACTTGGAATTTGCCTACGCAAATATTCCAGGCAGGCATCGTCTGAATCTGCACGCCATGTACATGGACACCGATGAATCGCCTGATCGCGATGAAATCGAATATCGTCACTTTTCCTCCTGGGTCGACTGGGCAAAGAATGTGGGTATTGGGTTGGACTTCAATCCGACCTTCTTTGCTCACCCAAAGGCTGACGACAATCTGACACTTGCCCACCCCGATCAGGGCATCCGCGATTTTTGGATCGAACATGGCAGTCGCACCCGCGACATCGCCGCGCAAATGGGCGCAGAACTTGGTTCACCTTGCATCAACAACATTTGGGTGCCGGATGGCTACAAGGATCTGCCCATCGACCGGTTTGTGGCCCGCGCGCGGCTAGAGGCTTCACTTGATACCATGTTGGCCGAGACCAAACCTGAGATGCTGGATGCTGTCGAATCGAAACTGTTCGGGATTGGGGTCGAGGCCTGCACCGTGGGAAGTCACGAATTCTACCTGGGCTATGCGATCCGCAATAATACACTCTTGTGTCTGGATATGGGGCATTTCCATCCAACAGAAAATATCGCCGACAAGCTGTCCGCAGTCGCGCTGTCTCTTCCGGAAATATTGTTGCACGTCTCGCGACCAATAAGGTGGGACAGTGACCACGTCATCTTGTTGAACGACGATGTTCTCGCGATGGCACATGAGCTTGTCAGCGCCGATCTGCTTGGCCGCACGCATATTGGGCTCGACTTTTTCGATGCCACAATCAGTCGGACAGCAGCCTGGGTGATCGGAACGCGCAACATGCAAAAGGCCTTGCTTCAGGCGCTTTTGAAGCCCTGGGACCAACTTCGTGCGGCTGAAGACGCGCTTGACTTTACTGCACGATTGACCTTGACCGAAGAGTTGAAGGATCTTCCTTATGGGGCTGTGTGGAATGAGTTTTGTGCAAGAAACAATGTTCCAACCGGCCTGAAGCTGATATCGGACCTGGATGCCTATCAAGCATCTGTAATGGATCGCTAGACCACGGCAGCTTTGTACGCATTTCAGCATTCCTGTCGCAGCTGTAAATAATTCCTGGCAGTGCGTTTCTAATCGAGAGGTCCTAAATGAATCATGGTCAGATCGTCACCCTGTCGAATTATCCGATCAAAGGGTTAAGTGCGAACAATCTCAGCTCGGTCGAGATTTTCCGGGGAAATGGTTTTCCAAATGACAGAATGTTCGCCTTTGCCAAAGCCAACAGCGGATTTGTTCCTTCCGATCCCAAGCCGATGCCCAAGGATCATTTCATAGTGTTGATGCAATACGCGAAGCTGGCCGGACTTCAAACAAGCTTCGATCCGGATCAACAACAACTGACAGTCCAGGAGGGTTCGCAGCCGCCGGTTACATATGAAATGAGCGATAAAGAAGATCGCGTTCGCGTCCGTGAACTGCTGAATGAACTGCTAAAATTGCCGGAAGAAGAATACCCCTTTTTTGCCACGGCCTCTCCGCACCGCTTCACCGATGTCTCAGTGGTTTCGGAGAAGATGATGAATGCAATTTCACTTCTCAACCTGGCATCGCTGCGAGCATTCGGTGATGCAATCTCACAGCCGGTCGACCCCCGGAGATTCCGCGCAAACATCGTATTTGATGGATGGCCCCCGTTTAGCGAGCTCGATCTTGTCGGGAGAATTGTTCAAATTGGCGGACTTCAGTTTCGTGTGCTCAAGCGAACCCAGCGCTGTGCAGCAACAGAGGTGAACCCTGATACAAGTGACCGGGACATTCGCGTGCCTTACCTTTTGCGAAAAACATACGGTCACATGGACATGGGAGTGTATGCCGAAGCGCTGGAAAGTGGCGTACTGAACATTGGAGACAGAGTCGAACAAACAAAGCAAGATTAGTCGGGCGATACGCTCTATCCCGAAAAAAGAGGACTCGCGACAATCCGCTTATGGTTGCAAGTTGCCGACCTCTTTGTAACCGTTCCCCCAATGTGATCCCGGATAGATATCAATCAACCAGTATAAGGCGGCGAGCCTGGCGCCCGATAGCGGTCTAGCGGGCTTCTTTGGGCATCACTACCATAATATTGGCCGGTACCTTCGGGATCGCCCAACAAAAGGAAAATCGCAGAATTGGCACCCTCTCGGGGTGATTTCATTCCCAACTCTTCTGGACTTTTACGCCGATCGGCTTCGGATTGAACGGTTAAATCGGTAGCAATGTAACCGGGCGTGCAAGCATTGATTATCAAATTCGGGTGCTCACGTGCCAATTGCAGCGTGCAGGAGTTGGCCAGCGCTTTTGACAGACCGTAAGGTGATCCGTCGGCCAATCCGTTTGCGTTGAATGCGGCTACATCACCAGCGAAAGACACGCACTCGTTCATTAGCGTGTCAATCTCATTCCATGTCACGTCAACATTGGTAAGGAAGGCTTTTTTATCCGGACCGCATTTTGCCACGAAATTGGGACCGGCCGCCGACGTAATGTTCACAATGCGGCCAGCATTAACAAGCAGCGGAATAAAGGCTGCGCAAATCCGATGGATGCCCCGTGTGTTCACATTTAACACGGTGCTCAAATCACTTGAGCCAAAACCAATACCGGCGTTGTTCACGATGCCGTAGAGCCCGTCATCGGCAGATTGTGCGCGGACAGTTTCGGCAGCATTGTGCACAGATTCATCATTGGAAACATCAATCTCCAACACCCGGACACGATTGGCGAAGTCTGGATTAGCTTGCAGAAGTTTCTCGACTGCCGCCGTTCCACGATCGGTATCGCGAGAGCCAAGGAACAAGAAAGTATCGTCAGCTTCTTCGAGTACCCTTTCGGCAATCGCAAACCCGATCCCCTTGTTCGCTCCTGTCACTAAAATTCTTCTCATGGATTTTCCCTAAGACCTTCCTGCCTTTTTCACACTCATTGTCTCTCCTGCAAGATTGTTGGCAAAGACGTTTCTTCGATTTGATAACCCGCTTCAATTTGCGTTAGGAAGCATTATTTTCTGCCTGATTTCCATCAAAGAAGCGCGAAGTGCCATGGGTTTCAAAGCTGCATGTTGGTTTAACTATCGGCGCATGCGCCTTACCATCGCATATGACCGATTTGGGCTAGAAGCTGTCTTCACGCCGGTATTTAGCGAGTGTCCGATATTAAGTCAGTAGAAGATAGCATGGTTCACTACAGTTTATGACCGAAAATGACTCAAAGCAGCATAACTGGGAATGCGTTTCTTGAAGTTGTGCTTGGAGCAGATTGCAAATTCACCGGCCCAGTCAGCTGGCAGGTAACCAATGCATACTGCCTCGACGGCGATGCAATTGTTCCATGCCGGGAAGACAAAATATCCGCAAGATGATAACTGGGTTGCCACACGGGTGATCGAGGAAATAATAGGCGCGGAACTGCACCGCTAGGCCGGGAGAACAATCATGAAACTGGGTGTTATTTGCGACGGCATCAGCCGCGACCTGACGCATGCCGTCAATGTGATGGACGAGTTCGGTCTGGAATATGCCGAACTGCAATTTGTCGGGGAGAAGGAAGTGGGCGATCATTCGCCAGCCGAGATCGCCGAGATCAAGGCGCTGCTATCTGATCGCGGCAAGCCGGTATCGTGCCTGTCCCGCCATATCTTTGCCGGCATGACTACCGCAAACCGGCCCGGTGACGAACTGCATCAAAAGCACATGGATGCACTGAAAAGGGTTATTGATATGGCGCATGAACTGGGGTCGCCCCTGGTCCGGATCATGACGCCAAAAAAGGAACAGATCTTGTGGGGCAAGAATGGTGCGGAGAAATGGAATGTTGCAAAGGGTGCCTGGGATACGGTTGCCCCGCTCATTGCGCCCGCTGTTGAAGTGGCAAGATCAGAAGGCCTGACCCTCGTCGTCGAGACCGGCAACGGCACCATGGTCAATTCAAACTATACCGGGCGCAGACTGATTGACGATCTGGACGCCAAGGACACGCTGAAGGTTTTATGGGATCCGGCAAACAATTGCTGGTGCCACGAGACAGCCTATCCGGATGGCTATGAGGAAGTGCGCGACGGCTATCTCGGTCATGTCCATATCAAGGATGTGCAGGTCGATACGCCGCGCGCCACGCTGGAAGTCCGGGAAATGGGCCAGGGCCAGCTTGCTGATCAGTTCCAGCCAATGGCTGATGCGCTGCGCGAGGACAATTATGACGGAGTGATTTCATTCGAAAGCGTCTATCACCCGGGCAATGGTGATTTCGAAGCCGGGTTTCGTCAATGCATCGAAAAGTTCAAGACATTGTTTGGATAGATGGATCTGGGGTAAATGGGGTGGTCATGATCACTTTTGGCACAAAGTTGCCTATGTATTTCATTCAGCAGAGTGATTGGATTCGGCAGTTTTCAGACATGCCCGCAAATGAACTGGCTAACATTGATCCAGCAAGGCCGGATCTAAATGTATAGGTATCGCCGACATAACCCTGGTAGACGGTGCGTTCGCGGAAACGGCCGAGCATCCAGTCCGTGTGTTCGACGATCTCCCAGGCAGCGCCGGTGACGGTGGCGATGACAAGTTGTACCGGGTAGGAGAGCCACAAAAGGCGGCCGAAGAGAACGACCAGCGTCCCGTGCAGGAAATGGGAAAGCGTGTACCAGTCGGCAATGGGTTGCGAGTTGCCGAAACTCCAGATGTTGCCTTCCCACAGGGTCACATAGCCATAGGTCCAGATCAGCGGCTGGCCCCAGGCCCACAGGGTGACGGCGATGATCACGGCACCAAGTGCCGCCATGCCATAGAGGCTTTTGACCAGCATTCCCGTTTCTCCCTCTGTCGATCCAACCAGTGAAGCGGGTCTTGGTTTAGGAACCCCTGATATCTGGCGAAAATGTGCAATACAGGGTCGTTGGGTCGGAGGTAGACAGCCATTGGTTGCCTGTGCCCCCGACAACTCAGATCCCGCAAACCCGCAGCATGTGCGGCCACTCTGTATGCAGATGCTGCACGCGCAGATCGGCGTGGCTGACTGCCGCCACCGCAACCGGCATATTGACCGGGCCTTGGTAATTCTAATACTCTACCGATGTCGTCAGGGCGACACTCGGTCCGCGAAAAGGGTTGAACCCACCTTCAGCAACTGACCACAGATGCTTTTTTCCTGCCTGTTTTGCGGACACCGGGCTTGAAGGAAAGAAGGATCCCGATGACACATTCCCTTCCAGAAAAGGCCAGTCTCGGCTGGCTGAAAAAATCGGCAAAGCAGTTGCTGCGCCGGTGGCGGGCCGAAGGCCGCGACGCCAAACTTGCTGACGCCCAGTTTTTCCTGGCCCGCGACTATGGGTTTTCAAGCTGGCGCAGCATGCGGCAGGCGATTGAGGCCCGTGCGGCTGAATCACTGGAAAACCAGGCCGAAAATCAAGATGACCGCTTCCTGCTGCTTGTCGGACATGGTGACCTGGATGCAATTAGGCAGGCGTTGCGCAAGAAGCCGGAATTGGTCAACGTCGTCGCCGCGCATCCCTTCTGGGGTGGCCGGCCGCAGCCGCTGCACGTTGCCGTGGAGACAAACAGACGCGACGTCTTCGAATTTCTGCTGGATGCCGGCGCGGATCCCGATGGCGACAACCGGGACTACGACAACTGGTCGCCCCTAATGCTGGCGTCGTCCAGACAGCGCTCCGCAATGATTGGCATGCTTGTGGACAAAGGCGCCACCATCGGGTTGTGCGAGGCGCTGCTCATGGCCGACGACGAAAGACTGGCAAACTTGCTTGCCGACAGCGGCATTCCTCCGGCAACCCTACGGCCCTCGGGTTCGCTGCTTGCCCTAGCGCGCACGCAAACAGCGATCGAGCACCTGCTCGCGCTTGGCGTATCGCCGGACAGCAAGGACCGCTGGGGCGCCGACGCGATGGAAGCGTTGAGCCGTCTTGGACCAAGGGGGCAAACCCTTATTGACGTGATGGCGCGCCACGGAAACGAGATCAAACCGGAGGAACTCGCGCGCATGGGCAACCAGAAAGAGCTGGAAATACGTTCGCAATCAGCACCGGGACAAGTTTTTGCGGATGCTGTGATCAAGGCCGCTGTCGATTTCGGACATGCAAACATCGTCCGGTGGATGTTGTCGAACGGCGCCAATCCGAATGCCCGCTCGCCTGCCGGATCACGCGAAACGGCGCTCCATTCGGCGGCCTGGAACGGCGACCTTGCCATGGT
This sequence comes from Salaquimonas sp., assembly GCA_028289365.1. Lineage (GTDB taxonomy): Bacteria > Pseudomonadota > Alphaproteobacteria > Rhizobiales > Rhizobiaceae > BOKV01. Next base: position 2,525 of record JANQQM010000023.1, on the reverse strand, counting down.
CCGGATCCTGATTGAAGCCGGCGCCGATGCAGGCCTGCTGGATGAGGAGCATGTCAATACGCCGCTCGGCTGGTCGGAGGTCTCCCGGACGGTGACCAACAATCCCGACTGTGACCTCGTGACGGCCTACCTGGCAAAGCTCAGTTGAAAATCAGCAGCGCCTTCGCTGGCGCCCTGGACGGCACTTCGAAGATTCTTTAGCTGCCGATCCATGCGAAGTTCCTTGCGCATTGCTATCAGTTCTTCGCGACTTGCACCCGTTTCGACCTTTTCAAAATAGGCTTCCAGCCGTTTGGCGCATTTTTCCAGGGTATGGGTGTTGGCATAGACAAAACTAATTGGGTTGTTCAGCTCATGTGCAACTCCAGCAAGGAGCCTTCCAAGCGAGGCCATTTTCTCGTTACGCACTAGTTGTGCCTGGGTTTCCTTCAGTTCCTGATGACTGTTTTCAAGCTCTGCATATGCCTGCAGTAATTCGCCCATTGGCCTGCCGGTAATGATAACTCCCGTGCTCTTTCCGCGACGATCGAGACGCGGCGAAATACTGATCTCGACTGGATCGCGACGTTCCTTCTCCAGTAGGACAGCGCTTATTCTCGTGTCTTGACGCATCGACATTGTCTTTGCGATGGCGTCATTAACACGCTCACCATCATCACCCTCAAAAAAGTCGCCTATGTGTTTGGAAGAAAGTGCTTCGTTATCGCAACCCATTGCGTCGAGGAACGATCGGCTGGCTTCGGCAATTTTCCCATCCCTGTCCGTCACGACCAGGTAATCGCTGATTGACGTCATGATCGAAGACAGGAAATATCGCAGATTGGTCAGTTCTGAATTACGGGCTTCAAGTTGCTCCTGATAGTCGACTAGTTCCGCATAAGTGCGGTCCATAGCCTGTAGCACGTCCGACCAAGCCTGATCCGCAAAGCCCGAATCTTCTATCGTATCGCCATCTGTTTCCATCGACGTCATCTAAGGAATGTTATCAGAAGAGTGTCAGGGGGCAAGTTTTCGGACGACAACCGATTTTGCCTGTGTTTGCGAGTTACGGCTGTATTCTCATTCTGATGATCCAATCAACAATCGCTAGTAGAATATTATGATGCTTGGCCATTACTAGGTTATGTCCGATTCAGGACTCAAAACCGCCGTTTATTGGTTTCGACCCATGCGACTGCAAATGGCCCAAAGCAGACATTCTCTGCGCTGCAGCCGAATCCTGGATTTGGGGACAAGCTGCCATTCGCTGCGCGAGCAAAAACAAACTAGAGATTTCTCCAAGACTAACATTGCAATTTTGTTTGGCTTTTCCAGCCACGACATCGTCGCGACGCCCAATACGTACCAATGTGCAAGCATCTTCAAGAGATAGGAACGGATCAGCTCGCTGAGGTAGGATTAACCTGACAAAACGCTGACAATTGGTGTAAGGGTTTAGTATTGACCGATGTGTTATCCCATGAGCTGTGAGTCTAAGAAAGACGAGGAGCAATATATGAATGAGAAGCCTCGAGATAATCCGGTCAGTCGCCGAAGAATGTTGGCGCGTCTCGGTTTGACTGCCACTGCAATTTACGCTGCGCCGATGTTGACGACACTCAGTGAAGCTAGAGCATCTGGTGGTGGTTCCGGTGGATCCGGTGGTGGTTCCGGCGGATCCGGTGGTAGTTCCTCCGGCGCATCCGGTAGCAGTAGTACATCAAGTAGCGGAGTATCAGGTAGCAGCGGAATGAGCGGTGCTACCGGACCCACGGGAGCTACATGGCCAAGCGGCGACGATACTGCTGAAGGCAGCTCTCCTAGCAATGTTGGTGGTCTGATCGGTATCATACAAAGAAGAATGCAGAATTAAATCAGCTGCATAAAGCATTGAGCGGACCCTCGTAGTTTAAAGGTCCGCTCTTTGTGTGATACGAATTCCATTTAACAAACAATCACTATTCTTCTGCATGGATGTGAGGTTGAGCGCGTCGGTCGGTACTACGAAATTAGGTGACGATGCCTGGATCAAGCTGGCGGATATGGACAAACCGCTGGTACTTATCGGTTGCGACGAGCTCCTGGCACATTTCACCAGCATCTTGTGCGCATGGCCTCATGAAACTGGACCTGGTCTGCCTCCGCGAGAAAGTCCTTTTCTTTTCATTGAGCGGTGCGGTTGTAATTATTCGATGCATCTGGAATTGACCAACCAGAGCAAGATTTTCTCAGATCCAGTCGATCTTATCTGCGCGGCAATTGTTGAAATTGCATGGGAAACATTAAGGTGTAACCCCGATTGGCTATGTCTACATTGCGCGGCTGTAGAGAGAAACGGACGTTTGATCATATTTCCAAATATGCGGCGCGCCGGCAAGACGACGCTGACCACTGCGCTCGGTCTGCGTGGTATGAATGTCTATACCGATGATTTCATGGCTTTGACCGTCCAAAATGATGGCCAAGTGCTAGGAATGGCTTCGGGTATTGCGACCCGAATGCGCCTGCCCTGGCCAAGAAACATTTCTGGAGCTTTCAAATTTGGA
>JANQQM010000006.1 GCA_028289365.1 Salaquimonas sp. | reverse complement strand
GTTTATCCTGTATGAGCCGGGCGGGCATCTGGATGTCACGCATTCCCATTATGAAGCGCTGGACGACACGCGCGTGCGGGTAACCGGGTCCGAGTGGGTTAGTTCCAACAAATATACGGTAAAGCTGGAAGGTGCGCGACCGGCAGGATTTCAGACCGTCTTGATCGCCTTGTTGCGTGATCCGCATTATGTCGCCAATGCTGAAAAGTGGGCCAAGGATATTCAGCAGAAATGTTCAGCGAAAGCGCGTGACCGCCTTGGTTGCAGTGACGATCAGTTTTCCGTCGAGGTACGCCTGATTGGCCATTCTGCGAGTTTCGGCGCGCTGGAGCGCAACGCATCGACGGCTGTCGAGATTGGGGTTCTTGGTATTGTGACGGCTGAAACAGAAGCACTTGCTGACGAAATCGGCAAATTGCTCAATCCCTACCTTTTGCATCATCCGCTGACGGCAGAAGAAGAGCAGCCGACATTTGCCTTCCTGTTTTCACCTGCCGAAATGCGGCAAGGTCAGAAGTATGAGTTTGCGCTCAACCACGTCATGGAGCTGGCTGATCCGATGCAGGCCTTCCGGCTGGAGACGCATCAAATTGGCTGATCTGCGCTCGGTCGTCACCAAGGTCAGAAGCAAGAATGCCGGTCCGTTCTGGTTGACGATCGATATATTCTGTGGTTCCGAAAACGCCTTTGAAACCGTCGTACATGGGCTAAGTACCGAGCAGGTCGCCGAGGCGTTTGGCATCGATGCCGATGAAATAAAGCGGTTCGAAATCCCGTCGCTGAATGTTGTGAAGTTCAGCTTGCCGCGCCCTGCCGTACAAGGGTCGGCAACCGATCGGGACATGCATGGTGCGTCGTGGTCAGCTTTGGTCGGCGAGATCGAAATCGGCTGAATTGAGCCAGTTGGAGCTTGACATGGCGAGGCTGAAAAGTTGGTATCTCGCGACTGCCTCCAACTGTTGAGTCCTTCCCATGCTCGAATTTAATGCCGAAATCGCACAGCTTCTCGAAAATACCTATCAAGGCCGTGATATCACGCGGCGGCGCCACGCCGTGCTTGAGTGTCTTGAACCAGCACTGGGCGATAAAATTGCGGATATCGGTTGCGGCAATGGCATGCTGACGCTGGAACTGGCGCGAGCAGTTGGCAAGAATGGCAAGGTTATCGGGATCGAGCCAAGTCTTGAAATGCGGAAACTCGCTGTTGAACGTTGTTCTGATTTTCCGCAGGTGGAATTTCTTGATGGCGTGGCAAACCTGTTGCCGCTGGAAGATGCTTCGATCGACAAGGCGGTCTCACTACAGGTCTTCGAATATCTGAAGAATATTCCTGGTGCCGTGGCCGAGGCGCATCGCGTGCTCAAGCCGGGCGGACGGCTGGTTATCGGGGATTTCGAGTGGGATACCTGGTCGTGGTACAGTGCTGATCCCGAGCGAATGACCAAGATGATGGAAGCCTGGGACCGGCATCTTGTAGAAAGGCGTGTCCCGGCGATTCTTCCCGATATTCTAGACAATAACGGCTTTATTCTCGAACAAACAAAGGCACTGCCGTTCCATGATACCAAAATGGCGCCGGACGGACTTGCCTTCCTGCTGCTGCATTTAATCGAATCTTATGTGATCAACAATGAGCTGGTCGAAAAATCCGTCGCCAATGCCTGGGCAGAGGAGCAAAGGGAACTGGCAGAGAAGGGAAACTTTTTCTTCTCAATCACGCATTTCCAGGTAATTGCCCGAAAAGAAGCTTGAGGAGTTCGCAGCAATCGGGCCTAGAGGTCGTATAGCCCGCCGAATTTGGTTTCCAGATAGTCGAGCAGTGGTTCCGTCGATGGCGCTTCGCCGATTGCCTGCTCAATCAGTTTCGGCGCGGGATAAAGCCTGCCTTTGACATGAATTTTATCGCGTAACCAGTTGAGAATCAGTGCTGTTTCGGCATTTGCGACCAACTCATCTCGGTTGGGTAAATCCTTGCGCATGGCGCGATCCAGACAGGCTGCGTAGATATTGCCAAGCGAATAGGTCGGGAAATAGCCGAACAGGCCGGCAGACCAGTGCACATCCTGCATAACCCCCAGATTGGGATCCTCGACCTTGAGACCAAAATCCCGTTCAAAATTCGCATTCCATGCCTCTTCGAGGTCCTCGGCTTCCAGGGCGCCGCAGATCAGATCACGCTCCAGCTCGAAACGCAGCAAAATGTGCAGATTATAGTGTACTTCATCGGCTTCGGTTCGGATGTAGCCGGTTTCTACCCGGTTGACGGCAGCGTAGAGGGCATCGGGGCTGTCAATGTTCATTGCGCCGAATGCCTCGACCATTTCGGGGAACAGCCATTTGGCAAACTCACCAGAGCGGGCAATCTGATTTTCCCAGAAGCGCGACTGACTTTCATGCACGCCCATAGAACTATATTCTGCCGCTGGCATGAATGGGTCTGTCGTGCCTTGGGCATAGAGCGCATGCCCCACCTCATGGATGGTGGAATAAAGACAATTGAAGGGATCGGCTTCATCCGTGCGGGTGGTGATGCGGACATCGTTTCCAGATCCTGAACAGAAGGGGTGGACCACCTTGTCGATCCGGCCGGCTTCAAAATCATACCCCAATATCGTTGCCAGTTTGCGGGCCAAGACCAGTTGCTGATCCGCAGAAAAATGACCCTTCAGGGCAGCCGGGGCCGGTTTCTCCGCTATTTTTTCCCTTAGTGCCTTCAATCGAGGACGCATACTCTCCAGCAATGCGGAAAGTTCGGAAGTCCTGGCACCGGGCTCAAATTCGTCCAGCAGTGCGTCATAAAGCGACTGCGGGTCGTTGGAGACTGAAATGCAGGCTGCCTCTTCGCGTTTAAGTTCGATATTGCGTTTCAGGGCAGGAAGGAAATCTGCCAGTTTCTTGGTTTTTCTGGCTGCTACCCAGCTTTGCTGACCCTGGGAAGATGCCATCGCGATCTCGCTTGCCAGCCTGGCGGGCACCTTGGTTGCCCGATCGTAAGCGCGGCGAATTTCATGGACGTTGCAGCGGTCAAACTCCGACATCTGCTTGCCATCGATTTCCGCAAGCCAGTCACCAATTCTGGGATCGGTTCGACGATCATGGATCACCTGCGCGAGCGCACCAGCCTGTTCGGCACGCTGCCCGGCACCCTTTGGTGGCATCATTGCCTCCTGGTCCCAGGAAATCAGTCCGGCCACCTGGCCAAGCGCGGTTATCTGTTTTTCGTTTTCCAGCAGTTTTTCGAGAGACATTTCCGGTCCATGTTTGATGAAGACAGATCCTGGCAAATAGCGCGAAAACCGGGCTATGACCAGAGTGCATGAAACTTCTGCTTTTTGGCAGTTGTTGACTTGCCAGCGGCTGATAAAAGCTGTTGACTTGTCTTGGAAAATTAGTTGTCCCAATCCCCAAAAATATAATGATCAAGACCCTAACAGAAGTTGAGAAATATGCCGCTGTTTCATGAATTAGAGACGTTGGCGCTGCATGCCGGACATGTTCCGGATTCAGACCACGGCTCGCGCGCTGTACCAATCCACCAAACAAGCTCCTATGTGTTCCGCGATGCCCGGCATGCGGCTGCGCTGTATAACATGGAGGAGGGCGGGCATCTTTACACCCGGATATCCAATCCAACGGTTGCAGTGCTCGAGCAGCGTATTGCTGCGATGGAAGGCGGGGCCGCCTGCGTCGCGACAGCGTCGGGCATGGCAGCGCTGCATTGTGTAACGACCATGCTTGTCAGCGCTGGCGACCACATCGTTTCCACTGCTCAGCTTTATGGCGCGAACATCAATCTTCTGAAAAACACGATGCCGCGTTTTGGGGTCGAGACCAGTTTTGTCCATGGTCGTGATCTCGATGGGCTGAAGAAGGCAATCCAGCCCAATACCAAATTCCTGTTTTGCGAGATGATCGGCAATCCGGGCCTGGATGTTCTGGATGTTGAGGCGGTTGCAAAAATTGCCAGCGATGCCGGCATCCCCTTGGTCATGGATGCGACCTTCTGCACGCCATGCCTGTTCAAGCCATTAGACTATGGTGTTGATGTAGTCATCCACTCCACCACGAAATGGATGGGCGGCCATGGCATTGCCATTGGTGGTGCGATTGTCGATGGCGGGCGTTTCGATTGGGGGGCGAGCGACAAGTTTCCGACACTGACCGCACCGCATTATGCGCTGGACGGCATTGTGTTCTGGGAGGAATTCGGGCCGATCGCGCTGAGCGCACGTATCCGGGCAGAGGCGATGTATAATTTTGGCCCTGCATTGTCGCCTACTAACGCATTTTATCTACTGCAGGGGATTGAAACCTTACCGCTGCGCATGGAGCGGCATATGGCCAATACCGCTGCATTGGTAGAGTTTCTGTCCAATCACGACATGGTTTCCTGGGTCCGTCACCCCAGTCTTCCTGACCATCCCGACCATGAGGTGGCCAATCGTCTGTTGCCGAATGGCGCCGGTTCAATTGTCGGCTTCGGTGTGAAAGGTGGACGCGAAGCGGGTGCGGCATTCATCGAGAATGTCCAGATAGCCTCGCATCTGGCCAATGTCGGCGATGCGAAGACACTCGTCATTCATCCTGCGTCAACCACGCATTCGCATATCTCTGCCGAGGACATGAAGGCTGGCGGACTGACCGAAGACATGATCAGGCTTTCGGTTGGTCTGGAAAATATTGATGATCTGAAACAGGATTTTGATCGTGCGCTGAAAGCGGCGTCAAAAGCGGTGGGGCAGGGCTGATGCTGATCGAAATAGATGATATTGACAGCTATGCTGCCACCGGTGGCAGAGATCATCAACCCGACAAGCCCTGGATGGTTTTCATTCACGGTTCTGGCTTCAACCATCTGGCCTGGATGCTGCAGACACGCGCAATGGCTTATGATGGCTGGAATGTATTGGCACCGGATTTGCCCGGTCATTACCTGTCAAAAGGTGAACCATTGGCCGGAATTGAGGATATGGCCAAGTGGTTGCTAAAGGCCATGGACGCAGTGGGATGCCAGGAAGCAGTGATCTGTGCGCATTCGATGGGCGGATTAATTGCACTTGAACTGGCCCGGCTAAAGCCGGAGGCTGTCAAAGCGATCATCTTCGTGGCAACCGCGAATGCCATTCCTGTGAACAAACACTTGCTGGACATGGCGGCGAACAATGAGGAAAAGGCCATTGCCTCGATGATTGCCTGGGCGCATGGCGAGGAAGCGCATCTGCATGAAAACACTTGGCCCGGATCAAGTCTGATCTTTAACGGGATCGACATTATGCGCCTGAACCCGACGGGAACGTTGAGTGTCGACCTGCAATCCTGCAATGACTATGAGGATGGTATTGAGCGTGCCAAAAAGGTCGACTGTCCGACATTGTGCGTATTTTCCAAGCTTGACCGGATGACACCGCTCAAAGGCGGAATGGCGCTCGCCGAAGTTCTTTCGGACAATGAAACCATGCTTCTGGACGATTGCGGGCACTCCATTCCAAGCGAACGACCCAGGGAATTGAATGCAGCAATTCGCAATTTCCTGGCGACCAAAGTCTCCAAATAACCAGCGGAATTTCAAAGATGAACGAGAGATCGCAACCGATCGAGAAGGTTTGTGTCATTGGTGCTGGCACGATGGGAACCGGAATTGCGGCACAAGTGGCGAATGCCGGTTTGGAGATTCTGCTGCTCGATGTTGCCGGGTCAGATGAAAATCCGAACGAGGCGGCAGAGCGTGGAATTGAGAGGATTTTCAAATCTGATCCGCCACTTTTGATGTCTCCGGAAAATGTCGGGCGAATTACCGCCGGCAATATACGGGATGATCTTTCAAAGGCGGGTAATTGCGACTGGATTGTGGAAGCAATCATCGAACAGCTGGACGTCAAGCGGGAACTGTATCGCGATCTGGTGACCCATCTGAAGCCGGGTGCGCTGGTATCGTCCAACACTTCGACCATTCCAATATCCCTGCTGATGGAGGATATGCCGGATCAGTTGAAGCAGAATTTCTGCATCACGCATTTTTTCAATCCGGTGCGCTATATGCGGCTACTTGAAATCGCAAAGGGGCCGGATACTTCGCGAGAATGCGTTGATCGGCTCGACCGGTTTTGCGACCGAGAATTGGGCAAGGGCGTCGTGCATTGTGCCGATACGCCGGGATTCCTTGCCAATCGTGTCGGTGTGTTTGCGTTGCAGGCGGTTATCAACGAGACGATCAACTCAAAATTGACGGTGGAAGAGGCAGATGCGGTTTTCGGGAGGCCGATGGGCATGCCCAAGACGGGCGCTTTTGGATTGTATGACCTAATCGGCCTGGACCTGATGGCCGATGTTGTCCGCTCGATGCGTTCCATCCTGCCGCCTGGCGATGCTTTTCATCCGCTCGGTGAAGAGAATGCGCTTATCAACCGGCAGATTGAGCTGGGCTTCACCGGCAATAAGGGAAAAGGCGGATTTTACGCCCAGATCGATGGCAAACCCATGAGCCTTGACCTTGCGACCGGTGAATGGAAGCCGCGAAACCGGGAAATTCCGAAAGTTGCTGCGGAAGCTGAATCGCAGGGAATTGAGGTGTTTGTCGAGGGCAATGATCGATTGTCGAAATTTGCCTGGCGGGTCCTAGCCAATATCCTGACCTATTCGGCTTCGCTGGTGCCGGAAGTTACCTCATCACCGCAGGATATCGATGATGCGATGAAGCTTGGCTATAACTGGACCCAGGGTCCATTCGAGATGATGGACGCAATCGGTTCTGAGCGATTGCTGGCCAAGCTTGAAGAAGACAACAATCTTATACCGCCATTCCTTTCAGATTCGAGCGGCAACGCCTTCTATATGGTTGAGGATGGTGTGCTGCAGGTCCGGCATTTCGACGGTAAATACAGACCTGTATTCCTTCCGCCGGGTGCCACGCGGTTCCACATGCTGCGCAGGACGCTGGAGCCGGTATTTGAGAATAATTCTGCCAGCCTGTTTGAGTTGGAGGATGATATCCGGCTGGTGGAGTTCCACTCCAAGGCGAATGCCCTGGATGCCGGCAGCATGGAAGTGGTTTCCAAAGCAGCAGAAAATCCCGGCAAGGGGATTATCATCCACAATGATGGCGCACATTTTTCCGCAGGCGTGAATTTGCATGTCTTTCTGGAGATGATCGAGGCGGAACGCTGGGAAAAGATGGATCAGTTTTTGATCGATTTCCAGCAAGCGGTAGCCGCGATGCGGAGTTGCAATGTACCGGTAGTTGGTGCTCCCAGCGGGCTGGCCCTCGGAGGGGGGTATGAAGTTCTGGCGCATTGCGATTGCATCGTTGCCCATGCCAATATCGTCATGGGTCTGGTCGAGGCCACAGTGGGTCTCGTGCCGGCCGGTGGCGGTGTGAAAGAGACGTATTTACGTGCATTTGGACGAACCGGTGACTGGGGAGAGGCGGCCTGGCATACCTTCAATCAGATCGGATATTCGAAGACTGCAACCTCGCCAGAGCTTGCCGCAAAGCTTGGCTATTTCAATCCGGATCGTGATCGGGAGGTCATGAACCGGGATAGATTGCTCAGCGAAGCTGTGAAAGCACTGAATGAAATAAAGGTGGATTACCGGCCAAAATCGGTTGCCGAATTTGAACTGGCTGGGACTGAAGTCTATAATGAGATGGACAAATTTCTCTTTAAAGGCAGGGACCAAGGCAAGTTTCTTGATCATGATGTTACGGTTGCACAGGCAGTCGCATGGATTGTAACCGGGGGGCAGGAAGGCAGTGCCAAAGTTACTGAATCAGAAATGTTTGCCCGTGAAAGACAGGCATTTCTGAAACTTGCCCGGACCAATGAAACCAAAGCTCGTATTGAGAGTTTGTTGAGTAAAGGAGTGCCACTACGAAATTGACGTGATGTGATGTCGATTATTTGAATATCGGACGAATTGCAAGATTTGTCCCCAACCCACCTAAGTCGTATAATCGGATAGAAATGATGGAATTATGGTACTCCCCGGCCTCACCCTTTGTGAGGAAAGTGGTCGTGACGTGTCACGAATCCGGCCTGACTGACCGGATGAAAATTCACGAAGTAAACACGAACGTCATTGACAGTGACGCAGAGCTGAGAGCGCGCAATCCGCTTGGTAAAATTCCGGCGCTGACGCTGGAAAATGGCGAGACACTGTTCGACAGCCGGGTCATTTGCGCTTATCTGGACGATTTGAATGCCGGACCGAAGCTGACGCCTTCCGAAACAGAAGCGAGATTTCGCGCCATGACGCTGGAAGCACTGTCAGATGGCGTTATGGATGCTGCGGTAAACACACGCTACGAAATGGCGTTGCGACCCGAAGAATTTCGCTGGCAGGAATGGATGGCGGGTCAATTCCAGAAGATCAATACCGGTCTGGACAGTTTGGAAGAAAAATACATTGATGACCTGAATGGAGATGTGTCGATTGGCGTAATTTCGGCAGGATGCGCTCTGGGCTATCTGGAATTCCGTTTTCCCGAGAATGACTGGAAAGAAAAGCGGCCAAGGCTCTCAGCCTGGTTCAAGGAATTCAGCAAGCGACCGTCGATGGCAAAGACAACGCCATAATTGTTCAGACCGACCGGTGACTAAACTGCCATCTTTGCTGCTAGGACCATAATTCTCGATGGCGCCAGGGCTGTGGCACTTCAAGTCGGCCATCTAGGGATTTTCTGTTGCTGCCAAGAGACAATGCTTGCCAGGCCCCTTGCCAAGCATCGGGCAGGGGATAAGGCGGCATGACTTTTGATTCTGTCATAAACCCCAGACGTCCGTAATAGTTTGGATCGCCAAGTACATAGACAACCGCAACCCCTTGGCTTTCCATTTTCTCGAGGGCAGTGTTCACGATCGCGCTGCCGATGCCCTGCCGCTGCCATTCCGGGGTGACCGCGAGTGGCCCCAGTAATGCGACATTTTCATCGTGCCCGGCCACCTTGCAACTGGTCATGATCATATGTGCGACGATGGCGCCATCGCTTACCGCGACAATGGAAAGAATACCCGAGGGCTCTCGAAGCAAATCACGAATTACGGGCAGCAGATCTTCGTCGGGAAACGCTTCCGGGTAGATCGCCTCTATGAATTCCTGGTCAGCATGCGTGCTCAGGCGGAATGCAAGCTTGTTGGTCATGACAATAAAACCGAACCGTTTCCGGAAGTGTTCGAACGTCAGGAATAGAGAGTCCCTTCCGGAGAAGCAAGGAGCTGTTTTGCCACCCAGACATGAAAATGATGGGTCGCTTCATCCATTTCTGGTGAGAAGTGTCCGCCATCAAATCTACCGGCAAACCTGCCCATCTGCATGCCCTCGACGACCGCGATGTCTTCCATGAATACAGTTTTCCAGAGTTTGGCATTCTTGACCCGCATGGACTCAAAATCAGGACCGATCATGGCTGGAGAAGCGTAAGAAATCTTGACATGCTCTACCGATCGACCATTGTCCTTCGGTTCAACAACCATTGAGAAAATATGGTCTTTATGAACCCCCAACAGCACATTGGGGTAGACGGCGATATACTCGCCATTTGATTCCCACCGATCGGCGATATCTTCAAAGCGGTCAAAGCCGCGTCCGTCTTCATCAAGCTGTGCGTTATAGACACGGGTCAATTGGCCGGACCAGGGTCCGTCACCCAAGATGTTCTCATGATCTTCAAGGCGACTATATGCATTCAGTCCGGGATGCACGAACGGCAGGTGATAGCTTTCGCAGAAATTTTCTATCGCCAGTTTCCAGTTTGTCTTGATGTCCAGTTCAAAGGAGGAATCGCTGCCGCTGTGGTAGATGGGCCGGTCAAAGTCCTTCCATCGTTCCAAAAGGCTAGCGTTCATATTTTCGAATGGTTCAGCATTTCCATCCAGATTAACAAAGACCACGCCAAGATAGACGTGCGCCGGTATTTCGATCAGGCCAAGATCTGACTTGTCCAGTTTCTCATGTTCGTGAATTCCTGCGCCACCGGCATGGGGTGTTTGCTTGAGATCACCCTTCAGCGAATAGCACCATGCATGATAAGGGCATCGCAACAGTCCGGTGGAGTTGTGGGCTTCTTTCACCAATACCATTCCTCTATGGCGGCAGACATTCTGGAATACGCGAATTGTTCCTTCGCGATCGCGCAAGAGGATCAAAGGCTCGCCGAGGAAAGTTTTCGGTACCACGTCGCCGATTTCCGGCACCTCATCGGCAAAACCGATACCGGCCCAGTGGCAAGCAAATATGTGCTTCTTTTCGATTTGGAGTGCATTTTGGCTGTCATAGAGCCAGTTGGGTAGCGCGGAGGATTTTCCGATTGGCTCGGTTACGCTTTCAAGGATTGAGCGAGCAAGCCGCTCTTCCTTGCTTGTTCCGGAATTGCTTACCTGCAGGTTCATGACGCTCCTCCGAGCAATAGGGATCATCCGGTGTGGAGGAAAAAATGCCAGATTGTTAGGCGTTCAGGAATGCCTGTGCGCGACGTCCATGTCGCGACAGTTCAATCTTTCAACGTGAAAGCGATTGAATTAGCCGACATCCGGGCGCCAACCCCGCAACATGTGGCGTTTTTTGGCAAATCCGGAGACTTTTTCGACTACAAATCCCGCTGCCTCCAGATTTCGCCTGACCCAGCCCGCCGCGGTGTAAGTTGCGAAGGTTCCTCCAGGCTTTGTGTGCTCAAAAACCGATTGCATCAAGTCGGCAGACCATAGTTCCGGGTTGTTGGCTGGCGAAAAACCATCGAGATAAACAGCGTCTACGCTTAGTTCGAGCATGGGCAGGCGGGCATTTGCATCACTCGCGAAAACTGACAATGTGACGTTGTTGTCGAATTCGATCTGCTGCATATGGTCGTCACGAACCCACTGCGAAGTCAGCTCGGTGCTGATCTCGTCCAGCTCCGGCCATTGAGCGTGAGCCTTTCGCATCGATTTGGCGTCGAGCGGATAAAGCTCGAAGGAAACGAAATCGAGGCGAGCAGAAGATTCGGCATACATGTTCCATTGCCGCAGCGTTTCCAGAAAATTGAGACCCGTACCGAACCCCAGTTCCAGGATCATAAAAGCCTGTTGCTGGTGCCAGTGTTGCGGCAGGTTGTTCCCGCCCAGGAAAACAAAGGAAGTTTCGGCACGCCCGTCGGATTTGGCGTAATAGGTGTCTTCGAAGCGTTGCGAGTACGGTATCTGATCCTCAATCCAGATGACATCTTCGCCGGAATTGCTTTTTTTGTCAGTCATTTGGCGCTACATCCTCTGAATATGATTCAACCCGTTGAAAAATCCTTTCTGGGAAAAAGTCAACCTGACCTGCTTGTTGTCGGTGCCGGCATTTTCGGCCTATGGGCTGCACGGCATGGGCTCAAGACGGGCAAAAAAGTTCTGGTGCTCGAAAAGCGTCGCTTGGGGGCAGGAGCCTCTGGCGGTTTCATGGGCGCGCTGATGCCGCATATGCCCGATCGCTGGGACAAGAAGGCAGAACTGCAGTTTGATGCACTGAGCGAACTGGAAGGTCTGGTCGGCGAACTCGAGGAAGATACGGGCACAGACTGTGGTTTTCGACGGTGCGGCAGGCTGGTTCCGCTTGTTCATGAGAAAACACGCGACCTGGTCCGCTACCGCAAGGAATGTGCTGAACAGCATTGGTGCGGAAAATTCAATGTCGAATTGATGGAGAACTCAGAGCTTGGTCGATGTTCAAACTGGCTCGCCCCAGATTGCGCGCCATTCGGGGCCCAGTGGGATGATTTTTCGGCAAGAATTGATCCACGAGCGTATTTACAGGCACTTGCGAGCTTTGTAGCGGCACATGGAGAGATCCGGCAGGATACAGGTGTCGTACGATTGGAGCCCGAAACCCGTAGCGTGGTGCTTGAAAACGGGGATCGTGTTTCTGCCGGCGAAATATGTGTCGCGGCCGGGTGGGAGGCCTATGACCTGTTGCAGCCTTTCATGGAAAAACTGAATGACGGAAAACCAATCGGTCGAGGTGTCAAAGGCCAGGCAATGTTGCTTGAGTTCGCTCACGATGACAAAGAGCCTATCCTGTTCCACGATGGCGGCTATGTCATCCCGCAATCGAATAACCGGGTCGCAACCGGGTCGACTTCCGTCAATGGCTGGCAGAAGAGTGACTTTCCGGAAGCTCATGAATTTGATCCACGTGATGTCGGATTTCTCGAGGATGCCAGGAGAATGGCGCCTGTGCTGAAAGAAGCGTCAATCATTGAACGATGGGCCAATGTGAGGCCCCGCAACTCGTTGAAGGTGACCGGTAATGCCCCGTTTTTTGGGGCGGTACCCGGTTATGACGGGCTGACGGCAAGGATTGGGGGTTTCAAGATCGGGATGGGGATCGGGGCAGTTGGAGATGGTGGGTAGGTTAATCCCAATTCGCTGCGATAACCACCAACCCGACACCGGCTTGTCGCACCTGAAACAGTGACGAATTGATGATCTCGCGATAGTCTGCACCCGACAGGTTGATCAATCCGGGGAATGGACATGAAATCTTCTGCGCGTGCTGTGGTCATCGGTGGCGGGGTCGTTGGCGTTTCAACGCTCTATCATCTGGCAAAAAAGGGCTGGAAAAACTCCGTCTTGCTTGAACGCAAGGAATTGACCTCAGGTTCGACATGGCATGCGGCAGGGTTGTTGCCCCTGTTCAATGTCAGCTATTCGGTCGGGCAGATCCATAAATACTCTGTGCGGTTCTACCAGGAACTACAGAAAGAGACCGGCATGGATGTCGGCTTCTCAAACGTCTCGAATATCCGGCTGGCGCGTACCAAGGATCGCTGGGACGAGTTCATGTACTACAAGGGCGTTGCGGAGACGATCGGGGTGCAGGTGGATCTTCTGACACCTGAACAGGTGCAAGAGGTCTGGCCCTTATGCGAGACAGACGGATTACTGGGCGCGATCCAGCATCCTGAAGATGGCTATATCCAGCCGGCTGACCTGACGCAGGCGCTGGCGAAGGGCGCGCGTGACCTGGGCGCGACCATTCATCGGAATACGACCGTTACCGGCATAGATCAAAAGGCAAACGGCAAATGGGTAGTGACTACCGACAAGGGCAAGATTGAATGCGCGCATGTGATTTCGGCAACCGGGAATTTTGCACGCAAGACCGGAGCGATGGTCGGGTTGAGTGTTCCGGTCATACCCGTCGAGCACCAGTACATTGTGACCGAGCCGCATCCTGAAATCGTTGCCCGGAAAAAAGCAGGAAGACCGGAAATGGGCGTGTTACGCGAGGCGGATTCCTCCTGGTATATGCGCGAGGAAAATGGCGGCTTGCTATTGGGGCCATATGAAAAGGGCGCGCCTGCCTGCTATGTCGACGGCCCGTCCGATGAGAGCGAGTACGAACTGTTCCAGGAAGATCTGGACCGTTTGATGCCGCATATCGAGACCGCGGTTGCTCGGGTGCCCGCCTTTGCCGAGGTTGGCATCAAGAAAGTCTACAATGGCGCCATTGCCTATACACCGGATGGCTCGCCAGCCATCGGGCCGGCGCCAGGTCTGAAGAACTTCTGGTTGAATGAGGGCCATTCCTTCGGGATTACGGCTGCCGGTGGTGCGGGTTGGCAATTGGCGGAATGGATCGTCGATGGCGAACCGACCATCGACATGATGGGCGTCGATCCGCGTCGGTTCGGCCCCTATGCGAATGAGGGCTATCTGAAAGTAAAGAACGAGGAAGCCTATTCGGAGGTCTTCACCACCCATTATCCGGATGAGGAGCGGGCGGCTGCACGCCCACTGAAGACGACGCCCTGCTACGGCAGAATGAAGGAGCTTGGGGCGGTGTTCGGCTCGGTCTATGGCTGGGAACGTCCGAACTGGTTTGCGCCAAAGGGGTATTCGGTACCCGAAAAGGAAATCGGTGTGGGCGAGGATGTTCTGACCAATTACAATCATGCTGCACCGCTCGAAGACGGGCGGATCGTCGAGAAATGGTCCTTCAGACGCTCGAATTACTTCAGTTTTGTCGGCCAGGAGGTCAACAATGTCACCGAGAATGCAGGTTTGCTCGACATGTCGGCCTTTGCCAAATGCCGGATTTCAGGTCCCGGTGCCGAGAAATGGCTGAATTCCATCTTCGCCAATAATGTTCCCAAAAAGATCGGCAGGATCGCGCTTTGCCATATCCTGACGGAGCGCGGTGGTGTGCGCTCGGAATTCACAGTCTATCGGCAACCGGATTACTTCTATCTTGTCTCGGCAGGCGCCTTTGAATCCCACGATCATGATGTGCTGCGCAAGCTACTGCCGGACGACGATAGCGTTTCGATGACACCGATGACCGGCCAGTGGGGCGTTTTGGTCCTTGCAGGGCCGAAATCACGGGAAATCTTGGAGAAGGTGACCGACACGCCGCTTGATAATGAAAACTTCCCCTGGCTTTCCGGCAAAAAGATTTCGGTTGGCATTGCGACTGCTCATGCATTGCGGGTCAACTTTGTGGGCGAACTGGGCTGGGAATTCCACCATCCCATTGAGCAGCAGAACGCGATATTCGATACCATTATGGATGCCGGCAAGGACCTTGGCATCAAGCCCTTTGGTATCCGGGCTATGACGGCCATGTCGATTGAGAAGAGTTACCGGCTGATACCGCGTGAACTGTCGATCGAGTATACCGCTTATGAAAGTGCGCTCGATCGGTTCATCAAGCTCGACAAGGATTTCATCGGGAAGAAAGCTCTCGTCGCTGCCCACAAGAAGGGTGACAACTGGAAGTTCGTGACCCTGGAGGTCCAGGGCGTGGGTGATGCCGATGCGCGCGGTTCGGAACCCATCTATTGCGGCAAGGAACTGGTCGGACGTGCGACCCATGGCAGTTATGGCTGGCGGGTAGGCAAGAGCCTTGCGCTAGCCATGATCAAGCCGGAATTTGCCGAAGAGGAGCTGGAAATCGTCATTCTGGGTGAGCGGTACAAGGTAACCATGCTGGATGAAAGTCCGTTTGATCCCAAGAATGAACGACTTCGTGCTTGATCCAGCGCCTCGGCGGCCCTAGCGTTCATCAATCCGCCGAATGAATCGCGGGTTTGAGAGTGGAGGCTGTATGGCCCGCAGGCTGGTGTTGTTTTTGGGTTTGGTTGCATTTCTTGCTGATGCCTCACTGGCATCGGCACAGAATGATGCAATGCTGACGCCAGAGCGCACCCGATCTGTGGTCGAGGCCTTGGCGCAATCGGAATGGGAAGCGCTTGATCCGGGTCTGGAAGGAATGGAATTGATGGCGGGATCCGTCGGCATTACCGCCTTGCGTATCGATCCAGGGAAATATTCATTTTCGATTGCGTTGCAATCGGGCTCCGATGGCGAACGGGTGGATGAATTCGGAAAACAGGATCAAGCAGACATTGCAATCAATGGTGGTTTCTTTGGAGAAAAGGAGCCCGGCAAGGGTCTCTTTCCGGTCGGCTATCTGAAAATCGGCAAAAAGCGTTATTCCCAAGCCTGGTCCCGAAGTGGCGGATATCTGGTCATTCGCGACGACGGGCCGAGCATAACACCAAGCATGGATGGCATCCCCGAAAATGCGAATGCGGTCTTGCAGTCCAAGCCCTTGCTTATCGAACCGGGCGGTGTCTGGGCCATGAACACCAATCTTGGAAATCTGCGCAGGCGCAGCCTGATTTGCCTTAGAGGTGATGACAAGGTGGTTCTGGTTGTTGTTTCCGGTCTGGGCATGAGCCTGTTTGAGGCAGGTTGGTTGATGCGGGGACGTTCTGTCGGAGGTTATTTCGAATGTGATGCCGCGCTTGCACTGGATGGTGGCGGTTCAACGCAATTGTGGATGCGCGAGGAAAAGCTGCAGAACATTCGAGGTGACAATGCCGTCCACAACGCCTTGTTGATAAGTCGCCGCTGATTGCAATTAAACCGGTCAATTTGGGATTACGGCTTTAACATTGGCGGTTCTCCACTATTTATAAGGAATGCGAAAACCACGCGAGAATCGCATTATGCGAATTTCTCATATCCTGATCGCGCTCTGCCTATTGGTCACAGGCGGAATAATTGTGGCTGTCAAACCCGCTAATGCCCAGGAACCGGTCGATCTAGAACTTGTTCTGGCGGTGGATGTTTCACGCTCGATGGATATCCAGGAACAATTGCTGCAACGGCGCGGCTATGTCGAGGCATTCAAGTCCAAGGAAGTGATCGATGCCATTACCCAGGGCGGTTACGGCAAGATTGCCGTTCTTTACATGGAGTGGGCAGGCACCGGCATTGCCAACATCGTCGTCCCCTGGACATTGATTGACAGCAGCGAGGCATCATTCGAATTCGCAGAATTGTTGAAGCAGCAGATACCGCACCGGCTCAGCCGCACATCAATCTCCAATGCACTTGGTTATGCAAGTGCACAATTTGGGACCTCCCCCTGGAAAGGCTTGCGCAGAGTAATCGATGTTTCCGGCGACGGCCCAAATAATCAGGGACGGCCAGTGACGGATGCGCGTGACAAAGCAGTGGAGGCGGGGATCATCATCAATGGCCTGCCGTTGATGGTACGCAACAACACTTTCGGTTTCGGAATCGACGAGTTGGACAGTTATTACTTTGACTGTGTGACCGGCGGAACCGGTTCGTTTGTGCTGCCGGTTTATGCCTGGGAAGAATTTCCGCAGGCTGTGCGCCGCAAGCTCGTCCTCGAAATTACGCAAGACAAGCAACAACCTCGTCCGATCCCTGCATCTTCGATCGAGGGGGCCTTTGATGATCCCAACCGTGAAAAGGTGGATTGCCTGGTAGGCGAAAAACAGTGGGAAATCCGGATGAGGGACATGGAGTGGCGGTAAGCCAGTCGTAACCTGATCAGAGGTTGCGTTCCTGCAGGGGGGATTTTCCGTAAACTTCCCGATAGCATTTTGAGAAATGTGAGGCCGAGATAAAGCCGCAGGCAATCGCAACATCGACGACAGGAATTGTCGATTGGGCGAGAAGGTGACGCGCCCGGTCCAATCTGACCTCCAGATAGTACCGTGCCGGAGACCGGCCCATATGCTGCTGGAAGAGGCGCTCGATCTGGCGGCGGGAAAGTCCGACATGCTGGGCGATTTCGACGAGCGGGAGCGGTTCGGAAATGTTGGCTTCCATGAACTCGATGATTGAGAGCACTTTGGCGTTCTGGATCCCCAGTCTCGCGCGCAATGGCAGCCTTTGCCGGTCGTGGGGATTTCGCACCCGGTCCGTCAGTGCCTGTTCACAAACCCGGTTTACCAGTTCGGAATCATGATCCTCGCCGATCAGGGACAACATCATGTCCAGCGAGGCGGTTCCACCAGCGCATGTCCAGATCTTGCCGTCGATTTCATAGAGGTCAGCATAGATCTCAGCAGTCGGAAATTTTTCGGAGAAACCAGGCAGGTTTTCCCAATGGATGGCGCATCGCTTTTCCTTCAGCAAACCCGCTGAAGCCAGTAGATGGGCGCCGGTGCAAAGGCCACCAACAATCGTGCCGGAATTCTTTATTTCCCGGGCATAGGCCAAAATCGACTTGTCCTCGTGTTGTTCGACATTCAGGCCGGCGCAGAAAAACACCATCGAGGGGCGGCTCGAGGTTGCCAGGAAATGCCGTTCCTGATCCAGCGAGGAAGTAGCACCAACAGAAACGCCATTGGACGCAGATACCGCCTCACCGTCCCTGGAAGCGATACGCCATTTATAGGATTCGGTACCCGTCATCCTGTTGGCCAGCCGCAACGGTTCGATCGCAGAAGAAAATGCGATCATGGAAAATTCCGGTACCAGATAAAATACGATCAAACGCTGCGTATCGCTCGTCATGACATATTGGTATCCTGCACTTCATGTCCAGTTTTCACGGCCGTAAAACGGCCCGGAAAAATGTCCAGATTGCGACATTGTCACAGGGCATTTATTTTGCAAGAAAAATTGCAAGCGGCGCAAAAATGTGGGTTCTGGCAGGCGGCTATTTAATTGCAGCTTTTGGTTTGACGCCTGATGATTTACTGCCAAAGAAGAAATGAAGACACAAACAGGAATTGATCCGGAAAAAGTCTGATGGAAGCTTTGCAAATCGCAAAATTGGCTGACGGGCAGCGCCTTGGCGGCGATGATTTTCCTTCCGACATCGGACCGAAAGGCTATTCGGCAGCAAAATTGCAAATGTTTCAAAACACTTACTTCAATTATGCCGGCGATTTGTTCGACCAGAATGGGGTGATGGAAACCAGTTTTCCCAGTGCCGCCGCTTATAATTCCCGTGATGTTGGCAGATACCAAAGGCGCTTCGGCCGGAGAGAGGAAAACTGCGTTAGATACCAGGGATCATATTTGTGGATAACCGACCAATATTCGCACTTCTACTATCACTGGTTTTGTGATGCCCTTCCTCGACTTGCTGCCGCGTTGGCAAGTCATAGATGCACGGACAGACAATTGCTGTTGCCCCGTCGTGTTTACGACAAGCAATATGTTCGCGACAGCCTGAAATACTGGCCGGAGTTTGAATTGGTAGTACCGCCTGAAACTGGCGGTCACGGGATCGTGGAAGACCTGCTGATCTCCGCTCGCGTAAACGAAACGCCGATGGTTCATCCGGAACATGTCGGAGCGGTTGTCGACCGCTACCGTCCTGCTGAATCCTACCCAATTTTCCGACAAGGGAACCGGCGAATTTACATCAGTCGTCGAAATGCGCGGGTCCGGCGGGTAGACAATGAAGCTGAGATCAAGCCGGTGTTGGAGCGTTTTGATATTGAAACCGTAGCAATGGAGGAAATACCGCTAGAAGCGCAGATTGACCTTGTTGGACAGGCTGAGCTCATTGTCGGTGCCCATGGCGGCGGATTGACTAACATGATCTTTCTACCGGATGAGGCTCCTGTACTGGAGCTCAGACGGGAAATCGGGCCACCGGCCTGTTATTACAATTTGGCACAGGCATGTCGGCATCCTTGGTATCTATTGTCCTGCCAGCCGGTCGATGAAGACTGGCATTACCATTTTGCGAATATTGTGGTCGATCCTGAGCGGTTAGAGGCAAAATTGTCCGCTGTCCTCGGTTCAAACTCCTAATCGACAGCGAGCAAGCCATCGCTCAGCGCAGGAAGAGACCTGCTGCTGAAATCCCATGCACCTGTGGCCTGCAGGTCTATGGTCTGTCCAGGACCGTGCTCTTTGGGACGAGGGAAAAACGCGGTTTTCAACCCGCAAGCAGCAGCCGCGTCCAAGTCAGAATTATGTGCGGCAACCATGAGCGTCTGGCCGGGATTGCAGCCCAGGGCTGCGGCCGATTTGAGATAGGTCTGGGCGGCGGGCTTGTAGTCTCTTGCAATGTCTGCGCCGACAATTGCATCCCATCGAAGGTCGCCAAATCTCGCCAGCCTTGCCATCAGCGCAATCGATCCATTGGAGCAGGGGGCGATGATGTATTTTTCTCTCAACCGGTTCAGGCATTCAACCGTATCGGGCCAGGGCGGGAGTTTTTCCCAGGCGTGATTGAGTTCTTCTTTTTCCGTAGCGTTGAATTCCCTGTTCAGCTCGAACTTCTCAAGCGCAATTTCCAGGTTTTCCAGATGTAGAATGTCCAGAGAGACATAGTTTCTATTTCCGGAGCGAATCCGTTCCATGGATGGCTGATACTCACCGCGCCAGGCATCGGCAAAGGAGAGGGGGTCGATATCAATACCCTTGGCTGCAAAAACTGGGCGCGCTGCATTTGCAACGCCTGTTCGCCAGTCGACGAGGGTCCCAAATACGTCGAAGATTATCGCCTCGACCTGACGCATATCTTTGTCCTTACTGATTTTCTTGTTCGCTAAATCTTGACCGGATAGTGCCCGTCAATTGGATGCTTGCCAAGCCGGACCTGCTGATTGTGGATTGTCACAATTTCTTTGCAAATCTGTCACAAGGCCGAAATCGGTGCGCCGCATGAGTGACGGGTTAACTAATCATCA
This sequence comes from Salaquimonas sp., assembly GCA_028289365.1. Classification (GTDB taxonomy): domain Bacteria; phylum Pseudomonadota; class Alphaproteobacteria; order Rhizobiales; family Rhizobiaceae; genus BOKV01. The sequence goes on along the minus strand of JANQQM010000006.1, from coordinate 31,073 downwards.
GAGAGGCCTGAAATGAGATCTTTATTAAGCATGAGCGCGGCGATTTTCGTGCTCCTGGGCGGAACCGCGTCCGCAGATCCGGTGTTCAACCGGATCGCGTCGTTCCCGGTCAATACGAATTTGCCTTCTGACATGGCGCAGGATACCGAGACTTCGGCGGAAATCATTACCGCCACAGCCGACGGCATGAAGCTGGTATATTCCGACAGTCCTGCTTCCATGATCGGTTTCATCGATATCGCCAATCCGGCAATGCCGAAGCCGGGCGGCACGGTCAAGATTGAAGGCGAACCGACTTCTGTGGCGGTCGCCGGCACAATGGTCCTGGCTGGCGTCAATACGTCAGAAAGCTATACGTCTCCGTCAGGATTTCTGGCGACGATCGATCCTGCACAAATGGCAGTGGTGCAAAAATGCGATCTGGCCGGTCAGCCCGACAGCATTGCCGTTTCAGGTGACGGTAGCCTTGTTGCGGTTGCCATTGAAAATGAGCGCGATGAGGATCTGAATGACGGTGAAATTCCGCAGTTACCGGCGGGTAATATAAAGATCTTCAAAATTGCCAACGGCATGCCGGATTGCGACAGCGCGATTACGGCAAATGTGAGCGGGCTCGCAGAAGTCGCGGGAGATGACCCCGAGCCGGAGTTTGTCGACTTCAATAGCAATAACGAGCTCGCCGTCACGTTGCAGGAAAACAATCATATCGTCGTATTGAACGGAGCCGATGGCTCAATCATCAGCCATTTTTCTGCCGGAGCGACAGATCTCGAAGGTGTGGATACAGAGAACGACCGTCAACTTTCCTTCACGGGAACGCTGAAGAATGTCGTGCGTGAACCTGACGCGGTTCAGTGGATCGACAATGACCGACTGGTCACTGCCAATGAGGGTGATTACAAGGGCGGCTCGCGCGGGTTCACGATTTTCTCGAAATCCGGTGACGTTCTTTACGAGTCCGGTCCTGACCTGGAGCATCGCATCGTGATGGCGGGTCACTATCCCGAAAAACGTTCCGGCAAGAAGGGTGGCGAACCCGAAGGGCTGGAAGTCGTCACGATTGGTGACATGACCTATATTGTCGTGTTGTCCGAACGCGGATCGATCGCAGGTGTCTATATCGATACCGGTGCTGCACCTGAATTCCTGCAGTTGATCCCGACCGGTCTGGGCCCCGAAGGTGTGATTGGCATTCCCGAGCGCAACTTGCTGGCAATTTCTGCGGAAGTTGATTTGATCGACGATGGTGGCGTGCGCAGTCACGTGACCCTTTATGAACTCGAAGAAGGTGAGCCCAGCTATCCGATGATCGTTTCCGGCAAGGATGATGCGGGTAATCCAATCGGTTGGGGCGCACTGTCTGGCCTGGCAGCAGATCCCAAGCAGGCCGGTATCCTATACGCGGTCAATGATTCCTTCTATGCCGGTCAGCCAACCATTTTCACGATCGATGCCAATCAGAAGCCTGCGAAAATTACCAAGGCATTGCGGGTGACCCGCAACGGTCATCCGGCTCAGCAGCTGGATATGGAAGGTATTGCCACCGACGGTGAGGGCGGATTCTGGATTGCCTCGGAAGGCCGTTCAGATCGTGCGATTGCACATGCCATCTATCACGTGAATTCAGATGGCGAGATTACCCAGACAATCGGTCTTCCCGAGGAACTGTCCTGGGTTGAAAAGCGCTTCGGCTTTGAAGGCATCACGGTACTGGGCGATGGTGATGATGAATCGCTGTGGATGGCGGTTCAGCGCGAATGGGGAGATGATGACAAAGGCCTAGTGAAGCTGGTTTCCTATAACCTCAAGGACAAGAAATGGGGTGCTGTTCACTACCCGCTGAACAAGGGCGAAAAGGGTTGGGTCGGACTCTCCGAGATTTATGCCCATGGTGAACATGTCTATATCATTGAGCGTGATAACCAGATCGGCGATGCGGCCAAGATCAAGAGATTGTACCGTGTGCCCGTTTCAGACCTGAAACCGGCCTCACTTGGCGAAAAACTGCCGGTCGTCATCAAGGAGGAAGTCCGAGACTTCATCGATGACTTGAAAGCTACCTATGGCTATGTCGTTGACAAGATTGAAGGGTTTGCAATCGATGCGGAAGGTACCGGATATGCGGTAACCGACAATGACGGTATCGATGATTCCAATGGCGAGACGCTTTTCTTCAATATCGGGAAAGTCAATCCTCAGTCGTAAAGTATAGCAAGAATCAAAAGGGGCCGGGATGATGTTCCGGCCCCTATATTTTTTCAGGCAATTTTAGCGACCATTGCGATCCCGGTCTCTATGGTAACCGCTGGGCCAGCCAATATCCTTGAGCAGGTAGGGCGGCAGTTCCGAAACTGCTGCGGCCGTTCTACGTTCTGCACTGCGCCGCCGAGCGCGATCCAGGAAGTTTGTATAAAGTCTCCAAATTCCAATTGAGTCAGACATATCATGGTCCTTTCGGTTATTGTTTCCATCATCGACAAACCCAATATTGTAGTTTTGCTTGATTCAATCAAACGAATTGATATGATGATAAAGATCAAAAAAAATGAATTGGATTGTTGTCATGAACATGATGCCCGAACATTCCGTTCCGCTGATCGAACTGGATCTGTTGCGAACCTTTGTAGCGATTGTTGAAACAGGTAGTTTTGCCGCGGCGGCAGACACCGTGTTTCGCACGCCATCTGCAATTTCCATGCAAATGAAGAAGCTGGAAGAACTTCTTGGAAAGCCCGTTCTTGTGCGCGATTCGCGTTCTGTAAGTCTCACGCCGGAAGGTGAGCTGCTGCTTGAGCATGGCAGGAGAATGCTGGCACTCAACCGGGAGATAGCCTCAAAGTTTATCGTTCCGGATGTTACAGGCATTGTTCGATTGGGCGCGCCTGATGATGTGGCAGAGCGGTTTCTGCCGGATATGCTGCGCAGGTTTTCCGACAGTCATCCGGCGATAACCGTGGATGTGGTTGTCCAGAATTCGATCCATCTGGTTGAGCTGGTAAAGCAGAAGAAAATGGATATCGCCATGATTACCTGCGAGTCCGGCATCGAAGGTACAGATTGCGCCGAGATTCTCTATCGCGAGCAACTTGTCTGGGCAGTCGTGAGAGGCGGCATCGCTGGAGAAACCGATCCGCTGCCGATTTCCGTCTGGGAGGAAGGTTGTGCCTGGAGAAAGGCCGGTCTGGAAGGATTGAAAAAGGCGGAGCGTCCTTACCGAGTATCGTTCCAAAGTGCCTATATTTCCGGTCAGCGGGCGGCCGTGCTTGCAGATCTTGCTGTCGCGCCACTGCCGGTCTCGGCAATTACCGATCCGATTATCGAGGCGCCCGAGAAATTCGGATTACCGAAGATGCCGGATTATGGACTTGGCATGATTGTCGCGTCTGACAGTGGACCGGCAGTGCTGGCTGCAGCAGATCATTTGCGTGCCAGTTTTGCACAGCGCCATTCGCAGATGCGAGCGGCATAGGATTTCAGATCTGCTAATAGTCGGTCTCAGGAGGGGACGTTGTCAGCGTACTCTCCTGCGCCGTCTTCTGCCATTGTCCTGATCAATACCGGCTGAAACTTTCACCTTGGGCAGATCGACGAATGTCGCCAGTTTCGGAAATGGCTCCACCTTGTTGGGAAATGCCATCGCATTGACGAAGTGTTCCTGAAAACTTTTTTCGAGCGCGGTTTCGATTTTCTCGATCTTACGCACGGTCTCCTCGATTTCCCGGCGATAGGTCCGGTTCAGCAAGGCCATCTTTGCGCCGGCACCCGCGGCGTTTCCGACCGATTTGATGTTTTCCAGTTCGCAATCCGGTACCAGACCGAGCACCATGGCGTATTTTGGATCGATGAACGATCCGAAAGCACCTGCGAGGCGAATCTTGTCGACGGAGTTGATCCCCAGACGGTCCATCAACAGGCGAACGCCTGCATAAAGCGCAGCTTTTGCGAGTTGTATTGCGCGGATGTCGTTCTGGGTCACGACCAGTTGCTGGTCTCCGCGCCAAAGCACATAAGAGTAGGTTCGGCCATCAGCGACAATGCGATCCGATTTTGCGGCAAGGCTACCGTCGATCACGCCATCCTGTGAAATGATGCCGGCCAGGAACATCTCCGCCACGACTTCAATGATGCCCGATCCGCAAACCCCGGTGATCCCGAATTTTGTCGCTTCCTCCTCGAAACCAAGCTCGTCCGACCACTTATCTGTTCCGATTATCCGGAATTTCGGTTCAAGGGTCACCGGATCGATCCTGACCCGTTCGATGGCGCCGGGTGCGGCGCGCTGGCCGCAGGAAATTTCTGCCCCTTCAAAAGCCGGTCCGGTCGGGGATGATGCAGCGACGACCCGGTCCTTGTTACCAAGGACGATTTCCGCATTGGTACCGACATCCACCAGCAGCATGATGTCATCCTGGCGATGCGGACCTTCGCTCAGCGTTGCGGCAGCCGCATCAGCACCCACATGGCCGGCAATACACGGCAAGACATAGACGCGTGCGTCATCATTGACATCCAGATCAAGCGAACTGGCGGGTGCGTGTACAGCACCGGACACGGCGAGTGCGAAGGGTGCGCCGCCCAATTCTGTGGGATCGATCCCCAGGAACAGATGGTGCATGATCGGGTTGCCAACGAACACAAGATCGAAAATGTGAGTTCGATTGACACCAGCCTGATCGCAGACTTCGGTAATCAGATTGTTCAAGGCCTCGCGTACAGCGCGGGTCATTCCTTCGCGACCTTCCGGGTTCATCATCACATAGGAGACCCGACTCATCAGGTCTTCGCCGTATCTGATCTGCGGGTTTGGCGCGCCTGCCGAGGCGATAGTCAGTCCGGACAGGATCGATACCAAGTGCAAGGCAATTGTGGTCGAGCCGATATCGCAGGCAATACCGAAGGCCTCATTGAGCAATCCGGGATAAAGTCCGATCAGGGTAGGACGGGCGGTCTCCTCATCCTGATGGATGATTGCCGTGACCTCCCAGTTGCGTTTGCGCAGGGTTTGCTGAACTGTTGCAGGTAGATGCGGATCGAATTTCAGGTCCGTCCAACCCCATTCGGCCTCAAGCGCCTTGGCCAGCCGATCAAGATCGCCCAACGGTTTGTGCATGTCCGGTTGCTCGACGGTCACATAACAGCAATGCAATGCCGGATTGCGGGGAATTTCCCGGCCGTCATCGGCCTTTCGGATCGTCTGGCGATTGACGGCGGCATCGGCGGGAATATCGACGACGAGGTCGCCCTGGATAGTGGCCGAACAAGACAAACGACGATCATCGGGCAGGCCGCGCTTGGACTTGAATCGCGCCTCGGTGGATGAAAACTCAGAGAGATTTTCCACGCTGGAGGTGATTCCGTGTTTTGCGAAACTGCCTTCTGCGACCGTGATCTGGCAACGCCCGCAAATTCCGCGGCCACCGCAGACACTCTCCACATAGACTCCGAGTTCGCGTGCTGCATCCAGCACAGGCGTACCAACAGGAAAACGACCGCGTTTTCCTGCGGGCATAAAGAGGACGAGGGGATCCTGTCCTTTATTCAATGTATCGGTACTCCCGATCAGGCTGCGCCGCGCCGTGCTGCACGTCCACCGCGTCGTCCGCCGCTTCGCCCAGCTGGTGCGCCAGATTGGGCCGGTGCCGGTGCTGCAGCGGTTACGCCAGGCTTGTGATCGCGATAGGTGCTGATCCAGTGGGCGCAATTTTCATCCGTTCCGCTCAATACATTGGCCCCGTGAACGGCTTCCATTTCTCCGGGCCGGCAGGGGTTCATGATGGCAGATGTCATGCCAGAGGCTATCACCATAGGGATAAACGCAGCGTTAATTCCGTGGCGGTGGGGCAGGCCAAAGGAAATGTTTGAAAGGCCACAGGTTGTATTGACCTTCAATTCATCACGCAGGCGGCGAACCAACGCGAACACTTGTCTACCCGCATCTCCCAATGCGCCGATCGGCATGACGAGTGGATCGACCACGATGTCATTTGGCTTGATACCAAAATCTGCTGCCCGCTCGACAATCTTCTTGGCGACAGCAAAGCGCACATCCGGATCCATCGAGATGCCGGTTTCGTCGTTGGAGATTGCGACAACGGGAACGTCATATTTCTTGACCAATGGCAGGATGGCTTCGAGCTTTTCTTCCTCACCCGTTACCGAATTTACCAGCGGCCTCCCGTTCGCAACCTTCAGGGCCGCTTCAATGGCCGCTGTAACCGAGGAATCAATGGAAAGAGGCGTATCGGTGATCGACTGAACCAGTTCGACCGTCTTGACCAGCAGCGGCGGTTCGGTTTCGTTGGGATTGACCGCCGTGACACCGGCATTGACATCAAGCACGGCTGCGCCGGCGGCTACCTGATCGATGGTGTCTTTTTTGACTGTGTCAAAATTGCCTTCCATCATTTCAGCGGCAAGTTTCTTGCGTCCGGTCGGGTTGATCCGTTCTCCGATCACACAGAATGGCTTGTCGAAGCCGATGATCACTTCTTTGGTCGATGAGGCGACTACCGTATGGGTCATTTCGCAGGTTCCGTCAAAAAGGGATTAGTCGATATAAAGACTTCTTTATATCGTTATATGATCTATTTCAAGACGTCTAGGCGCGGTTTGCTGCGCTCAACTGCTGGAGAATCGGCCAACTGCCGCGATCAATCAGCCAGCGCGACGTATTTTGCAGTCCGCCGAAGGGAAATACGTGTACGCCGCGAATCGCGGTTCTTTCTGCGTTCTGCACGTGAGACTCGATGGGCCCGACGACTGATTCGGGCGAGTGGGAGGCTGCGAGGGCGGTTACGGCTCCGGCATGTTTCTTCAGGAAACCGATAGAATTACCAACGCCGCACATGGCCGCGTATTTCAGAAGGGTCATGGTCTTGGCAGGGCCGGCCACACCAAGATGAACCGGCAGGTCATTGCCGATTTGTGACAGGCCTTCGGCCCAATCGATGAATGTTTCCGGGTCAAAGCCAAATTGGGTAACGATGCGCATGCGGGCGCCGGTACGCTCGGCGAATTCCTTTTTCAACCGTAGTGCGATCTCTGCGACTTCATCACTGAAGTCAGGCGTTCCTTCCGGATGGCCTGCGACCCCAATTTCGGTGATGCCGTTGGCGTCAAGCAATCCTGTCTCCAGGACCTGCATGGTGGAATGAATTTCACCCTGCAATTGGTCTGCGCCGCCGCCGATGACGAGAACATCGGTGACGCCTGCAGCCGCATAGCTGGTGATCTTTTCCTTGAGTTCAACTTCGCCAGAAAGTCGACGTGCTGCAATGTGCGGTACGGCCTTCAAGCCAAAGGCGTTCACGCGCTCGCAGGCGCGGGCCATGTCGCGCGTGGAATGCGTACCGATGTCGGTAATATAGGTCCGAACGCCCTGCGGAATGACAAGGTCCAGATCCGCCATTTCAAGCGCATGCTTTGGCGAAACCTCGATCGAGGCGGCTATTGGTTCATTTTGCATCGTCTTTTCCACCCTGATTGACCAATAGAACCAAGCGTTCCTTGTCGTATGTTGCGTCCAGCCTTGCCAAGGCCTCATCGGCCTCTTTTTCCAAATCCTCCGAAACCGACACTGGCTCACTTCGGCGCCACTCGTCCAGATAGGCGTCAGTGTCGGCTGCACCCGTCCTCATCGCGCACATGTCAATGGCTTCGGTAAAGCGCAGCGGGAGTTCCCGTTTTGCGTTTTTCCGACCTTGCTTGACGATAATCTGAGCAGGAATGTCGCGCCAGTAAAGTATCGTCAATTGTGCCATTCATGCCGCTCCGAAACACGGTTGATTGATATTGCAATTAATTGGCTGCCCCGATGTACCGGGCGCGACGCCGAAAATGATAAAAACGACGAAATTATTGTCGGATGCAATAACGGTAAATTGAACCGGGCAAATATCATATCTCCCAAAGATATAGTGCGAAAAACATCAGTCTTCCACAGGGTCCGGCTGCTGGCCATCTGTTTGTTATATTGCAGTTAATCGGGACCAGCCGAATTCCAGAGGAATTTTGGCGCTAAGCCGGGCGCTGTTTGGGAATCATTAAGGTTAACCAATTATTAAAAATATCGTTCAGGTTCTTCCGATTCTGTCAATTCGACGATAATATCCCACCCGTGAGAGGATTAATCTAAACCAGTTCGGGTGGGACAGCACCATGCGGGGAGCGGCAGCAACGAGAATGCGGCAGGTCGGCGGAATTGTTGCGCTGATTGTCATCTCGATTTCGCTCGTCTCCTGTGTGGTACGGCCGAAAGAGGCACCCGCAATCCGAACAATCCAACCTATGGAGGCAGTTGAGAGCACTTCCTTCGATCCCCAGCATTATGCGACACGTGCTGCAGATCCGCAGAATGATGGCGTCCATACTGTTTTAGCATTGTCTGCGGGCGGTGCGGATGGCGCTTATGGTGCCGGGGTTCTCAATGGCTGGTCGGATTCAGGAACGCGGCCTGAATTCGACGTGGTAACTGGCGTGTCGACCGGCGCCCTGATGGCGGTCGGCGCGTTTCTGGGTCCGGAATATGATGATGATCTGGAGAGGTTCTACACGACGTCCAAGAATGAGGATGTCTACCGGGCAGGTTCTGGTTTTCTCGGTGAATCGCTTTACGATAACGGCCCGCTGAAGGAGCAAATCGCAAATTTTGTCGATGCTGATCTGCTGGCGAAAGTAGCGGCGGAGCATGCCAAGGGCAGGCGGCTTTATGTTGCGACGACAAATCTCGATGCCGGTGACCTGGTTATCTGGGACATGGGCGATATTGCAGATGGCGGCCGCACCGATGACGTATTGCATTTCCAGAAGGTGCTACGGGCTTCGGCCTCGGTCCCGGCATTCTTCCCGCCTGTCTATATCAAGCCGCAACGCGGTATCCAGCTTCGTCAGGCCCATGTTGATGGAGCGGTGAAGGAGCCGATCTTGGTCAAGAGCTTCATGTTTCCCGATAACCGAGGGAAAAAGGAGCTCTATATGGTCGTGAATGGCAATACCACGCGGCTGAATGCCAGCCAGGCGGTTCAGCCAAAAGCGCTGGAGATTGCCAAGAAGGCGATCATGGAGATGATGCGCGAGTTACAGGATGACACCATCTATCGAGGGTTTGTCATCGCCGGAAATGTGCGGTCCGGATATTATTTGACCCATATTCCGGATTCGATTCCGATGTCCCAGGCCAGCCTGAATTTCAACACGGAAAGAATGCAACGGCTGTATGATGCGGGCTATCAGGCCGGTTTACGTGGTCCGAACAAGTGGGCAAAAGAGCCACCACGGCTCGATAAGCATGAGCGACTGGCAGGACGCTGATTTATCAGCCGGTTTTGCCAAGATCGGTTATCACAGAACTCAAATCACCATAGCCTGTTTGCCTGCGTTCAAATTCGAGACCAAGCTGGTCAGCGGCGATTTGTGCACGGCGGTCAAGTTCTGAATTTTCCGTCTGGGCAAGATAGACGAGCTTCTCATAATTGCCGAAATACATGTCCCGCAATTCAGGGTGCCGGTCCAATCCAAGTGGACGGGTGATAAAAGCATCAAACTGCCTGGCCAGAAAATCGGTCAGGAAGAATGTTCGCATGTGATCGTCGCCATCGGCCTCAAAAACATCATTGCCCATAAAAAAAGAATAGCAATGTGGTCCGGCGATGCGTTCAACGCCATATTTGTCGCAAATCTTGTCGAGATGACCGCCGGTACCGCAATCGGCATAGGCGATATAGACTTTCGAAAATCCTTCATCCCGGGCTTCAACGATTTCGCGTTCGACTTCCGAAGGGATCTTCTCAGGGTGATTGTGAAGGATTGCCGGTAGGCAGGTCAGCTCAATATGGCCGAGATCGTTCATCGCGAGCAAAGCGATGATCTCACGGGCAATGGCGCCGCAGGCAATTATCCTGATTTTTTCGGTTCCGGCCTTGTCCACGAAACATGCTCCTGTATCGTTGGCGGTGTTCGGAAATTGAATCAAATATATAGTCTAAGTCACTGATATTAATAAAATAACATCAAGAGCCAATGAGTCTATCGCTGATTGTGTTTTCTGCCAATCAACTCCTTGGCCGTTTCGACTGCAACCGCGGCATCGCGGCAATAAGCATCTGCGCCAATTGCGTTTCCGAAGTCTTCATTCAGCGGCGCGCCGCCGACGAGAACGATGTAGTCGTCGCGCATTCCCTTTTCTACCAGCGTGTCAATTACGACTTTCATATAGGGCATTGTCGTCGTCAGAAGCGCGGACATGCCGAGAATGTCTGGCTTGTGCTCCTCGAGAGCCGCCAGGAACTCATCGACATCGGTATTGATCCCGAGATCGATGACATCGAAACCAGCACCTTCCATCATCATGCCAACGAGATTCTTGCCGATGTCGTGAATATCGCCTTTCACAGTGCCGACCACCATGGATCCGAGCTTTGGTGCGCCGGTTTCAGCCAATAACGGGCGCAAAATCGCCATTCCGGCCTTCATCGCGTTGGCTGCGAGCAAAACTTCGGGCACGAACAGGATACCGTCACGGAAATCGATACCGACAATGCGCATTCCCTCTACAAGCGCCTTGGTCAGGACGTCGTAAGGTGTCCAGCCGCGCTCCAGAAGGATATTTGTGCCTTCTTCGATCTCTTCCTTGAGGCCATCATAAAGGTCGTCATGCATTTGCAGGACGAGGTCATCGTCGCTGAGTTCCGACAGGATAATTTCGTCTTCTTCGTCGGCCATGCAGGTCTTCCTTGTTGGCAGTGGATATCCCGGTTTCCCAAGCGCGCCGTGACTCGCCTTAGCGTAATAGCGTGGTTCGCGCATTTAGCAAAGAAAAACGCAATTTTGTCTGCCTTTTTAACGACTTCCGAAAGGATGATTGCGACGCCAGGCTTTGCGAAACCGTAAATTTTGTCGTTTTATAACGGTGCGGGGAATTCAGCTGTGGCGTCTCTTTTCAAAAAACGTCGCAATTAGACGCATGGAAGCGATATTTTGTTCGTAGCTGGTTTACCGTTTCGCACGCTGCCAATGCCACCCAGGAATTTGAAGATGACCGAAAACGAAGAAACACAGTCCGACGATCAGAACGCGGATGCCAGTCCCAGACGCGGACGTGGCGAGGGCAGGGCACGTGGTGGCTCAGGAGGTGCAGCGGCGCGTCGCAAGTCACGGTCGGCGGTGACGCTGGTATCGCTGCCATTCATCACCCGCAACCTTCCTCCTACCGACATTTTATCGCTCGAGGCGATTGAAATCATCGAGGCCAATGCAGACACGCTGATGGAAGAGGTCGGCGTCGAATACCGGGAAGACCCCGAAGCGCTGGCGATGTGGAAGGATGCCGGGGCCGATGTCAAAGGCGAGCGCGTGCATCTGCCGAAGGGACTTTGCCGTGAGTTGATGAAGACCGCGCCAAGCCAGTTTACCCAGCATGCGCGTAATCCGGCTCGCAATGTCGAGATTGGCGGTCCCCATACTGTATTTGCGCCAGTATATGGCCCGCCCTTTGTGCGCGATCTGGAAGGCGAAAGGCGCTATGCAACAATCGATGATTTCCAGAAGTTCGTGAAACTCGCCTATATGGCGCCGGCAATGCACCATTCGGGCGGTACGCTGTGCGAACCGGTCGACATTCCGGTCAACAAACGCCATCTAGACATGGTGCTTGCCCATATTCGGTATTCCGACAAACCTTTCATGGGGTCGGTGACGGCACCAGAGCGGGCTGAAGACACTGTCAAAATGGCGCAGATCCTGTTTGGTGAGGAGTTTGTCGACCAGAATTGCGTGCTGGTCAGCCTGATCAACTGCAATTCGCCGATGGTGATTGACGGAACCATGCTCGGGGCGCTGAAAGTGTATGCGCGGGCAAATCAGGCTTCCATCGTCTCGCCCTTTATCGTCGGTGGTGCGATGAGCCCGGTGACCGTGGCGGGTACCCTGACCCAGATCCTGTGTGAAGCAACTTCGGCAATTGCGTTTTCCCAACTATGCCGGCCGGGCTCGCCTGTGATCTTCGGAACCTTTGCGACAGCCATTTCGATGCAGTCAGGTGCGCCGAGTTTCGGAACGCCGGAACCGGCCAAGGTTCTGCTGGGCGCGGCACAATTTGCACGACGCTATAATCTTCCCTACCGGTCAGGCGGTTCGTTGACGGGATCGAAACTGCCGGATTCACAGGCTGCCTATGAGAGTGCGAACACGCTTTGGCCTGCCATGCTTGGCGGTGTGAACTTCATGCTGCATTCTGCCGGTTGGCTGGAAGGCGGGCTTGTTTCGTCCTTTGAAAAATTCATCATGGATTGCGATCAGTTGGAGCTTCAACAGAAAATGGCCGTGCCGGTGGATATATCCGCAAATGGCCAGGCGATGGATGCGATCCGGGAGGTCGGACCGGGCAGCCACTATCTTGGAGCTACTCATACGCGGGAAAACTTCCAGGATGCATTTTTTGTGTCGCGGGTGGCTGACAACAATTCGTTCGAGCAATGGGAAAGCGAAGGCGGGCTTCGCACGGTCGAGCGTGCCAACAATGTTGCCCGTAAATGGCTTGAAGCCTATCAAAAACCTGATCTGGATCCCGCGATCGAAGAGGCGTTGAACACTTTCGTGGCTCAGAAAAAAGAATCCATGGCCGACGCGTTTACCTGAAAGCGTGAACCGACTGGGGAAACACAAGGCAGAAAGCAGGTCGCAAATGCGATCATGAAAGGTGTGTGGCGTTTGTCCTGACGATCGCGCGGCCTGATTTTCAACGGTTAAAAAAAATTTTCGCTTCGACCCAAGGAATCCCAAATTCGCGACGTCTAATGTGTCGTGATGGAAGCAATGGTGGATATGGCAGAGTCTGAAAACGATCTGCCAGAAGGTGAAAATCATCTAGTTGCTCGCGCCCGCAATATGGACCGGGACGCGTTTGAGCAATTGCTCGAGCAGAATTATGATTTCATCTTCCGCGCTGCCTGGCGCTGGACCGCAAATCGGGAAGATGCCGAAGATATCGCGCAGGAAGTCTGTATCCGCCTCGGTCATGCGATTCAGCGCTTCAAGGGAAAGTCGTCGCTCAGAACATTTCTTTACGCGATGATTATAAACGCCGTTAGGGACCATGGCCGGAAAATCGCGCGGGAATCGCGCAATAAACGTGAATTCCATGCGCATGAACTGACCCAAGCGCCGGCTCTGCATGAACAGGCAATCGGCAATCACGAAGACGAGCAGGCGGCTGCCTTGTGGGAAGCGGTACGGCAATTGCCGGACCGGCAGCGGGATGCCGTGCTGCTTGTGCATGGCGAGGGAGTCAGCCATTCGGAGGCGGCAAAAGCAATGGACTGCACGGAAAAGACCGTGTCCTGGCACATTCATGTGGCGCGCAAACGCCTGAAACAGATATTGCAATCAGGAGGTTCAGATAATGTCTGACGATCTTGACATCTTGAAACGCGTTTCGACGCCGGAGCCGACATCAGCGGCGCGCAAACGCGCGATCGCGCATGGAATGGATGCATTCGATGCCGAGAAAAAAAATCAGGAACTGACCAAAGAATTCTCAATCTGGAAACGTCTCATCTCCGGGACTCAATCGCTTTGGAGAATTGACATGAACCATTCCCTGAAATTGCGCGGCATGAATGGTGCCGCGGTTGCAGCACTCTTGCTTGTGCCTGTCGCCGGTGTGCTCACCTATGATTATCTCAACAAGTTTGACGGTCCCGGAATTGATAGCGTCGGACCTACGGAGCCGACGGCCAGCGGACAGCGCGCTGATCAGTTGACAGATCGTGCGGAAGAAGCGCGTTTGCGTGAGTTTGAAGCGACTTCTTCAGAGAACGTCAAGCTTGAAGCTGATCTGCAGGCGGTGGTTCCGCCGAAGCAAAATGCGCCACAGTCAGCGGATGCCGTTCAAGAATTAGCAAGCGAAGCGCCTGCGGCAGATGCGCCCGTGGCATTTAGAGCGCCGCAGGTCAGCCAGCTTGTCGCCAAGGAGAAGCGGCGGGCCGTTGGGTTGGCAGAAGGTGTTGCCAAACCGCCGATGCCCTTGCTTCGGATACCGGAAGGTCCGAGAGATCAGCGCCTGAACCGCGACAGGATCGAGAATTTTGCTTCCAATCCGATCAAACGGGTAGCAGAAGAACCGGTCTCGACATTTTCCATTGATGTCGACACAGCCTCCTATTCACTTGTACGCCGATCATTGCGGGATGGAATATTGCCCGCCAAGGATTCGATCAGGGTCGAGGAGTTGATCAACTATTTCGACTATGACTGGCCGGTTCCGGAATCGCGTTCGCAACCGTTTGAACCGACGGTCACCGTAATGCCGACGCCCTGGAACCAGGATACGCTGCTGATGCATGTTGCCATCAAGGGGTACGACCTGGAACCAGATGTACGGCCGGCTTCCAATCTCGTATTTCTGGTGGATACATCCGGCTCGATGCAGGATGCCGACAAACTGCCGCTGGTCAAATCTTCGCTGAAACTGTTGCTGAACCAGATGGGCCCGGAAGACACGATTTCGCTTGTCACCTATGCGGGCGAAGCCGGGGTAGTTTTGGAGCCTGTGAAAGTATCCGAGAAAGCCAAGATTATTGCCGCGATCGACAAACTTGGTGCAGGCGGCTCGACTGCCGGTTCGGCTGGCCTGGAAACGGCCTATCAGCTGGCGGAAGAGCAATTCGTCGAGGATGGTGTAAACCGCATCCTGCTCGCTACCGATGGTGACTTCAATGTTGGTCCGTCGGACGATGCATCGTTGAAAAGGCTTGTTGAGGAAAAGCGCAAAAGCGGGATCTTTCTCTCCGTGCTCGGCTTTGGCCAGGGAAATTACAACGACCAGCTGATGCAGACATTGGCCCAGAACGGAAATGGTACTGCCGCCTATATCGACACGCTGGCTGAGGCTGAAAAGACATTGGTGCAGGAAGCCCAATCCAGCCTTTTCCCGATTGCAAAGGATGTTAAAATCCAGGTCGAGTTCAATCCGTCCAGGATCTCGGAATATCGGTTGATCGGTTATGAGACGCGCGCATTGGCGCGGGAGGATTTCAACAATGACCGTGTTGATGCCGGTGACATAGGGTCCGGACATTCGGTAACGGCAGTCTATGAGTTGACACCCGTTGGCAGCCCGGCGCTAAGCGTTGACGCCTTGCGGTACGGAAACGAAAACGCTTCCGATGTCTCCCAAATCGACCCAAGCGATGAAATCGGATTTGTGAAGCTGCGCTACAAGCAGCCGGATGGCGATCGCAGTGAACTGATCAGTCTTCCGGTCGGCAGTTCAAATCAGATTTCCGACTTCTCCGAGGCCACAGATGATGTCCGGTTCTCGGTTGCCGTGGCCGCCTTCGGGCAGAAAATGCGGGACACAGACGCTGTTGCTGATTTCAGCTTTGACGAGATTGGCGGTGTTGCCTCAGCGGCCAGAGGAACTGATCCATTTGGTTATCGATCGGAGTTTCTGTCGCTGGTCCGGTTGGCCAATGGTCTTTCGGATACGAAGTGACTAAGCACAATAAACCCGCTGCGGATTTCGCGGCAGGTTTTCAATTTCACTCTTTTGCCTATGAAGCTCGACGTCGCCCACGCCGTTCGCGTTTGGGCTTTGTGTCGTTGGCGGCGGAAGTGGCATTGACCATCGGACCGATCTTTTCAACCACGGTGTCAATATCAGGTCTGGCGCCACGCCTGTGGCTGTCAATTGCCTGTCGCATGGCGGAGAGGTGATCACAACTTGTTCCGCAGCATCCGCCAATAATCCGCGCGCCTGCGTCGATCGCGAGGCAGGCATAGTCGGACATCAGTTCGGGTGTACCTGTATATTCGACGTTCTCGCCCTTTACTACGGGAATGCCGCAATTCGCCTTGGCCACGACAATCGCGTTCTCGTCGGCGGCGGTAATGTCAAGAACAGAGGAAAGCAGGTCAGAGGCACCGACACCGCAATTAGCACCGATCGCCAATGGCTGTTCTGCAATTCCCTCCGGAACGGAGTGAATATCCTTGGGTGCTAGGCCCATCATGGTCTTTCCGGCTGTATCGAAAGAGGCCGTGAAGACATAGGGCATGCCCACTTTCGAGGCCGCTTCTGCCGCAGCGCGAATCTCATCGACCGATGACATTGTCTCGATCCAGAGCACATCGGCGCCGCCATCCTTCAAGCCTTCCATCTGCTCGACAAAGGCTTCCACTGCTTCCTCATAAGACAGGGCGCCAAGCGGGATGAGCAGTTCTCCAGTCGGTCCGACGGATCCGGCCACGATGACTTTTCTGGGAGCCTTGTCGGCAACTTCACGGCCGATTTCTGCTGCGAGCTTGTTTAACTCGTGTACCCGATCCTGGGCGTTGTGCAGTTTCAGACGATGACGGGTGCCGCCAAAGGAATTGGTCAGGATGATATCGGAACCGGCGTCCACGAAGTCCTGATGCATCTTGCGGATGTTCTCCGGCTTGTCGGCGTTCCAGAATTCGGGCGAGTCACCGGAGGTCAGCCCCATGTCGAACAACGTCGTCCCGGTTGCGCCATCGGCAAGCAGGATTTGCTTTTCGTCCAACAGTTTGGAAAGTGGATTGGTCATTGGATTCGTTCCGCTAAGCCAGAAACATTGTCGTGCACATAATATCATATCACGACATAAAGATTTCTTTATGTTTGCTCTTATAAGTCATCAAGCCGAGTCGGTCAATTAGTTGTTGAACCAGATTTTGAGGTTGACGAAGACATCGGATCAGGTACCACTCGGCAGAATGGAATTTCTTCGTTATTGTGGGCGAAAGGATTGAAAAACCGGAAACATTCCAGCTGATCGACTGGTCTGAAATCCGGATTGGCGCAGATTGACCTGAATTCGACGTAACCTATACGGTCAGGTCGGTTTCTTATCCCCTAGCGTCGTAAGGCTTTTGATGGATATCCGAGGATTGCAGGAATGAACAAGGCAGAACGCAGCGATTCTTTCAGGGGGCGCCGTAAGGGATTTCTGCCGAAAGGCCGCGAATTGGACCAGGCCGCACTTGCCGAAGTGGATTCCCTGATTGCCGACATGCCGCGCAGGCGTGATCTCCTGATTGAATATTTGCATCGTATCCAAGACAGGTTTGGTTGTCTGTCCGCTGCCAATTTACGGGCGCTTGCCGAGACCTTGCGGCTGTCGCAGGCCGAGATTTACGAAGTCGCGTCGTTTTATGATCATTTTGACATCATCAAGGAAGGCGAAGCGGAGCCTGCGCCAATAACAATCCGGGTATGCGATTCAATTTCCTGTGCCTTGGCAGGTGCAGAAAAACTGATTGAAGAACTGAACGCAGGTGCCGATCCGGATCATGTCCGTATTCTTAGGGCGCCGTGCATGGGTGGCTGTGATGTGGCGCCGGCAGCGAGGATCGGAGATCTCGAGGTTGGTACGGCCAGTGCCGAAACCCTGCTCGACAGTGCGCATTCTGCTAAATCAAATTCGGATTTTCCGGCCCTGATCCCTGCCTATATCGACCTGAACGGTTATCTGGCCGGTGGCGGGTATGATTTGCTTGCCCGGATTCGGGCCGGTGCGGTCCAGGCTGAAGCCCTGATCCAGATGATGAATGATGCCGGATTGCGAGGCTTGGGTGGTGCAGGGTTTCCTGCAGGCACAAAAATGAAGTTTGTGCTGTCCTATCCCGGACCGCGCTATCTGACCATCAATGGGGATGAGGGCGAACCCGGAACCTTCAAGGATCGCTACTGCTTGGAGCGGGACCCTCATCGAATGTTTGAAGGCGCGCTGGTCGCTGCGCACTATATCGAGGCCGAGCGGATTTATGTCTATATGCGTGACGAATATCCGGCGGTATTGGAAATTTTGCGTCGAGAAATCGCCGCGCTTGAGGAAAAAGGGCTGGTCGAGAAGGGTTATATCGAATTACGGCGTGGTGCTGGTGCCTATATTTGCGGTGAAGAATCCGCAATGCTTGAATCAATCGAGGGAAAACGCGGTCTGCCGCGGCACCGGCCGCCCTACATTGCGGAAGTCGGCCTGTTTGGCCGTCCGACGCTCAACCACAATGTCGAAACGCTCTGGTGGTTGCGGGATGTCATTGAGAAAGGCCCGGAATGGTTTGCCGGGTTGGGGAAACCCGACTATCCGGGCATTCGTTCCTGGTCGGTCTCTGGGCGGGTAAAGGAACCCGGCGTAAAGCAGGCGCCCGCCGGTATCACCGTTACCGAGCTCATTGATGAATATTGCGGTGGCATGGCCGAAGGTCACACATTCAAGGCCTATTTGCCGGGTGGTGCATCTGGCGGAATCCTGCCTGCCTCCATGGGTGATATTCCGCTCGATTTTGGTGACAATCTCTTCAAGTACGGTGCTTTTGTCGGTAGTCATGCGATTGTCGTTCTTTCCGACAAGGATAGTGTCAAGGATGCGGCGTTGAACATCCTGAAGTTTTTCAAGCATGAAAGCTGCGGTCAGTGCACACCGTGCAGGGGCGGGACGGAAAAACTGGTGACCTTGTTGTCGGAGGATGGTCCGTTGGACGAAGAAGCAGTTCGGGATATCGAGACCGTAATGCGCGATGCCTCGATATGCGGCCTGGGGCAGGCGGCGCCAAACCCGGTCAACCATCTTCTTACCTATTTCCGGGAGGATTTGTGATGGCCAAACCCGTCAGTTTCATGCTCGATGGAAAGAAGGTTACCGCGGGCAGCGACGAGACCATCTGGGACATCGCCAAGCGGGAAGGCGTTCGCATTCCCAATCTTTGTCATGTCGACAAGCCCGGCTATCGCACCGATGGCAATTGCCGTGCCTGCATGGTCGAGATCGAGGGCGAAAAGGTGCTTGCGGCATCCTGCATCCGTAACCCGACTGAAGGCATGGTGGTGAAGACCGATACCGATCGGGCGGAAAAGTCGCGGCAGATGGTGTTCGAGATGCTTGCGGCCGATATGCGGCCACGCGAGACCGGCCCGGATGATGATTCCGATTTCTGGAAATGGGCCGAATCCATGGGAATCGGGGAATCTGGCAGATTACCGTCGAAACCGGTCAACCCCGATCTTGGCCATGATGTCTCCAACCCCGCAATTGCAGTCAATCTGGATGCCTGTATTGCCTGTGGAGCTTGTGTCCGGGCCTGCCGGGAAGTGCAGGTGAATGATGTCATCGGCATGGGCTTCCGAGGAAGCGAGTCGGTTCCGGTGTTTGATCTGGCCGATCCAATGGGTCTGTCGACGTGTGTTACCTGCGGCGAATGCGTTCAGGCATGCCCGACCGGCGCACTTTACGAAAAAACGCTGATGGATGAAGCCGGGAAGACGCGGGCCATCAAGGATTTCGACAAGGTCGTTGATTCTGTTTGTCCCTATTGTGGCGTGGGCTGCCAGACCAAGGTCTTTGTCAAAGACGACATGATTGTGCAGATCGATGGCCGGGACGGCCCGGCCAACGAGAACCGGTTGTGCGTGAAGGGCCGGTTTGGCTTTGACTATGTCCGCCATCCCGACCGGCTGATGAAACCCTTGATCAGGCGTGATGATGCACCGAAGCGTGCCGATATTGATCTTGTTGGCGTGGATCCGCTGACGGTGTTCCGCGAAGCAAGCTGGGAAGAGGCGATGGAGCGCGCGACAGGCGGTCTGAAATCGATCCTGGCAGAAGACGGCGGCAGCGCGCTTGCCGGTTTCGGTTCGGCAAAGGGATCAAACGAGGAAGCCTATCTGTTTCAGAAGCTGGTTCGGCAGGGTTTTGGGACCAATAATGTCGATCATTGCACACGGCTGTGCCATGCATCTTCGGTTGCTGCCCTGCTTGAAGGTATTGGTTCGGGTGCAGTTTCGGCACCGTTTTCTGCAGCAGAACAGTCGGATTGCATTGTGGTGATCGGCGCAAGGCCAGCGCAAAATCATCCGGTTGCCGCGACTTATCTCAAGCAGGCTGCACAACGCGGCGCCAGCATGATCGTGATCGACCCACGCAAGCAGGCCCTAATGCGGCATGCTTCCCATCCGGTTCAGTTTACCCCGGGTACGGACGTCGCACTACTAAACGCAATGCTGAATGTGATCATCGAGGAAGAGCTTTACGATGAGCAATATATTCAGGCGCATGTATCCGGCTTCGAGGCCTTGAAGGAAAATGTGAAGGGATTCACGCCGGAAGCGATGGCTGAAGTCTGTGGGGTCGGTGCGGAGAAAATCCGTGATATCGCCCGAACCTATGCAAATGCAGAACGGGCAATCATATTCTGGGGGATGGGTATATCCCAGCACACGCACGGTACCGACAATTCGCGTTGCCTGATTGCGTTATCGCTCATTACCGGCCATGTGGGTCGCGACGGGACCGGGCTCCACCCGCTTCGTGGTCAGAATAATGTGCAAGGCGCCTCTGATGCCGGACTTATCCCGATGTTCTATCCGGACTACAAGTCTGTCGAGGATCCGGACATTCAAAAGAACTATATCGACGGTTGGGGTCGGACGCTTGATCCGAAGCGTGGATTGACGGTGGTCGAGATTGTCGATGCAATCCATGCGGACCAGATCCGGGGCATGTACATTCTGGGTGAGAATCCAGCCATGTCGGACCCGGACCAACTGCATGCTCGTGCAGCTTTGGCGAAACTTGATCACCTGGTTGTCCAGGACATTTTCCTGACTGAAACCGCCTGGCATGCTGATGTAATTCTGCCCGCATCTGCGCATGCCGAGAAGCTGGGGACCTACACCAACACAAACCGGCAGATTCAGATCGGCCGCCCGGCAATCTCACTGCCCGGTGAAGCCCGCCAGGATTGGGAATTGATCCGCGACATTGCAAATGCGCTGGGTCTGGATTGGCAATATCAGGATATTTCCGATGTCTATCGGGAAATGCAGCAATTCATGCCTTCGCTCAACAATATCGATTGGGAGCGGCTGGAGCGTGAGGATGCGGTTACGTATCCGGCGGATGCTCCCGACCAGCCCGGCAATGCGATTATCTTCCGCGAAAGCTTTCCGACGCCGGATGGTCGCGGAAAACTGGTTCCGGCGGAACTGCTTCCGCCAGATGAAGTCCCGGACGATGAATATCCGATGGTGCTGACCACCGGCAGACTGCTTGAACATTGGCATACCGGTGCAATGACCCGCCGCTCGTCGGTGTTGGATGCCATCGAACCGGACGGAATTGCCGTGATGAACCAGCGCGAGATCAAGAAAAAGGGCCTGGTTCCGGGATCGATGATCCGGATTTCAACACGCAGAGGCGAAATCGAGGCGATGCTGCGCTCGGACAATGACGTGGCTGACAATATGATTTTTGTTCCGTTTTGCTTTAATGAAAGCCCGGCCAATCGATTAACAAATCCCAAACTTGATCCGTTCGGGAAAATTCCGGAGTTCAAGTTTTGCGCTGCAAGGGTCGAACCAATGGGTAAAACGGAAGCTGCCGAGTAGAATTGAACGGGCAAATACAACCTGTTTTGAAGAAATAATCGGCATTCGGCAAAAAAAGTTCAGAAAAATGCCCGCGTTAATAGCCGGGTAACCCTATTCTAACCGCCTGTTTACATTATCCGCCTAGAACTGGTGTCGAGCCCGGGGGCAATCCGGTCTCGTCCCCGGATCAGGTATCGCGTACCGGGGCTCCCCAAGTTTAGGGGTAAAGCGTCTCCAAAACCGGTTTCTTCTGGGTGGCAACCCAGCGGAAGCCGGTTTTTCTTTGTGCCAAGATCTGGACTATGCGCTTAATGCCATTTTCTTGCCGACCTGCTCGGAGATCCAAGCATAGGTGTGAGTCAAGCCTTCGATCAGAGGGGCAGAAGGTGCCCAGCCCAGCTTTTCGCGGATGAGGTTGTTGTCGGAATTACGTCCACGAACGCCCTGCGGTCCTGGCACGAAACGCTTTGTGATTTTCTTGCCGGACAGATTGATGAACATGTCTGCAAGACCGCTAATGGTCACCATCTCATCTGATCCAATATTGACAGGCCCTTCAAAATCGGACCGCATCAAGCGGATCGTGCCTTCCAGACATTCATCGACATAAAGAAACGATCGTGATTGTTTTCCGTCGCCCCAAATCTCGATTTCGCCATTGTCGGGCGTCTCGGCCACTTTTCGCGCGAGGGCAGCCGGCGCCTTTTCCTTGCCGTCGTTCCAGGCACATAGAGGGCCGAAGATATTGTGATATCTGGCGATGCGGACCTTGATACCCTCGTTTCGGGCGGAAGCGAGGTATATCCGTTCGGAAAACAGCTTCTCCCAACCATACTCACTGTCGGGATGGGCGGGGTAGGCGGTGTCTTCGGCGCAATGTGGATTGTCCGGGTCGGTCTGGTTCTCCTGGGGGTAGATGCAGGCCGATGAAGAATAGAATACACGATCGCTGCCGGAGCGAACGACCTGATCAAGAATGTTCATGTTGACCAGCGCCGAATTGCGCATGATTGAAGCATCATTCTCGCCGGTGAAGATGTAGCCGGCGCCGCCCATATCGGCAGCCAGTTGATAGACCTCGTCATAGGGTTGTTCGAAAAGACTTGCCACCTGAAGCGGATCGCGCAGATCGCATTTGACCAGATTGCAATCCGGATTGGCACCGTAGCGAAAAGGCTGAATGTCGGCTGCCGTGACATCGTGTCCCTCATCAAGCAGTCTTTGCACCAAATGGCCGCCGACAAATCCGGTGCCTCCGCAAACCAAAACACGCATCTTGTAAGTTCTCCGACTAACTAAGCTTCTTATATTCGCTGGTGGTCGTCGCGCCCACCATAATTTTGCTAAAGATCAAGTTTCTTGCCTGATGTGCTGACGTGGACCCTCAAATGGTTGTTGAACACGCCCGCAAGCGTTTGTGTTTCAAAAAATTTGCTGGA
Source organism: Salaquimonas sp. (assembly GCA_028289365.1). Classification (GTDB taxonomy): domain Bacteria; phylum Pseudomonadota; class Alphaproteobacteria; order Rhizobiales; family Rhizobiaceae; genus BOKV01. Next base: position 8,249 of record JANQQM010000006.1, on the reverse strand, counting down.
TAATGCTTCGCTTGAGCCTATAGGTGCAAGGGGCAGGAGGTTGCAATGTATGCGGTAGTCAAAAACTTTCTGACCAAACTTGGCACAAGCGATGACGACCTGATCGAGTATTCCGCCGGCGACAAGCGGATTGCCATGGCTGTATTGCTGTTCAGGGTCATGACAGTGGATGGTAGGGTGCTTGATACCGAAGTTCGCCGGTATCGCGAATTCCTTCAGGACCATCTGGAAGTCAGCGATGATGAGTTGAATTTGTTCGAGGCGGCGGTGCGGGAAGAATCTGAGAATGAATCCTCGCTTTTCCCCTTTACTTCCATCGTCAACCGCATGCCGGAAGAGACCAAACTCAAGGTACTCGACATGATGAAAGAGATTTCGCTTGCCGACAATGAGTTACATGAGTTTGAGATAAACCTGGTTGCCCGCACCGCCGAATTGCTGAATGTGAAATTGAAGGACTAGTCTCGCTTGTCACTTGTCTGCGCGGTTCTCTCGTGCAGGTACTTTTCCAGATTTGGCGCTGCTGCCAGAAGTTCCCTTGTATAGTCTTCCTGCGGGTCCAAAAAAATCTTTTCCACCGGGCCATGTTCGACGAATTTTCCGGAACGCATGACCAGCACCTCATCACAGATCGCCTGAACGACTGTCAGATCATGGCTGATGAACAGGTAAGCGATCTGGAGCTTGTCTCGGAGTTCAGACAAAAGGTCGAGGATTTGCGCCCTGAGGGATACATCCAATGCCGAAACTGGTTCGTCGGCGATGATCAACTTGGGCCGGCTTACCAGTGCGCGGGCAATCGCCAACCGTTGGCGCTGACCTCCAGAAAACTCATGGATGTATTTGAACCGGTCAGACCGGTCGAGACCGACCGATTCCAGCGCCTGGCAGATCCGCTCGTCCTTTTCAACCGCGCTCAGATGCGGGCTTCGAAACAACGGTTCGGCGACAAGCCTTGCGACGCGGTGTCTTGGGTTGAACGAGCCATAAGGATCCTGGAACACGATCTGCATATGCTTGCGGGCATCGGTCTGTTGCTCATTGTTGTCATCCGAAAGACTAACCCCGTCAAAATGCAATTCGCCGGCCGATTGGCGGTGAAGACCCAGCAGGCAGCGACCCAGAGTCGACTTGCCGCAACCGGATTCTCCAACCAGCGCCATGGTCTGACCAGGAAAAATGTCGAAACTGACTGAATCAACTGCGCGAAAGGGACTGGACTTCCTGAATATTCCGAGGCGTTTGCCGGGATAATCACAGACGATCTTGTCGACCGAGAGCAGGGGAGCAATTCCTGCCATTTGTGCTTCACTCGCCAAGACCGGTGGCGCCGAACGTTCCGGTACGTGAGAAGAAGCCTCGGCCAGTTGCTCAGTATAGGGATGGCGACGGTTGGTCAGGACATCGACCGCATCGCCAGACTCCATGACTTTGCCGTCCCGCAGGATTGTGAGCGTGTCTGCCATATCCGCGACCACTCCGAGATCATGACTTATAAGGAGTAGCGCCATGTCGTTTTCGGTTACGAGGGTACGGAGCAAGTCCAGAATCTGGGCCTGGATGGTGACATCGAGTGCCGTTGTCGGCTCGTCTGCGATCAAAAGCTTGGGTTTCAACGCGCAAGCGATTGCAATGACGACGCGCTGGCGTTGACCACCCGATAGCTCGTGCGGGTAGCGCGACAGCATATGTTGATCCGATGGTAGCCCCACTTGCTCAAGTATGTCGGCGGCAAGGTGCATGGCTTCACTTGTGGTCGCTCCCCTGTGCAGGCGAATGCCTTCGGCGATCTGTTCGCCGATTGTCTTGAGCGGATTCAATGCCGTCATGGGTTCCTGGAAAACCATTCCGATATCATCGCCACGCAAATGACACATGGATGTCTCGTCCAGATTGGTAAGGTCTGTGCCGTCAAAAGAGATCTGGCCAGATAAATCTGAGCCTTCCGGCAAGAGTTTCATGACTGAAAGCGCGGTCATCGATTTACCGGATCCGGATTCACCGACCAGTCCAAGCACCTTGCCTTTTTCGATCTGCAGGGAAACCTTTTTCAAAATCGGCCGGCCGGAGATTTCAAGGCCGAGTTCCTTGATTTGCAGGAGGCTCAATTCAATTCTCCCGCTTCAGCCGGGGATCAAGGATGTCCCGGAGACCGTCGCCCATCATGTTTAGGCCGAGGACGGTAATAATGATGGCCAGACCTGGGAAAATTGCCATGTGAGGGGCGAAACTCATCATGGTCTGTGCCTCGTTGAGCATTCGCCCCCAGCTTGGTTGCGGCGGCTGGGCGCCGAGCCCGACATAGGAAAGTCCGGCTTCGGCCAAAATCCCGAGCGAAAACTGGATGGTGCCCTGAACTATCAATAGGTTCGAGATGTTCGGCAAAATATGCTCGATGGTGATCCGGGTCTTGCCTTTTCCGGCAACGCGGGCTGCCAGGATGAATTCTCGTGTCCAGAAACCGAGTGCCGCACCGCGTGACAGGCGGGCAAAGACCGGGATGTTGAATATTCCGATTGCGATAATGGCGTTGAAAATTCCGGGTCCGAATATCGCGGTTATCATTACCGCGGACAGCAGTGCCGGGAATGCGAAGATCAGATCGTTGAACCGCATCAACACGTCATCTGCCCAGCCTCGTTTTGCGGCAGCCCAGGTACCGAGCGGTACGCCGATGCCCATGCCAATTCCAACAGCGACCAAAGCAACTGCGATCGAGTTACGAGCACCGACCATGATCATCGACAGAATGTCACGGCCAAAGTGATCGGTCCCGAACCAGTGCTGACTGCTTGGTGACTGTAATCTGTCTGCGACCACCAGCCGGGTGACATCATAGGGTGTCCAGAAGAATGACAGGATACCAATTGCAAGGACGAGCAATGCAATCGCCGCGCCAATCACGAAAGAACGAGACCGTAATGCCCGCCGGGCGAAGGCAGGCCAACCCCAATCATCCAATTCCGCAGATTGTGACGGCCCGCTCAACTGACCGACCTGCGCAAACGGGGATCGATTACTGCGTACGCAATATCGACAAGGAAATTGATCAAGACAACCGTGGCGACGAGCAGCACCACGACGCTTTGAACAACCGGAAGATCGTGTTGCGTGATCGCCTGGAACACCAATCTGCCGAGGCCGGGAAGATAAAACACGTTCTCGATGATGATGGTTCCGGCTAGCAAAAAAGCAAACTGAAGCCCCATGATTGTCACCACGGGTATCATCGCATTTCGGAGTGTGTGCCGCCAAAGTGTCTGGCGGTAGGTCAGCCCCTTTGCCCGGGCTGTGCGGACATAATCTTCACCCAGCGTTTCGATAATGGCGGATCGGGTAACGCGCGCCAGAATTGCCGCCTGCGGCAAGGCCAATGCAATTGACGGCAGAATCAGCGCCTTTACCGCTTCCCAAACGCCGGCGTCCCAACCAGGAAAACCGCCGGCTGGAACCAATCGCAGACTGACGGCAAACACATAGACCAATAATAGTGCAAACCAGAAGTTCGGGATTGCAATGCCCAGCTGGGTTGTTGCGATGACGGCTGTATCGGAGACCCGTCCGCGATGGGAAGCGGCATAGATGCCGACTGGAATTGCGATCAAGGTTGAAAGTGTCAGCGCAATCAGTGCCAAGGGCAGGGACACCACAATTCGTTCCAGGATCAGTTCGCTGACCGGAACAGAATAGGTGTAGCTGGTGCCGAAATCCCCCACCAGCAGGCCGGTTACCCAACTCCAATATCGTTGCAGGGGAGGTTGGTTCAGCCCCATCTGCTCGCGCAAGACATCAACAGCGTCTTGTGTGGCATTGATGCCCAGCATCAGGCGCGCCGGATCGCCCGGGATAATTTCCAGAACGAGGAAGATAACCACCGTTGCCAGCAGTAGCGTCAGGCCAAGTGCAAACAGCCGGTTGGCGAGGAAGGCAAGCATGGCCCTACCCAGTCAGCCCAGATATTTGGGCTTGTAAAATCCGGGTCGCTATTCGGTCCACATCACCTCTGTCAGATCATTGGCTTGGACGGGGACATTCTCCCAAAGGCCCTTGAGTTTTGCATTCCAGACACCCGCCTTGGCGAGTTCAAACAGAAAACCGTTGACCGCATCACGGCTGACAATTTTCTGCGCTTCGCCAAGAAGCTCATAGCGTGCTGCTTCGTCGGTTGTTTCATTCAGCTTGTCGATGACCGCCTGAAATTCCGGGCTGTCATATTGGAAATAATAGTCTGGATCGGCGTAGATTCCTATATCCATCGGCTCGGTGTGCGAGACAATGGTGAGATCGTAATCGCCCTTGAACGGCCCTTCCAGCCATTGCTTCCACTCGACCGGAATGACTTCAAGATCGATTCCAATTTCACGCAATTGGGAGGCAATGATCTCGCCGCCGCGACGTGCATAGGTTGGCGGTGGAAGGTGCAGTTTTGCCTTGAAGCCATCCGCGAGCCCGGCTTCTTTCAATAGGGCCTTGGCCTTTTCCAGATCTTTGGGATAGGTGTCGATTGTTTCGGTCACATAGGCTGGATGGTGGGGCGCAAAATGGGTTCCAATGGGTGTGCCCAGGCCAAACATGGCGCCATCAATGATTGCCTGCCGATCCAGGGTATGGGCAATTGCCTGACGCACCTTGATGTTGTCGAAAGGCGGTCTCTTATTGTTGGTGGAAAGAATAGTCTCGCCTTCTGTCGACCCAATGACCACCGTAAATCTTGGATCAGCCTGGAAAGCCGGGATCGACTCCGGTGCGGAGATGTTCGGGTAGGCATCCACGTCGCCTGATTGCAGCGCGGCAATTGCAGCAGAAGCATCCGGTATGAATCGGATTGTAGCCTTTGAAAGTGCAACCGGCTCTCCCCAGTAGTCATCGTTACGCACCAGCTCGACCGAGCTTCCCTGTACCCAGTCAGAGAATTTGAACGGCCCGGTTCCGACCGGATTTTCCTTGTTGGTGTCTGCAGATTCCGGAGCGACGATCACTGCATCACCCCATCCAAGGTTGAACAGGAAGTTTCCTGCAGCGCTGCTGAGTGTAATCTTCACCGTTGAAGGGTCCACGACTTCGACCGATTCAATAGCGGCAAAGAGTTTCTTTTGGGCATTGGTTGAGTCATCGCTGCGAGCCCGGTCCAAGGAGAATTTTACATCTTCGGCGTCAAATGTCGTTCCGTCATGAAACTTGACGCCGGAATGCAATTTGAAGGTATAGGTTTTGCCGTCCTCGGAAATCTCCCAGCTTTCAGCCAAAGCGGGCAGGACTTCACCATTGCGATTAATGCGCGTCAGACCCTCGAAGACATTTGCGTAAACAACTTCGTCAATTGCCGCTGCAGCGCCTGCCGTTGGATCCAGATGAGGGGGTTCAAGCGGCATGCCAAGCACAATTGTATCTTTTGCTGCATGAGCAGGATTTGATACGGCAAGCATGCTTGCAACAACGACAGCTGCAGCCAATTTCAAGTGGGTAATCATCGAGAACTCCCTGAAAAACCAATACGCACGCCATATCGATAACGTCAAAATTGACTTGTTATCAAACACCACCGTTACAGCGTTCTAAAGGCGTCACGATACAAGACAAGATTGCTGATGACAAATGCCGGGTTAACCGAAATTGCCGCTTTCGATTTTCCAGAATTCATGGACAATTCATGATGATTTTCCTGCGAATTTTAGCGATCTGGTTTCTACTCGGTTTATTGATCTGCTCTAGAATTGCCGCCAGCATTAATTGGGCCTGCGTTATGAGAAGATGCGGGCAGGGGGAAATGAAACGTAAATACAAACTTGACCCACTTCAATTTGTGGGATGGCTCGTTGTCATATTGGCTGTCTATGCTTGGGCGCCAAGTTCTGACAGCGAGGATGCTCTTGTTGCTTCGTCCGATGGGACCAAAGTCGAGCATTCTTTCCATGCTCGATCGGCGGTAAATCTGCGAGGAAACTAGGCTTAAGCTGTGTGCTTGCCTTCCAGCAAGTAGCTCAGTGCAAGCGCCATGACCCGTGCGCTTTCCACCATGTCGTCGATCACCACGAATTCGTCCGGCCGATGCGCCAGATCCAGAATGCCTGGTCCGTAAGCGATGCAGTCCTGCAGGTGACCAATACGCGTAATGTGTTTCTGATCGTAGGTGCCGGGCGAAATCACATATTCCGGTTCACGGCCGAACACTTCCCGGATACCGTCAGCGACTGCCAAAGCCACAGGGGTATCCTTGTCCACCATGGTCGGCAGCACCTGCATGATGTCCCTGACTGCGTAGTCGAAATTATCCCGGCTGACCTTGATTTCTTCAAGTATGTCGATGACTTCCTGTTTGACCTGGGACATGTCCTCTTCGATCAGGAACCGACGATCGATAGTCATCTTGCAGCTGTCGGGCACGTTGGCGCTAGGCAGGCCGCTGTAATCATCGGTCTGGCCGCCGTGAATGGCATTGATGTTCATGGTCGAGCGTTTGGCGCCGGGCGGCACGATCGGCATAGCGGTCTGCTTCCTGTCGAGGGCCGGGAAGAGCTTTTTTTCAAAACTCTCAATTACAGCGCCCATGTGCCGAATTGCGCAATCTCCCAGGAAGGGCATGGAGCCGTGGGCGACTTCCCCTTTGGTCTCGATTTCAGCCCACCACACACCACGATGGCCCAGGCAAACCCGATCCTTATTCAGTGGTTCAGGAATGATGACGTGGTCGACGCGCGGCCTGGAGAAAAACCCGCGTTCGGCGAGATAGGCCACGCCGCCATATCCTCCGGATTCTTCGTCGACCGTACCTGAAATTTCGATTGCGCCGGGAAAGTTGGGGTTAATGGCAGTGTAGGCCTGGGCAGCAATAATCGATGCCGCCATCCCACCCTTCATGTCGCAGGTGCCGCGACCATAGACCTTGCCATCGCGGACGATGGCGGCAAATGGATCGACCGACCAGCCCTCGCCGGGGGGTACCACATCGATGTGGGAATTAAAGTGGACTACCGGACCGGGGCGCGAGCCCTCAATCCGGGCGATGACATTCGTCCGCGGATATCTGTTCGTGTCACCCGGTGTGCCTTCACCCCGGACATACTGAATTTCATAACCGCTGCGCGCCAACAGATTGCCGATAAATTCCGCGCAGGGAGTATAGGCTTCGCCGGGCGGATTTACGGTTGGGAATTTCACCAGGTCGCGTGTGAGTTCGATCAGCTCACCCCGCATTGAGGTGACCATCTTTGTGATATTTTGCACAGAGCCGCTCAATCGAATTCCTTATACTCGGAGAAATTGTCCCACGGGGCAGTGAGTTATTCAACTGTCAAAAGCAGTTGGGCGGGTGCTCAAGCAACCAAGTTCAGACCATTACATGTCTTTGTTGCGAAAGTACTAAGTTCAACAGCATTATGCTTTTGAGGTTGGATGTATGAAGTGGATAAATACAGTTTCGCTTCATACAGTAGTAAATGATGCGGTGTGTTTGAGGCAACGAGTTGGAGTTAAGATCATGAGAACAATCCTGGCATTTGCCATAATAGTATCGGGATTCATGACCACACCTGCATTATCGGCTGTGGTTGAGGCGCGCGTCGACCTGTCGGAACAGCGCATGCGGGTCTATAAAAATGGCCGTTTGCAATATACTTGGCCGGTTTCGACCGCCAGGCGGGGGAAAGTCACGCCGACCGGTACTTGGACGGCCAAATGGACTTCAAAAAACCACCGTTCAAGCCGGTACAACAATGCACCGATGCCATATTCCGTTTTCTACAGTGGCAATTATGCGGTTCATGGTACCAATCACATTAAGCGGCTGGGTCGCCCTGCTTCCGCAGGCTGCATCCGTCTGCATCCGGACAATGCCAGAGTGTTTTACAACATGGCATTGCGGGCTGGGCTGAAGAATACGAAAGTACGCGTTACGCGGTAACAGTCAATTGCTTGCAGCCTTGGCGGCGCGCTTGTGCTTTTCACGGCTCAGTCGGCGTGACATGCGCCAACGGTTGTGCAACCAAAGCCACTGGCCAGGATATTCGCGGACCCAACTCTCCACCACGTCATTGACGGCCTGGGTCAGGCCGTCGATGTCGACCTTGCCATCGGGCGTTTTGGGAATGTCCAGCTTGTTCTGGACTTCCATCCTGAACCTGCCACCCGGCAGGCGGATGCAGCGAGCTGGATAGACCGGGCAATCATATTGGCGAACCAGTTTGGCCAGTAGCTGGTTTCCAAGTGTCGGTCTTCCGAAGAATTCAATTGGGACGCCGCGCCGGTAATAT